>CAYPQH010000094.1:0-9208 GCA_964412825.1 uncultured Nitrospinaceae bacterium | reverse complement strand
AAGCCATGCGGAATCTTTGGGTTCCAAGAAGTCGCCGGAATACTTTTTCTCCAACCTTCCTGCATCGATGCCGTTAAAAAAAGAGCGGCGAGTAATATGCGGCGAGGAGTGTTTTACTGAGAACACTACTTTAGCGAAAAGGACCAAAAGAAAGCCATCCGCCCGAAAAACTTCCGACTCTTCCAATTCCCGTTCCGATCTGGAATTGAATACGGATTATTTTCTCAATATTTTTTCCGACACAAAATATATTCTCCTTTCTCCCTTGGGATGGAAGTCGGCGGATTGGCTCAAGGCTTCGCTGGCGTTGGGAGTGACGGGCGTGTTTTTTGCGCTCGACGACGAAATCCAGAGTCTTATTCAGAATAACCGCAATGGGACCACCGATAATATCTCGACCGTATTGGAACCTTTTGGTAACGGAGGGTACACTTTTCCCAGTCTGATGGCTTTTTACGCTTTTGGCCATTTTACCAAGAATAAAAAAGCCAAGCGGGTCGCCCTGCTGAGCATCGAAAGTTTTGCGGTGACCGGCATATTCACCTTTGCCCTGAAATTTTCTACGGGAAGAGTCCGTCCGCAGTCGGCCCGAAACTCCAGGGAATGGAATGGATTTGGTCTCAATGATGTTTCGTTTGTTTCCGGGCACACCTCATCGGCGTTTGCCATCGCGACTGTATTGGCGTCGGAATACGAAAATAATCCGTGGGTTCCTCCTGTGGCTTATGGTCTGGCCACCTTGACGGGGTTATCGCGATTGAGTGACAACAAACACTGGGCATCGGATGTGTTTGCTGGCGGAGTGTTGGGTTATTTTATAGCCAAGACCCTTATAAAACTCCACAGCGACAAAAAAGGCAGGCATTACACCATCTATCCCAGAATATCCAAAAGGGAAGTCGGCCTGGATTTTGCCATGCGATTTTGACTCCACTAGGCTCGCTGTGCTTGTGATATCCTTTCCCTTGTCTTCATGCCAAGGGGTACACGAGTCTGGGGGGATTGCAGGGAAACGATTGATTCTTCAAAACTCATCGCACGTCCAGGCTCAACTTGGACGATTCAACTTGAACAGAGTGATGAGGGGGCCCCGGACCAGCAATTGATGGGTGTTGGATAGATAATCGAACAGCTCTTTGTTTATTTTTTCAAGGTCCAAAACTGCCATGGCATAAAAGGCCGCTCCCTTTGCGATGTATTGGTCGATATCCTGGGGGCTTAAGTTTTGGCGATATCCCAATGTCCAGCCCTTGCGGTCGCTGTAATAGAAAGTATGCGGCCTGTCTTCACCCACCTCCTGTAAAAGAATGCGATCGCTTTTTCCGGTGTTCTGCTTTATTTGTTCCCCGATGACCATGTAATTCCGGTTAAAATTCAACCGTTTATTTAATTTGTAAATGGAATGAATGGGAATGAAGACGATCATGAGCAGTACCAGGCCGACCTTGATGTCCCGTTTCCAATCCTCAGGATTCGGATGGGCTTTAAAGAATTTCGCCAAAAAGTGCCCGATGAAGATCGCGCCCACAGGAATAATGGGGAGTTGATAATATTCATGGACCTTGTTTCCCACCGCCACGATTAGAAAATAAGCGCAGACCGAAAAAAACCAGATGTGAAAAAGATACTGCTCTTTACGCTCGACTTTCGCAACCAATCCCAGGATCAAAAACGGAAACGCGGTGAAGGCGAACATTTTTTCCACCAGCCGGGTCCAGAAAATCAGTTTGTAAAACTTGATGTCAAAAAGAATCCCCGCGTTCGCCAGTTTGTCATTGTCGAGCCAGATGCTCTCGCCCTGATGGGTTTGCGCGTGCAACTCGGCCATGTGGCTGTACCACAAAAAAGGGGGAACGAGGATCAGAACGACAAACAAATACAATTTGTATTGAGCGAAAATTTTCTTGCGGAATTTCAAGCACGCCAGAAATAAAAGCGGCCCTCCCATATAGAGCGTGGGCAGTTTGATGAGAAAAGTGAGGGCGGTGACCAGCGAAGCGAGTAGAAAGTTCTTCCAGGTTCCGTTGTCCAGCCACCGGGTGAAGAAATAAAGCATGGCGACGGAGAAAAACAGCATGGCCGATTCGGGCATGAAAGTCCGCGTGTAGTAAACGGACATGGGCAATATGGCAAAAATGCCTGCCGCAATCAGGCCTGTAGTGGCGTCGTAATATCTTTTCCCCAATAGATACAGCATGCCGACCGTTCCCATGGAAAACGCGATTGCAACCAGTCGGCCCAGGATGTCATGGAAGCCAAAAATTTTGTAAAGCAGGGCCACGAGGTAGGGATAAATTTGAAACTCGAATTCATAGTATTCCCTGGCCCAATTCGTTGCAGGACGGAAGAGGTTCATATCTCCCGCATAAAAATTCATGGCGATGGTGGCGGTCAGCGTCTGCCGCCAGCTATGAAAATCGAGCAGAGGATTGGTCACGCCCCAAAGCCTGAAGGCCAAGGCGATGAAAAATACAGCGAACAATGCCTTTGCCGGGCTGTTGGGTATTAAAAGGTTTTTGAGAGATCTCTGGTTCATTCAGTCACTTTTTCTTCGGCCCAGTCAGCCAGTTGTTCGCGGAAAATTTTCGCGTTGTGGCGAATGTCCACAGGGAATTCCGGGTGCATGAGAAAAAACTTTATTTTCTCCGTGTGCGGGAAACTCTTTCCCAGTTCAAGAAGCTCCTGGATGAGGGCTTCCTGTTCATCGGAGGCGTTTATTAAATCCTGATCCTCAGGTTCCACAACGATCACAGCTTCCTGGTTGCCTTTTTCTCCCACACCCACCAGAGCCGAACGTTTGACCTTTGGATGGGTATTGAAAATGGCCTCGCAAGGCAGAGTGTAAAGGGTTTCTGATTTTGTGATCACGCGCTGTCCCTTTCTTCCACAAAACCATAGTCGTCCTTGTTCGTCCAGCCACCCTAAATCCCCCATTCTGTGCCAGGAGTCGTCACCATCGGCGATTTTGGCGAGTTGGTTGGCATTGTTTGGAGCGTTAAAATATTTGCGGGTGACCCAGGGGCCCTGGACCACGATTTCTCCCACTTCAAATGGAGATTGTTCCAAATCAGGGTCCCAATGCTGAATAGGAGCATCGGAAATTTTTATGATTTTAAGCGCAATGCCGGGAACCGGAAGGCCCACGCAGATGCCCATGCCCCGTTGGGTTTTCCCCCAGGTTTCCTGCAAAATCATTTTTCTGCTTATAGAAGTGACCGGAAGGGCCTCGGTCGCCCCGTAAGGGGTATGAATGTCCGCAGAATCGTCGAGAATTTTGTCAAACCGTTTGAGCATATTTCCCGGCACCGGAGCCCCGGCCATCAGGATTCGTTTCAGGGAGGGCAAGCGAACTTTTTTGCGGATACAATGCTTGCTCACGGTATTCCAAAGCGCCGGGGACCCAAAGCTGTTGGTGATGGCATGGTCCTGTATGGGTTTTATTATTTTCTCAGGATTCACCTGTGCCGGTTGCGTGAAGTCCATGTCAGGAAGAACGCAGGTCATGCCCATGCAGGTGCTGAACAAGCCAAAGAGAGGGAACGTTGGCAGGTCGATTTCTCCCGGCTGGATTCCAAAGCAGTTTTTTAAAACTTCTATCTGATGACAAAACATGCCGTGGGTGTACACAACTCCCTTGGAGGGTCCTGTGCTTCCACTGGTGAAAAGAATGGCCGCTGGATCGTTTTCTCCCCTATCTGTCGCAGGGAGGATTTTCTTGCCCAGTTTTCTAACTTTGTTCAGGGTATCACCGCCCCAAAACCAGTGCCAACCCACGGTGATGGAGAGTTCGATACTTTTGAACGGTTTTGGAAACAGCTGTTTTGCGACATGCGCTTTGGGAATGGCTATCATGCTTTTGGGTTGGGCTTGCCCGATACACTGGAGGGTGTTTTTTTTTCCCAGTCCCGGGTCGATCAGAACCGGGACGGCCCCCGCTTTAAAAAGAGCGAACGTTAACGTGATGAAATCCACACTGAAAGGAACGAGCAGAAGAACCCGATCGCCCTTTGCGATTCCCAGCCGAGTGAGACCATCAGCCAGTCGGCCACTTTCCTCCTTTAGTTCCTGAAAATTGAAGGTTTTATTTTTCCAGGGAACAATGACAGCAGGAGCTTGAGGAAACTCTTCTGCGATCTGATCAAGCAGGGCCGCGATATTCATCGAAATTTTTTTTTATCATGATAGATTCAATGCCCCTTTGGCAAGGGGAAGGGTCACTTTTCTTTTTTGGGAGAATGATTCCCGATTGATCTTATCCACGGCGGTTTTGATGGATGTATAATCCCTGGAAATACGGATTAGCAGATAGTCGATGATTTTTTCCGGGATGCTGAGACCGACATCTTTTGCAAGCTTTGCGATTATTTTGGCCGTGGTCCCATCGTCGATGGGCTTGATTTGGGCCGTCATGCCCCACTGAAACCGTGATTTCAGATAAGGTTCCATGGCGCCAAGCTGTTCTGGCCGATTGCGGCCTGTAAAAATGGATTTCTTATTATTTTCGAGCAGGGTGTTGTAAACGTGGTACAGCTTTTCCTGTGCGGAGGGGTTTTCAGAAATCAGATCCACGTCATCCATAAGAAAATAGTCGGCCTTGAGCAACGGGTTGAGAAGTCTGGTGATTTCATCGGCATTTTCTTCTGAAAATTTCCGGACAAATTCCTGGCCATTGATGAAAATTATTTTTTTTTCAGGAAAGTTTGTGGAAACAACATTGCCGATGGCCATCAACAGATGCGTTTTGCCAAGGTTTCTGTCGCCATAGAGGTACAGCGAGTTGTAGGGAAGGTCTGAAGAGGACGCTATTTGCCGGGCCGCCTGCAACGCGAACTCGGACCCCTCCGACTCTACAAAGTTGGAAAATTTAAAGTCGGGGCGCGCAGGAAAATCCAGTATGAGTTGCCTGGACAAAGGACGCTTATCAGACATATTCAACCCGCTACACCGGAGAAAAAATGGGTGGCTGGCGTTTGCGATATTCGTTCCGTTGCCTTAATACCCCTGCGGTATCCCCCATCATTTTTAGCTTTCTTGCCACGAAGGGGCAGGAGGGGTAGAAGAGGAAAATGCAGAATTCGGTCAGCCATGAACCCATCGTACGCTAATACTTGGTTCAGCGCTACGTTGGTTTGAACGATCACCGGCCCGACACCAGCATGAAGCTCAGAAATAAGAAGCAAGAATTATAGCATCATGCCAAAATTATTTTGGACCCACTTGAATTTCCAGATGGGTTTTCAGCAACGCGTCTGTGACGATGACCGTACATACCCGGGTTTTTTTCTCGTAATTCAAGATCATCCCGTCGTGTTCCATGGCATTGACCATCTTCCAACCTTTATTGACCATGGCGTTATGATAATAATTGACCACATCCTGGGATTTGTGCCAGCCGGAATAGTACAAACGCCCCACCTTGACGGAGCCGCTACCGGATTCATAAACAAAAGATTTGGAACGATCCGCGGAAAATCCGGACGGGATGGGCACATCGGTGAAAGGGTGGGCCACCTCGGAATATTCCGCTCCGGAATCTGCGGAGTCCTCGCTGTCCGGGGTCAAGGCGCATCCGGACATGACAAAAAGCGCAAAAGATGTCGTTAAAATAAAAATCAGTTTGCTTATTTTGTTATCCATTTTCAACTAAGGACCTCCCAAAATATACGATTAATAATCCAATCAACATGAGAGCAAAGCCGATCATCCGCAAAGTGTTATCAGGCACTTCAGGGATTCTGCGGGCGAATGCTTTTATCTGTGAGGGAAAGCAAAAATAAGGAATGCCTTCAAACACCATCATCAATCCCAGGGCGGCTAGAAAAAAACTCATTTGCTGGACCTGTTTAAGAGGGAATACCTGAGTTGAGGAAAAAAGTGAATCACTCAGATGACTCCATAAAATCTGACCTGGATATTATCGGCGGACGATGAAACGACTCTCAATAAAATATTTCTTAAAAAATTGTCAGTTCGGGCGATAAATAGGGTGCTTCGAAGGATGTTTTCAAAGTTTTCCGCTCGGTAGAGTTTCCAGGGCGAACCCAGAACTTGTTGATTAATTATCTGTTATCTCATCATTGGAGTCAATAAGTAAATCTCGGACGGAAAATTAGTTGCGGAAATGAAGGTTGTAAAAAAGTTTTTGGCTCCTTATACTATTTTAATATTGCATTTTTCAGAGTCGAGGGTTGCGCTTGAAACCCTTATTAAGAGGGCCTTTTATTGATGCCGTATTTTGTGTAAAATTATCTAAAGTACATATAAATTTTAACGCCGGTTTGACCGATAAAATTAGGATCTAGTGTAAAGGCCAGTGCATTAAGAAAAATTAATCGGGCTTTAATAAAAATTTAATTTCGTATTTAGTAGGCTATTAATATGATGGTTTAAGTGGAGAACGGATCTCCATGGACGAAGCATCACGAAATGCAGGTAAAAGCCCTTACAGATAAAGGGATAAACGTTTTCATTATTATGGATGGGATTATGAGGTCACACATGAATTTAAACATCGTCAAACACGCCTTCGTCTTTCTCCTGACCGGAGCTTTGCTTTTCCCCGTTTCATTCTCAAATGTGGATAAAAGTGTGGCCTTTTTAGGGCAGGCATTTGCTTTGAGCAGTGACACGGTACCTTTTTCAAGCAACCTATTTGTTGATATCGCCAAAAAGCAGAATCCGGCGGTGGTCAACGTGAGCTCCAAGTCCAAAGTCAAGCCGGTGACCCGGCAATTTCGTCCTCCACCACCACCACAGGGAAAGGGCGGTCCCAATGATCCTTTCAAGGATTTTTACGATCGCTTTTTTGGCCAGCGTCCAGATCAACGTCCCAAAGGGGGTACAGGTTCTGGTTTTCTCATCGACCCCGAGGGTTACATTCTCACTAACAACCACGTGGTTGAGGGAGCGGAAGAAATCACCGTCACTCTGGAAGACGATAAGGAATATGTCGCTGAACTGATCGGGACCGATTCCAAAACCGACATTGCGTTGATCAAAATTTCCCGTGAGAACGGCGGAAAAGAGCCGTTTCCTTTTTTAAAATTGGGAGATTCGGAAAATCTAGAAGTGGGTGAATGGGTCATGGCGATCGGCAATCCCTTCGGGTTGAGTCATACGGTCACAGTGGGCGTGGTCAGCGCACTCAGCCGTAACATCGGGGCCGGACCGTACGATGAATTTATCCAGACCGACGCTTCCATCAACCCCGGCAACAGCGGCGGACCTTTGATGAATATCAAAGGCGATGTCATTGGCATTAACACGGCGATTATTTCCGGGAATTCTGGCGGTAATGTCGGTATCGGTTTTGCCATTCCCATCAATATTGCCAAGATCATTCTCAAAGACCTTAAAGAAAAGGGAACTGTCACCCGCGGTTGGCTGGGAGTCATGATCCAAAAGATCACGCCTGAGCTTGCCAAGTCCTTTGGGTTGAAAGACGCCAAGGGAGCTTTGGTGGGAGACGTGATTCCAGACGGCCCTGCCTTTAAAGCCGGTATCAAACGCGGTGATGTCATTGTCAGTTTTGACAAACAAGCCGTTGATGAAATGGAAGCCTTGCCGAAGATTGTGGCCAAGACGGTCCCTGGACGGGCAGTGAAAGTGAAAGTCGTCCGCGATGGCAAAGAAAAAGTTTTCGATATCACCATAGAGGTTCTCAAAGACACATCGGTGGTAGCGGTCGCGAAAAATGATCCTGTGGGTCTTCAAGTGCAGGATATCACTCCAGAGCTAATGAAGAGCCTCAAGCTGGACACCAAGAACGGAGTTCTTGTTTCCGATGTTACGCCAGATGGAGCCGCTGGTGAAGCGGGGGTCCGCAGAGGAGACGTGATAACGGAAATCAATCGAGCGCCTATCAATACTGTGGCGGATTATAAACATGTCACATCAGCGGCTAAAAAGGGCAGTACGGTGCTGTTTCTGGTTCGCCGAGGCGGGACCACCATCTACGTCGCTGTAAAAATTGATTGAGGTTTTGTTTGGGATCATGAGTCGGCCCCTTGAAATAAGGGGTCGGCTATTTCCAGAGCAACAAATCAATTTGCATTACTTTCTTCAATGTTCCAACCTTCCATTATTAAATTCATCTGAAGCGTCTATCTGAAATGTTGGCGGACCGATTCAGGTCTGCCAGCTCAGTCAACTTTCTCTTTATGCCATTTTACAGAATGAAAAACCCCACGCTACCTTGCTTCCTCTTGTTGGGAACTATTTTGCTGAACGCATCCTTCGGTTTCGCGCATCAGGAGTCCAATCGGAGAACCCCTCTGGTGCGGGCCATAGAGAAAGTCGGTCCGATGGTGGTCAGTATAAATACCGAAGAAGCCCCTCCTAAACGAAGGAATCCGTTCAGGAATTTTGGCGGCGGCCAATTTGGAAATGGTATCTTCGATCGGTTTTTACAGGACTTGATGCCGAACTTCAATCAGCAACGCCGGAGTCTTGGGTCTGGGGTCATCATCAATTCACGCGGGTACATTCTGACCAATGAACACGTGATCGGCAAGGCGGTCAAGATCAAGGTGACCCTGACTGATAAACGCGAGTTCGACGCTCATCTGGTGGGGGCGGACAGGAAAACGGACCTGGCGGTGATCAAGATCGACTCCAAAGAACCCTTGCCGTTTGTCGAAATGGGTCGTTCCGACGATCTGATGATCGGTGAGACGGTGGTTGCGATCGGCAACCCGTTCGGACTCCAGCACACCGTGACGACCGGAATCATCAGCGCCCTCAACCGTTCGATCAAAGCCGGAAAAAATGTCGTTTACCATGACTTCATTCAAGTCGACGCCTCCATCAATCCAGGAAACAGTGGCGGACCGTTGTTGAATATCAATGGATCGTTGATCGGTATCAACACCGCGATCTATCAGAAGGCGGAGGGCATTGGATTTGCCATTCCCATCGACAACGCCAAACGCATCATCAAGGATTTGATCAGTTACGGCAAAGTTCGGCGCGGTTGGCTGGGCGTTTCCGTTCAGGACATGACCCCGGAATTGCTCCGCTATTTCAAGCTGGACCGACAACGAGGGGTTTTGGTGACCAAGGTTTTTCCCGGCAGTTCCGCGCATCGGGCGGGGATTAAGCAAGGCGACGTTATTCTCCATTTAGACAACCACGAAATCAGTAAAAAACTGGAATATCAGCAGAGAGTCGGGTCTTATTCCGTGGGCAATGCGATCCAGTTCAATATTCT
>CAYPQH010000093.1:0-9364 GCA_964412825.1 uncultured Nitrospinaceae bacterium | reverse complement strand
GCGTCAGGTGGGAAGACACAGTCAGCAGAAAATTCGATGGTTTTCCATGGGATTCATAACAAAGCAGGATGGACCAACGTTAACAATG
The DNA here is from genome assembly GCA_964412825.1 of uncultured Nitrospinaceae bacterium. Taxonomy (GTDB): domain Bacteria; phylum Nitrospinota; class Nitrospinia; order Nitrospinales; family VA-1; genus JADFGI01. Next base: position 9,276 of record CAYPQH010000093.1, on the reverse strand, counting down.
ATATCAGATAATAGAGAATTACCCAAATCACTTTTTTAATATTATTTAACCTATTGAATAGGTTATTATTATCTTGTTATGCAGAATATGCTCAAAAACTACACGGATTTTTTGAAAATCGAAAAACGTTATTCGACCAATACGGTTGAGGCTTACCGCCGGGATATTTCTCAATTCCTCGATTCTGCCGGAGAGGGGCCGGTTGAGGCGTTCGACTCCACGACTATACGGTCTTACCTGATAAAATGCCTGAAAGAGGGGCGCAACTCGCGTTCCACGGCCCGGTATCTGTCTTCCCTGAAATCATTTTTTAACTTTTTGTGCGCCGAGGACCACATCCAGGAAAATCCGGCGGAAATACTGGAGTCTCCAAAACTGTGGCGCAAACTGCCCAGTATCATCAGTCTGGACGAAGTAGAAGCGCTGTTGGCCTGTCCCGACCCGAAAACCTTGTCCGGGGTCCGTGATAAAGCCATGCTGGAGGTTCTTTATGCAACGGGGCTGAGGGTTTCCGAGTTGGTTTCTTTGAAAATCAGCGATGTTGATTTAGAAGTCGGCTACCTCCGGTCTATGGGGAAAGGGGCGAAAGAACGTGTGGTGCCGCTGGGCGCGGTCGCCAGAGAGGCGGTGCAGGATTATATCGACATTGCCCGCAGGGTTTTGTTGAAGGGAAACACCTCTCATGAAATGTTCATCACTCGTCTGGGACGCAAGATGACCCGGCAGGGGTTTTGGAAGGTTCTCAAGGCATATGCGTTAAAAGCCAATATAAAAACAAGTGTTTCGCCGCATACATTGAGGCATGCCTTTGCGGCCCACTTGCTGGAGCGGGGAGCTGATTTGCGTTCGGTTCAGGAAATGCTCGGTCATGCGGATATTTCCACCACTCAGATTTACACTCATATTCTCCAGGATAGAATGCGGAAAGTGCATGATAAATTTCATCCTCGGGCGGGATGAGCCGTGCACTGAAATACATTTATCTTGACTGGATTTTTAATACCAGCTACCATCCTCCTACTTAATATCCTTCCGTTGAAACCACGGATATTTAAAGAGTTCTTAAAACTCCGTTCTGCCTGATCCAAAATATGTTTTTTGCCATTGATGGAATTCCCGAAGCAGATTTGAATTTCTCGGTGATAGAGAAAAAGGAGGATTTTGAAATTGAACAGCCGGAGTGTTCTCTTGTAAAGGATGTAGAGGTCACCGGTATTCTCAGTAAATGTGGAAATGATATTTACTTATCCGGAAAAATTAAAACAGAATTAAAGTTGCAGTGTTCCCGCTGTCTTGAATCATTTCATTTTCCAGTGGAAAGTGAAATAAAAAGCCATTTTGTTCCAAGCGAAGAACCGGGAACGGAGCATCCGGAAGTTGAACTATCCGCGTCCGATATTGAAATAGAATATTACAATCAGGACCGGATCGATATCAATGAATCGGTTCACGATCAAATATTGTTGACTCTGCCCTTTGTCGCAGTTTGCCAGAAAGGTTGCAGAGGTCTTTGCACAGTGTGCGGGAACAATCTGAACAAGGGACCCTGTGGTTGTGATCCAGACGGCCCTGTCGATCCCCGGTTGGAAGTATTACGGTCTTTAAAAGAAAAACTAAAGTGAATATTGGTGGCTCGGAAATTAAAACCGGCCAGATCAAAGCTAAGGAGGAACAATGGCGGTACCAAAGAAAAAGACGTCCAGGTCAAAACGGGGGATGAGGCGGTCGCATGATAAACTCAGCATGCCTTCCTTCAGTGAATGCACACAATGCCATGAGATCAAACGGCCGCATCACATTTGCCCGCATTGCGGTTATTACAAGGAAAGAGAAATCATGGCAGTGGTGGAGGCTTAAACAGGGATCAAAAACCTGCGCCAACTTTGTCTGCGATATTGATTTTGTAATAAGCGAATGAAAAAATTGGTATGGGGGGCGAAAATTCAATCGCCCATTCCAAAAACTATCTTGCCTGGCTCATATGTGCTCATTTCAACGATGCCCAAAGAGCCATAGCTTGTCCAGAGTTGAACAACGTTTATTCCCTTGGCGATTTCATTGCCCGTTAAATCACTATATAATTTATGGGTTCGCATCCTCAAAAATCAGGAGCGTTAAATAAAAATGAAAATAGCCGTTGATGCTATGGGAGGCGATCATGCTCCTGAAGCTATTGTGGAAGGTGCTGTGCTTGCCGCCAGAGAATATGGGACGGAGATCATTCTGACCGGGCCCAAAGAGCGGGTTCAGGCCGAGCTGGAAAAGTTCAAAGACTATTCCAGTTTGCCTATTCAGATAGAGCATGCCGAGCAGGTCGTGAAAATGGATGAAGCGCCCGCAAAGGTATTGCGGAACAAAAAAAAATCCTCCATGAAAATCGGAGTGGACCTCGTAAAGAATGGAGAGGCCGGTGCTTTTGTCAGTGCCGGAAATACAGGAGCCGTTCTCGCCTATTGCACCATTATTTTGCGTCCCTTGAAAGGGGTGGACAGGCCAGCCATCGCCATTCAACTTCCCACCCTCACCGGCACTTCCATTCTTTTGGACGCCGGAGCGAATGTCGATTGTAAAACCAGTCAGCTGTTCCAGTTTGGAATCATGGGGCATGTATTCGCAAAGTATATTCTGGAAAAAGAAAACCCGAGTGTCGGTTTGCTGAGCATTGGTGAAGAAGACAGTAAAGGCAACGAAATCACCAAGGAAGTTTTTCAGATGCTAAAGTCCAGTCATATTAATTTTATTGGCAATCTGGAAGGTAAAGAAGTCTATCGGGGCAATGCGGATGTGATTGTCTGCGATGGATTCACCGGAAACATCGCTCTCAAGATCAGTGAAAGCCTGGCCGAAATGATCGCCACCAATTTGAAAAATATTTTCATGACAAACTGGGCCAGTAAGCTGGGCTATTTTTTTTTAAAACCTCATTTGGCCGAGTTCAAGAAAAAAGTCGATCATTCCGAGACCGGGGGAGCGCCACTCTTGGGAATCAACGGCGTTTGTATCATCGCCCACGGAAGCTCCTCTCCCAAGGCCATTAAAAATGCCATTAATCGGGCCAAGGAGTTGATTGAAAAAAAAATCAACCAGCATATTCAAGATGACATAGAGCTCAACCTTGGAGAACGCAAGGGTGGCATATGGAATTCAATTAAGCACATCGCCTTTGGTGATGAAGATAATGACAATGGCAACGCTTCCCCCGAAACCGATAAACCTGCGGACAAAAATAAAGAATCATCTGAACCGAACTCCTAACCCATCAACCGCAATTCAAAAATGCCTGAAAATTCTCTTTGCCAGGTGGATATAGCCGGAACGGGCTCTTATCTTCCTGAGAAAATTTTAACAAATTTTGATTTGGAAAAACAGTTGGACACATCCGACGAATGGATACGCACACGCACGGGGATTCGGGAAAGACGTATCGCGAGTGAAGATGAATCTTCTTCCGTTCTGGCGGCGCATGCCGCTCGCAAAGCTTTGGAGTCTGCAAAGATAACTGCCGAAGAACTGGATATCATCATTGTCTGCACATCCACCCCCGACGTGCTTTTCCCTTCCACCGCTTGTTTTGTGCAAAAAGAAATTGGCGCGAACCGTTCAGCGGCCTTTGATATAACCGCAGTATGCTCAGGCTTTGTTTATGGCTTGTCGATTGCCGAGCAATATATTAAAAGTGGACGTTATCGTTATGTTCTGGTTGTTGGGAGCGAAGTCAACTCCCGGATTGTCGATTGGACCGACCGCACCACCTGTATTTTATTCGGCGATGGGGCGGGGGCTGTGGTGTTGAAACGAAAAGAATCCTCAGAGCCCTGTGGATTGTTGTCCTCTCATATTTATTCGGACGGGAATTTGTCCAGCTTGATAGAAGTTCCCAAGGCGATTGGCCGCGCCATAATTTCCAGTGAGAATGGCAACCCGGATAAATTTTTCATCAAAATGTCGGGCAACGCAACTTTTAAAGTCGCTGTGAAGCGCATGACTGAAGTTTGTCTGGAAGCTTTGGAGCACAATGGGCTTTCAAAAGAAGATATCGATCTGGTCGTTCCCCATCAGGCCAACAAAAGAATAATAGACGCGGTGGTCAAAAAACTGAAAATCCCTTCTGAAAAAGTTTTCATCAATATTCACAAATATGGCAACACGTCGGCGGCATCGATTCCCATTGCCCTCGATGAAGCTAAAAGGACAGGGCGGGTTCAGTCCGGTTGTCGCATGTTGATCATGGTGGTTGGCGCGGGCTTGACCTGGGGAGCGGCGGTGATTAAATGGTAGACGTCGCTTTTTTGTTTCCCGGGCAAGGCTCTCAGTTTGTGGGAATGGGAAAAGAATTTTATGACACGTTTTCTTCTGCCCGGCAGATGTATGAGGAGGCAGCTGACATTCTGGGAGTGGACATAAAATCCATTTGCTTCAATGGACCGGAGGATATTTTAAACCTCACCGAGAACACCCAGCCCGCGATCCTCATTCACAGTATAATAGCCTTGAATATGCTGAGGGAACATGATATTAATTGCACTCTGTCTGCGGGTCATAGTTTGGGCGAATATTCCGCCCTGGTAGCGGCGGGAGCCCTCGATTTTATTGACGCAGTCAAACTTGTTCAGCTTCGTGGGCGTTACATGCAGGAGGCTGTTCCCGTCGGTGTGGGTGCCATGGCCGCGATCATCGGAATGTCGGCAGAGGAAATTCAGAAGCTTTGCGAAGAAGCTTCAACCGATGGCAGTAAAGTGCAACTGGCCAACCTGAACAGCCCGGAACAAACAGTCATTGCCGGGCATAAAGAACCGGTCGAAAAGGTTGCCCAAGAGGCGAAAGAATTGGGAGCGAAGAAATCGATCCTATTGCCTGTCAGCGCGCCTTTTCACTGTTCCTTGATGAAACCAGCCGAAATCAAGTTGCAAAAAGAGCTTGAAACAAGAAACTTTCAGGACCTGTCCTTTCCAGTCATCACCAATGTCGGTGCGACTCCTAATACAAATGGCGTGGACGCAAAGGAAGCTTTGAGACAGCAGGTTTGCAGTTCCGTTAGATGGGTTGAAACCATGAAGTGCCTTGTTGGTCGGGGAATTCATACAGTGGTCGAACTTGGACCGGGCAAAGTCCTTTCAGGTCTGATGCGCCGATTTGATAAAAATATCAAGTGTCATCAGGTAAATGATCCCAGTTCTTTGGAACGAACGGTAGCCGCATTCAAACAAAATTGATCTCACGCTGAGGAAAATGGATGGAACTTAAAGGTCGATTGGCTTTAATCACGGGAGGCGCTCAAGGCATTGGCCTGACCATTGCCGAAGAACTTTCCCGAGAGGGAGCCCATGTTGTCCTTGGCGACGTGAATCTGGAGGGGGCGAAAAAAGCCGCAGATGGCATCAATTCAAAAGGCGGGACCGCATCGGCGGTTCGTCTGGATGTCTCCAACGCAAATGAGGTTCAGGAAGTTTTTAATTCCGTAGCTAAAGAACACAAACCTTTGGACATTCTGGTGAACAACGCTGGAATCACCCGCGACGGGTTGATGATTCGGATGAAAGAGTCGGATTGGGATCTGGTGATGTCGATCAATCTTAAGGGAAGTTTTCTTTGTAGTCAGCAGGCCATCAAGCAAATGATGAAGCAAAAAAAGGGAACTATTGTTAATATAGCTTCTATTGTTGGTGTGATGGGAAATTTTGGGCAAGCAAACTATTCCGCTTCCAAAGCCGGGATTATTGGGCTCACGAAGACAACGGCTCGTGAATCCGCCGCCCGCGGAATCACTGTGAATGCCATAGCACCGGGTTTTATCGACACCGAAATGACCCGTGTTCTGGATGAGTCTGTAAAAGAAAAACTCATCGAGCAGATACCACTGGCGCGGTTGGGTTTGCCGGAAGATATTGCTCGTTGTGTTTTGTTTCTGGTTTCAGACCGGGCAAGTTATATTACCGGTCAGGTAATTAATGTTAATGGTGGTATGTTGATGTAATACCTTTTAGGAGCTTTAAAATATGTCCGTTGAAGAAAAAGTTAAGGAAATTATTGTTGATCAACTGGGAGTCGATGAAAAACAAGTTATACCAAAAGCTTCCTTTATCGATGACCTGGGGGCCGATTCGCTGGATACGGTCGAATTGGTGATGGCCCTTGAAGAGGAATTTGATATCGAGATTCCTGATGAAGAAGCGGAAAAAATCGCTTCAGTAGAAAATGCCATTGATTATATTAAGAATCATACCAATTGAAGGAATGGCTCCTTCCGCAAGCGTTTAGCTTGCGATGGGTTTTGAAGGATTAATTAGTTTCCCTGATTTCATGGTACAGGACCAAGTTCCCCTCACGAGGGCAGGCTCACTCCGTATAGGAGTTAGCCCCTGTTTTTCTCCCGGTTGCTGGCGTGACGTTGGATCTGAATGGAATTACTTTTTTTGCCTGCAATCGTTGTCCCGGTCAAACGAGTTTTACCTGTTTACCCCCTAAGGCTAGCAATAACGGGGAATAAAACCCGCTAGTGGGGTTTAATCACCTCCCGAATTTGTTTGGATTATATGAAAAGACGCGTAGTAGTCACCGGAATGGGAATCATCTCTCCCCTTGGATTTGGGCTGGATGAAAACTGGACGGCGATCACCGAAGGCCGTTCGGGAGTGGGACTCATAAGTAAATTTGATACCGACGCCTTTTCCGTCAAGATTGCCGGTGAAGTCAAAGGCTTCACTCCAGAGGATCACATCAATCACAAAGATGTGAAAAAAATGGATACTTTTATCCATTATGCCCTTGTGAGCAGTCAACTTGCCTTAAAAGATTCAGGATACGAGGTCACTGAAAGCAACGCCGAGAGAACCGGTGTTCTTGTTGGGGTCGGGCTCGGCGGCCTGCCTGCCATCGAAAAATTTCACAATCTCTATAAGGAGAAAGGAGTTCGCAAGATAACGCCTTTCTTCATTCCCATGTTGATCCCTAATCTGGCTTCCGGCCAGATCTCGATTCATATCGGCGCCAAGGGACCCAATACTTGTGTGGTGACCGCCTGCGCAACGGGAACCCATTCCATAGGCGATGCCGCCAAATTAATACAATATGGGGATGCCGATGCCATGATCGCAGGAGGCACCGAGTCCGTAATCACTCCCCTGGCTGTGGGAGGATTCGCCGCCGCAAAAGCTCTTTCAACCCGCAACGATGATCCCCAGGGTGCAAGCCGGCCTTTTGACAAGGACCGCGATGGTTTTGTGATTGGCGAGGGATGTGGGGTTGTGGTTCTGGAAGAACTGGAGATGGCCAAGAAGAGGGGCGCAAAAATATATGGCGAGATCGCAGGATATGGTCTCAACAGCGATGCCTATCATATAACCGCCACCGACCCTGAAGGAAAAGGCGCGGCTCGATGTATGGAATTGGCCCTCAAAAACGGTGGCATAAACAAGGAAGATATTGATTATATTAATGCTCACGGAACCTCCACGGGCGCGGACGCAACCGAAACCACTGCCATTAAATCCGTATTTGGTGACAGGGCCAAACAGCTGGCGATCAGTTCAACAAAATCCATGACCGGGCATCTTTTGGGAGCCGCAGGTGGGATAGAAGCTATTTTTAGCCTCATGGCCTTGAAGCACGGTGTTCTTCCACCTACAATAAACTACACCACTCCCGACCCGGAATGTGATCTGGACTATGTGCCCAACCAGGCGCGGGAGAAAAAGATCGAAATTGCCCTGTCCAATTCCTTCGGGTTTGGGGGAACCAACGGGGTTTTGATATTTAAAAAATGGGTGAACTGATTGTTTTGGATTTCATGGTAAAAAAGGAACGTAAGGAAGAATTAGCCAGACTTCAGAAGTCATTGAGTTACTCGTTTAAGGAAATCAAGCTTCTCAACAAAGCCCTGACACATAAATCTTATGTGAACGAAACGGGTGAAGATATCAAGCATAACGAACGCTTTGAATTTCTTGGGGACTCGGTACTAGACCTTATTGTCAGCGAATACATGATTCGCAAATACAGCGATTATAAAGAAGGCATGCTTTCAAAAATCAGGGCAGGTGTGGTGAACGAATCCTGTTTAGCAAAACTTGCCTTGAATATGGATTTAGGAGATTTTCTTCTTCTCGGCAAGGGAGAAGAAATGTCGGGAGGAAGAAAAAAGGCATCCTTGCTGGCAAACGCCTACGAGGCATTGGCAGGCGCTATTTATTTTGACAGCAATATAGAGACCACCGCCAAAATTTTGCTTCCCAGCATCGCAAAAGAAATTTATCTTTATATAGAAACACCGGAGTCCAGAGATTATAAAAGTGATTTACAGGAATACACTCAAAACAAAATGGCATGCATTCCCGTTTACAAAGTGACCAATGAAGTTGGCCCGGACCACGAAAAACAGTTTGAGGTCGTTGTGTCTACTAATGATAAGAACTGGGGAAAAGGTATTGGAAAGAGTAAAAAGGAAGCACAACAGGCGGCTGCAAAAATGGCATTGGAATCATTCTTGAAAAATTGATTTCAGCATCATCCATCACTGCAAGACAGGAGATTCGCATCCATGAGCGCGACAAAAGCTAAATATTGTATCGGGCATCTCATTCATCACAAAATTTTTGATTATCGTGGCATTATTGTGGGCGTGGACCTGGTGTTCAGTAATTCCGAAGAGTGGTATGAGAAGGTAGCAAAAAGCAACCCTCCAAAGGACCAGCCCTGGTACCATGTACGTGTTCATAATGGCGCAAACTATACTTATGTTGCAGAGCGCAATCTGGAAATCGATCAGGTCGTTTTAAACTGACAGGAATTTGATTCGGGAATCATGTGGTGGATTAATTTTATTGAAATATTTACAACTTGTTCCAGGCTCCGATTCATATCGGAGCTTTTGTTTTTTATGAACCACATTCAGCTCAAATCGATAAGCAAGTAATCGCATGAGGAAAAATGGACCGCGCAAAGTTTGAAAAATTATGGTTCACGGGTAATGTGAAAATCACCATCGATGATAAAAAAGCATTTGTTACGGTCTGGAAAGGCCATCTGGGCAAGGGCAAAAAACGTAAAGTGATTCGATGGGGCCTATTTTGCTTAACCCTCGCAGGACTTGGAATCTGGATCATGACTAAAGCCCAGTTTGCGTTGAGTCCAGTGAAAATTGGATTTTCCTGGTGGGGGGCGGTTCTTTTCGCTCTAGCCTCGGGCATCCCCTTCCTCATGAGAAACTCCGCCGCTCAAGCTGTAAAAAACAAGATCATCCGCGAACCCGAATTTTACTCTCTTGCTCAAGAGATGGAA
>CAYPQH010000092.1:0-9387 GCA_964412825.1 uncultured Nitrospinaceae bacterium | reverse complement strand
CAGGATTCCGCCAGAGTTAAATCCAGTAAAAAAACGGGCAAGGAAGAAAAACCCGGCAAAAAAAAGCCGTCGAAATCAGGGGAATAGCGATTTTCCTGTTCGCCACACCGAACGGCCAAAAAAATTCACATCTTCCTTTCAATCCTTTCAATCTCAATGCCGGATGTTATAATAATCGAAAATTTTCCCATTTATCAATTCGTTTTGGAGTCGGATCATGAAGGTGATTTGCTTTGGGCGCAAGAAAAATGCGCAATTATTTGTTCTTTTAATGATTTTGATATTTTGGCCTGTTCAGGCGTTCAGTGATATCTCGAAATCAATTTCTGCCGGAGACAAAGCGGTTGCGATAAACGATTATCTCGGAGCGGAGAAGATTTACGCCAAGGTTTTAGAAACGGACCCTGAAAACTTTCGCATCATGAAATCTCTCGCTGAAGTGAAAATCAGCCTGAGTAATTTCAAGGAAGCCGATGTCCTGCTGGACCGGATTAACGCTATGGACGCTAAAAACGGGAAGAAAGTGCTGGTAACTCTGGAAGGGGAATCCGAGCCGCTGGAAGCGGAACTGGTGGACGAAACCGTCATACTGAAAGAAAATTCCAAAAACAACATGCGAAATTACCTGACGCCGGTTTTGTCCGAACCGGTACCGCATTACCGGTTTTTCTTTTTTAAAGCCGGAAAAATGGAGCTGGTCCCAAAACATCGGGCGCAATTCAAATACGTTGGCGTGCCGATGAGGGTCCTTGCCGATGTGGCCGTATTGCGGAGCCAGGTTAAAATTCAATTGATCAAGTCATTGGGTTCCGCGGGGCCGGTGGAAATGGCTTCTCTGCAGGGAGGCTGTTTTAAAATGGGGAGCAACCAGGGGGCGGTGGATGAGCGACCGATTCACGAGGTGTGCGTGCCGCCTTTTAAAATGGACAAGTTTGAAGTGACCCAAAGAGATTTTCAAGTGAAGATGGGGACCAATATGTCCCTGAGCAAGGGCGCGAACCTGCCGATCGAAAGCGTCACCTGGATCGAGGCCGATCAGTATTGTATAAAATCGAATAAACGTCTGCCGACAGAAGCCGAGTGGGAATATGCCGCCAGAGCGGGAAGCTCTACCGAATATTCCTGGGGCGATGAGTTTGACTCTCAAAATGCTAATTTTTGCGACCAGACCTGCGATAGAAATTTGAAAGACAGGGCCGTGTCCGATGGATTTCAAACCACAGCACCGGTCGGTTCCTTTCCCGCCAACGCCTTTGGCCTGCACGATATGGCGGGCAATGTGAACGAATGGGTGGCGGACTGGATGGCGGAAGATTTTTACAGGCTCAGTCCAAAGCAGAACCCGACAGGAGCCTATCGGGCGGAAAGGGTGATGCGCGGCGGGACCAATACGAAAGTGGTTCGCGGCGGCTCCTGGTCGAATGGGGCGGATGAATTGAGATCTGCCAACCGCAAGGCGTTGTGGGTGGATTACCGGATGGAAGATTTGGGATTCCGGTGCGCGGCAGATTTAAAATAAATCCTGGTAGTCTGTCGGACTTATAGGACGATCTGCCATTCAATTATTTTGAACTGAAAAAACCTCTTGGACAACCCTCCCATTGAGCTTTTGAACCGGGCGTGCATTGTGGTCGATGAATTTTTGGAAATATTTAATTTGTTCTTCAGACAATTCAATAGGAGATTCCAGTACAAACCAACTCACCAACTGACTGCAGGGAGGAGTGGTCAAGGAACCAAAATAATGGAAAAGCGTTTTGACCGCAGGAAGAAAATCCGAAACATGGATAAGTTCCTTTTTATAAACTACCTCGCGATCCAGATCTTTTGGAATTCTTTTCCATAGTTTCTTTAAAGAGGCGTTTTCCTGGCCTTTCTTCATAAAAATACTAAAGACCACGTATTGATGACTCGGAGTTTTATGGACCAGATGAAGCTCCATATCATAGGTTTTTCCGTTTAGCCGATGTTCGCTCGGGTGGTGGAAGTGAAACTGAATAAGCTCAAACCTTTGGTTTTCAAAAATCACATAACTTCCAGGCTCATAGCTGAGGTGGATAGTGTGCCCATTATTTATTATCCGAATGGAACTTTCAGAATAATTAAAGGCAAGTGGAACCCCTCTTACGGAATTTTTGGCAATTTTGATATTGATGGGAGATTGCTTTTCTCCTTCCCGACACTCTAGATGTTTATCGTGGTCTTTTTCGATTTCTCCCCAATGTTCAGGGCCGGTACCTCCCTCATAACCCCAGATAGGTTCGACCCCATCGGTTGTTTGTGAATGCCCCGGCAGTGGGGCTGATAAAAATCCGATGAGTCCGAGGATCAGACTTAATCCAATTCTTTTTGTCCTAAGCATGACGATTCTCTCATTTAGGTTGAGTTAATAAGTTCTCTGGATGGCTGCATATTCCAGCAACCCGCCACATATAGTTTAACCGCTCCCGGTTTTATATGTTGTTGTTTTTTCAGGATTTACGCAGTTTTGTCTTCAGGATTTTCCCCGTGGCATTTTTGGGAAGCGAATCGTGATATTCGATAACATCTGGGACCATGAAAGCCGGTAAGCGCTCCCGGCAGAATTTTTTCAACTCCTGCTCATCCGCTCTGGTCCCCTCTCTTAAGACGACGCATGCCTTGACCTTTTCCCCCAACCGGTCATCGGGGATGCCGATCACCGCCGCTTCCATCAAAGAAGGATGATTCATTAAAATGTTTTCAATGGCCAGGGGCGCGACATTTTCGCCGGCGCGGATGATGAGGTCTTTTTTTCGGCCTGCTGAAATGTAAAGACGGTTTTCAGGGTCCATGTGCCCAAGGTCCCCGGTTTTGAGCCATCCCTCACCCGTCAGAATTTTTTCCGTTTCTGCAGAATTTTTCCAGTACCCCCGCATCACGGTTTCTCCCTGAACCCATATTTCTCCAACTTCTCCTTGTTTGACCTGCTGGCCCGAATCGGCAATTATTTTTATGTTTAGATTTGGTAAAACCGGTCCCACGGAACCGGGCACTCCGCCTTCGGAAAATTTATTGAGAGCGATGACCGGCGAGGTTTCAGTGAGACCGTAACCCTCGAGGACGGCGGTTCCAAGAACTTCCTTCACCTTCATATGCAGTGCGTCCGGGAGCGATGCGCCGCCGGAAATACAAGCGCGCAGAGAGGAAACGTCGTATCCACCACGGGCGTAAATTTGGATGAGGAAAGAATAAATCGTGGGGACCAGAGGGAGGAGCGTGGCTTTGTGTTTTGCCGCCATTTCGAGAATGGTTTTGGGCGCAAATTGCCGCAGTAGAATCAAGGTCGCCCCCTGTTTTAAAAGCACAAGGGACATGATGTTGCCGAAAGAGTGAAATAAAGGAAGAGCCACGATGGCCCGGTCTTTTGCAGATATGTCCAGGTGGGCAAGAAATCCTTCGCAGTTAATGTCAAATTGTTTCTCGTCAAGCATCACCCCTTTGGGTCGCCCTGTGGTCCCGGAGGTATAAAAAATCGTGTCTGGAATAGAGGGATCTTTTTTATGCGGGACTTGCTTGCGGTCGCTGTTCTGTAAAAATGTTTCAAAGGAGATGGCTCCGGTCCCCAACGCTTCAAGGTCGGTTTTTCCCACCACGATTTTGTTCGGGAACATCTGGAAAAAAGGCAGGGTCTCCTTTTTGATGAACATGGCATCGACCACCAGCGTGTCGACTCCTGCATTTTTAGCGATGAAAACCAGATCGTCCGGTCCGAGCAGGAAATTAAACGGAACGATGGGCAAGCCTTTGAGTAAGGAGCCTAAAAAGGCTATTATATATTCTTTTTGATTCAGGCAGAAAATTCCCAGCTTGCTGTTGGGGTTGAGATGAAGACCCGTCAACGCGCTGGAAAAATTTTCTATTTCCTCTAAAAGCTCTTTGTAGGTGAGGGTGTCGTCGCCGTCGATGATCGCCGGGTGATCGGGAGCTATTTCAGCGTGTGATTTTATATGATTATAAAATTCATGAGCCATGATTGCCTCGAAGTTTCACCCAAAATGGGTGGCCGGATTTATTCTGCTGGATCACTCCGCCAACGGGAATAAAATCCGCTGGGAAGATGGAGCCCTGAGCCCGTGTCGTGAATGTACATTTCGTCCGTTTCAAAAACTCCTGTAGAGGACTCCGGGATGAATTTCAGCACCATGTTTTTAAGCGTCAATGCCGAGAACCCCGGCGAGTGCGTGGTGAGCAGGATAAATAATGGATGATCGCTCAACACTTGTTTGCAATGGAGCATCAGCTCTGAGAGTTGGTTTTCGATTTTCCAGACCTCCCCGCCGGGTCCGCGCCCGAAAGTGGGCGGGTCCATGATGATGCCGTCGTAGCGTCGTCCCCGGCGAATTTCCCGCTTTAAAAACTTGAGGGCATCGTCGACGATCCAGCGGACTGGGCACTCCCCCAAACCGGAAATTTCCAGATTGTTTCTGGCCCAGGTGACGGAAGCCTTAGAGGCATCCACATGCGTGACGGCGGCTGAGGCCGATGCGACCGCCAGTGTGCTGGCGCCGGTGTATCCGAAAATATTGAGAATATTGAGATCCGTTCGATGGCTTGATCGAATCAGTTCATCGATCCAGATCCAGTTGAGAGCCTGTTCGGGGAACATGCCAATATGGCCAAACCCTGTTGGTTTGATTTTAAAGGTCAATTCGCGGAATTTGAGAGGCCAGCCGTCTTTTGGAAGTTTGCTGGAAAATTTCCATTCGCCTCCCGTTTCCTTTCCCTTGAAATATTTATATTCACCCTCCGCCCGCCGCCATTCCGTATCAGGCAGGGTCTTCGGCCAAATTGCCTGTGGGGCAGGACGGATGAAACAATGCGCGCCGAAGCGCTCCAGCTTTTGAAAATCGCCAGAATCCAGTAAGCGATAATCGAAATCATCTAGGGGATAAGGCCGGGGTGAGGATAAGTTCATGAATTAATTGATTAAATGAAAAACGTGTAGGATAATGCATGCAAATATCAATATAAAATTGACTGGCTCCAAGTGAAGTATAACAAATTCTTGCGCGACAAAAAGGCCCTGTTGTTCCTTTCGATAATATCTCTTCTCCTGCAGTTTGGTTGTGGTGGTGAGGAAGAGGAATCCGTCTCTAAAAAAAGGGAGTTCTCCCTTCCGGTGCAGATAGGCAAGGTGGTTTATCTGGACGTAGTGGATCAGGTTCGTACTGTCGGAAATATTCGGGCCGATCAGCGGGTGACGATCACCACCGAGATGGCGGGGCAGATTGCCCGCATTCTGGTGACGGAAGGATCGAAGGTTCGGAAGGGGGATGTATTGGCTCTCGTTGATCCCCGCGAATACGATTTGGAACTGGGACGCCTGCAAACCGAATTGTCGGTTGCCAAAATTGAATTTGAAAAATCCAACGAAGGTCTGCGCCCTGAGGAAAAAGAAAAACTGGAAGCCCAGGTCAACGCCGACACAAGTTCTCATGAATTAGCGGCGAAAGAAAAAGTCAGAATCGTACAACTGGTGGCCGAGGGGTTTGTCTCGCAATCGGAGATGGACCGTGCCACGGATCGCCTGCGCCGGGCCGGAGATGTTCTTCGCGTCAGTAAAGCGGCTTTGGAGGCGGGAATGAGTTCTCGTGTGGAAGATATTTTGCAGAAAAAATCCGTTGTGGAGGGAATTCAAAAGCAGATCGACATCGCCCGGCTCAACGTATCAAAAGCGTCCATACGGGCGCCTTTTTCTGGCGTGGTCATTTCCAAAAAAATCGAGCAAGGCGCCTTTGCCAGTGCGGGAACCCCGGTGGTGGAAATGATCGGTTCTTCGCGTTTGAAAGCCGTCCTCGAAATGCCGCAAGTCTATCGGAAAAAACTGAAAAATTTACAGGGCGCTGAATTTCTGGTACGAAACCTCAATCTGCGTTTCAAGTATGGAAAAGAACTCACCCGGAATATCCGGGTAATTCCAGACGCTAATATTTACTCCGGCAATATAAAAATTCAAATCGATCTGCCGAAGCCAAACGCATCTTTATTTCCCGGTGTGAACCTGGAAGCGGTCCTGCGATTTGGAACCCGCAAAGACGTTCTGCACGTTCCGTCCATCGCTCTTGTTATCAGCGACAAAGGAACGGTGGTGTACGTCATGAAAAATAAGAGCGCGCATCTGGTTCCAGTGAAAGCTTTCAAGGAGCGCAACGAATATGTGGAGATCGAGGACTTCACGCATCAGTTGGGGGCCAATGTGGATTTGATTTTACGGGGTTCAGGAGCTGTGTTTCCCGGAGCCAAGGTGTTTCCCACCAATCTGTCGCCGGAAACGAAAACGCCGTTTAACGCCGCGTCTAAAAAAACGGAAACAGATAAGGAACCGACCCAAACGCCCAAGACCTGATGAAACTGATCGATCAATCCATCCGCAATTATCACACCGTGACAGTCATGGTTGTGCTTGCCGCCGCCGTTGGCATTTTCTGCTTCCAGATTCTTCCCCGACAATTGACCCCGACGGTGGACAAACCCATCATCGAAGTCAAAACTGAATACCGCGGGCTTTCCCCAAGCGAGGTGGAGCGCAATATCACCCGCCGGCTGGAAGAACAATTGGAATCGGTGGAAGGGCTCAAAAAGATGACGTCGCGGAGCCAGCAGGGTTTGAGCACGATCACCCTGGAGTTTGAATGGGGGATCGATAAAAATATCGCCACCATTGACGTGAACAACAAACTTCAGCAGGTGAAGGACCTGCCGGTCTTGTCCGACAAACCGACCTTGAAGTCGGTCTCCAACGACAATTCCAATCCGATCATGTGGATCGTCTTCGACAAGCCCAACCCCAAAATGCCGAACCTCGATCAAAATTATATGTTCAAGGTTGGGGAGGACATCGTTATTCCCGCCCTGCTGCGGGTCACCGGTGTGGCGGAAATGTGGCATTTCGGCGGGGAAGATCGTGAGATGCGGGTGGAGTTTGACCCCTACAGCATGGCCCGCCTGCACCTGACTTATGATGATGTGGTCGGGAGATTGTCGGAAGAAAATCAGAACACCCGTGCTGGGCTTCACGATGAAGCGTCCCGCGAGTATACGGTTCGGACGCTGGGCGAGTTCACCAGCGCGGAGGAGATCTTAAATACCGTGATCAAGCGTGATGGAGAACGGACCGTCACGGTTCGTGATTTTGCTACGGTCGTGGATGGTTATAAGCGCACCGCGTCTCTGGTCCGCATCAGCGGCAGGTTGTCGAATGCCTTTGGCGTCATCCGCAAACCCGGCGCCAACGTGGTGGAAACCTGTAACCTGACAGCAAAAGCCGTACTGAAATTAAATAAAGAACTGCTGAGCCGAGGCATTCCCCTGAAGCTTGCGATCGTTTACAAGGACGTCGATTACATCGATGAATCGATGCGGCTGGTCAAGTCCAACTTAGGGTTGGGAGCGATCCTGGCCGTCATCGTGCTGTTGCTTTTTCTGGGCTCCATCCGGTCCGTTCTCATCGTCGCCATCAGCATTCCCGTCAGCCTGGTCGCGGTTTTTATTGTCCTGAAATTGATGGGCCGCAGTATCAATATCATTTCGCTTGCGGGCATGGCCTTTGCCGTGGGCATGGTGGTGGACAACTCCATCGTGGTTCTCGAAAATATTTACCGTCATCTCACCATGAGAAAAGGCGTGATGAAGGCCGCGTATGACGGCACATCGGAAGTTTGGGGCGCTGTCATGGCGTCTACCCTGACCACCCTGGCGGTGTTCGTGCCGATCGTTTTTATCGAAGAAGAAGCGGGACAGATGTTCAAGGACATCGCCATCACCATCAGCGCCAGTATATCTTTGTCCCTTCTCGTTTCCATCACCGTGATTCCCACTCTGACCACATTGTTGATCCGTCTGAAACCGGGAGAGCCGTACCGGCCAGGAATTTTGCATCAGACAATTTTGCGTCCTGTCATTGTGATTGGCGAAAATATAAAAAATGCCTATTCGGGCCTGATACGAAAGCTGGTCGCCAAAACATTTTACAGCATTGTGAGCAAGGTCGGCATCGTCATCGGCGTGGTGTTTCTTCTTTGGTGGAGCACCCGGATTCTTCCCGAACCTGATTACCTGCCCTATGGAAACACCAACATGGTTTTCATGATGATGGAACCGGTGGCTGGGGTTCCGGCGCAAACCAATATGGAATATTTTGCCCCCTATGAAAAGAAGATCGTCGAAATGGACGATGTCGCCCGCAACTTCCTGGTATTTTCCCCACGCTTCAACGGCGGCGGCGCGATCATCAAACCCGAACTGGCCCGTGGTCAGCGGGGCGAAGTGAAGATGGCCGTGAAATCACAAAAGATGGGCCGGGAGATATTTAAAATCCCCGGCTATCGTTTCGCGTTTGCAGTGCAAAGACCGATCTTCCGGTCGGCGGACAAGACCTTTCAGGTCGAAATAACGGGGCCGGACATGCTCAAATTGAAAAACATCGCCCTTAAGTTGATCGGCGATATCTCCAGTGTGCCGGGCGTGCATTCCGTTCGCCCGGAATTTAAATTCGGCAATCCCGAGTTACGTTTTATTCCCCGGCGGGAACAGGCCGCAAGGCTTGATATGGGCATGAACGAGATCGGCACCATTGTCGAGTCGTTGAACGCGGGCAAGTATCTGGGAGAATTCAACGACCGGGGCGAACCCATCGACTTTGTATTCGTGCAGAAAAAGGACAACAGAAAACTCAGTCTGCAGGATTATAAGGACATGCCCGTATGGACCGACGATGGCATGATGACCCATTTGGGCAATCTGGTCGATATCGAGATCAGCGCGGGACCCGCCCGCATCGATCATATTGAAAAAGAAAGGGCCATCAATCTGCTGGTGCAGGTAAAAAAAGATGCGGCCATGCAACAGGTGATCGACGAGATAGAACAGCGGTCTCTGGCTCCTGTCAGGCAAACCCTGAACGAAGAATACGGGCTTCGCTCCGGTGGCTCGGCAGATGAACTGGCGTCCACGCAGAAATCTTTGATGAACAGTTTCATCTACGCCGTGGGTTTTATTTATCTCCTGCTGGTGGCCCTGTTCGCTTCTTTTCTTCGTCCCATCATCGTGATGCTGACTGTGACCTTCGCCGTATCCGGAGCATTTTTAGGGATCGTCGGCAACAACTGGTTGCAACAAGGGTTCATTCTATCCATCCTGGAAGAGTGGGACGTGCCCAACGCCCAAGCCATGGCCGATGGCTGGAACTGGATCACCTTTGATATTTTGACCCAGTTGGGCATTATCATTCTTGCCGGGATCGTGGTGAACAACGCCATACTCATCATCCACCAGATGCTCAACAACATCCGCGCTGGAATGGACGAGCGGGAAGCGCTTGAGGCCTCGTGCGAAACACGTCTGCGGCCCATCATGATGACGGTGATT
>CAYPQH010000091.1:0-9595 GCA_964412825.1 uncultured Nitrospinaceae bacterium | reverse complement strand
TCACTTTTTCTTTGGGCGAGATACGCCTTGCCGCCCCCGAATGACCATAGAAGAAATCATAGGAGAAGGGCTCAACATCCATTTTTCTGAGAACACAAAAGAAGAAAACAGGGCTCGTATAAATAATGTTTTGGGCGAGGTGGGTCTTGCGCCCTCAGTGTTGGACCGCTACCCACACGAATTTTCCGGTGGGCAACGCCAACGCATCGCCATCGCCCGCGCCCTTGTACTCGAGCCGGAATTTCTCGTGCTGGATGAACCCACGAGCGCATTGGATGTGTCTGTTCAGGCACAGGTATTGAACCTCCTTAAAGAGCTTCAATCCAAACATTCCCTGACCTATCTGTTCATCACTCACAACCTGAGCGTCGTGCACTATATGGCGGATACGGTGGCCATCATGTATCTGGGGAGAATCGTGGAACAGGTCCCCGCAAAAGAATTGTTTCGGAACCCCAGGCATCCCTACACCCGGTCTCTTTTAAACTCCGTTCCCGACTTGGGCAAAAGACGACCTTTTGAAACTTTGGTGGGCGATGTCCCCTCCCCGCTCAATCCGCCATCGGGGTGTCATTTCCATCCCCGCTGTCCCATTTACTTGAATGAGCCTAAAGGATCGCAATTGGCAATGAAATGCCGATCCACTTACCCTGATAAAGAGGGATCGGAATCGACCTTTGTCGCTTGCCACGCCCCAAATTGAGATAAATCTCGAATCTTCTGAACGTTGGAGATTTATTTGTTCCTGGAAAAATAATAAAACAAACCCGCGACAACCACGATTCCCGCAATGCCCAATCCCAAAATACAGCCTAATGTCATAACCTTCCCTCCAATCACTGACCTTTATTACCTACATTTTTCATCATTTTTGCACTGATCTATTGCACAACTCTACAAATTGAATTGAATTTTCGTTGGTTCGCCCGATCCACATTTTTTCTAACCAAATTTTGAAGCAACCAACAGGGGAGTTTGTGAAGACCACTGGCTAATGAATTATGAATTCACGAAATTTGATATAATAACCAGTACGCAGAGGAATAAATTCCGGTTTTCCAATTATTTTGTCTTTCAAAATATAACTCTTATTTTAATTTCGCCCTTTACAACATTGTGATACTTTGGAAAGACCCTATCATCAGGATTATAAGTTTTAATGGTACCTATTTTTGTCACCTTCCAGTGTCGCGAGAATTTTTGCTTTGATTTTTAGTCAATTATTTTTGGCATAATGTTTGCTTGGATTAAAAAAACTCTATTTTAAACTCCCTCATCCGAATAAGTTCATTAAACAGGATTTTGCATTGAAACATAATTACCAAGCGGTCCAACTCTGTCAATCAATACAACCCAAAAGACTTATGATCCTCAGCAAGCAATTCACCTTTCTTATATTTTCAATTATTTTCTCAGGATGCGTCGCGACCAATGAAAAATGGACCGATATAAATTCTGATAAAGTTAATTCACATATCGCAAATCAAACCGTCAATTATTCGGTTCAATGGGTGGATGAGGCCACTCGCGGAGTTCTGGATCAAATGGAGATCATGATTATTGAAGATCTCTCCTCGCCTAAACGAAAATCCATTAAAGCTGCAACGGTGGACCTGGATATCCTGATCGAATTATCATCCCTGGCTCCAAACTCGACACTGATGAAAATAAGCATTCAGTATCCCGAAGACCGAAAAAACAAAACCACCGCCAATGAAATATTTTACAAAACCCGACAATTTTTATTGTCCAACACCCCCTCGGAAAAAACTAAACCGGAAGCACCTGCCAGGCTCATTACCGAGTCATCTCCTCTAAGTCCCCCCTCCCTTTCCCAGTCCTCAAACTTTAATTTGCTGAAATTCTACTGACTTATTTCATAATAAATCTCTGGATCTATCTCCGAAAAAATATTCCGACAAATCATTGCAACCCAACCTTCGGTATGTAAAACAGTTTACCTTTGACCAAGATGGGAGAAAATTATTGCTCCCGGAAAATCATTTTATATCGTGACTACTTCAAGCGGTTTACGTAGTCAACCGTTTCCTTTGCCGAAGAGCCCGTGACACGCGGCAGTTCTTTTGCGACCCGATCCCATTCCGGGCGAGCCGTGCCTTCCAGCAAACCCACGGCCTGCAGGATATTTCCTAAACCCGCTTTGAAGGCTCCTGTCGCAAAACGCCAGGCTTCATTATTGGAAACTCCCCGTTCGACAAATTGATCTTGAAAAGAACGCAATTGGCGTGCAGTCGCGTCCAGATTGGATGCCGGATGCCAAACCGACCCCTCTTCCCGATCTTCTCCGATTCTAAGACCCAGAGCCTTTGCCGCATCGGGTAATAATTGCCCCAAACCCAAACCTCCTTTAGGGCCAATGGCATTGGGGTCAAACCCCGATTCATTTTGGATCAATTGTTGAAATTGGGAGCCTGGAATGCCTCGAACTCCTCCCGTGAGCGCGGCGAGATCGGACAATGACAATAACTGGTTACCTGTTCCAGAGTTTTCGGCGTCTAGAAATACCCGGTTGGATTGAACTTCGTAGTGCCTGGCAATGAGCTGCGGATTGACGAGTTTCCGGGGTACTGTGGATGGATTGTCGTTTGTGGCATTTTGTCGTCTGGCCTGCTCCAGAATAATCCGGTATTCGTTGAACAAGTTGACAGGCTCTGGAGAACTCTGACCCAGCTGACTCCAGACGGAGAGCCTTTGCATTTGGGCCTCAAGAAGAATGGATCGAAAAGTAGAAGCGTCCCGTCCATCGGGACCCCCTCCCTGGGACGCTCTTCCCCCGATCCTTTCAAAACCCTCGGCGCTGATAGAACTTATATCGACCATTTGAGGACCGTTAAAACTTTGACACTTGCCGTTAGCAATACATTACAAAGCAAACCTTATGCCGAATAAACTCGAATAGCAAAAGAATTATTTTAACAAACCAATTTGCTTTTCGGCATGATACGAACTTCGCACCAAAGGCCCTGCTTCGACATGGCTGAGCCCCAAAGATTCCCCCATTTCCTTATACTCGGCGAATACTTCAGGCGGAAGATATTCCACAACTTCAAGGTGCTTCAATGTAGGGCGCAAATACTGACCGAGTGCCAGAAAATTGCATCCAATATTGACAAGATCGCGCATGGTTTCGATCACCTCGTGTTTTTTTTCACCGAGGCCCAGCATTAAACTGCTTTTGGTGACGAGGCCGAATTCCCGGCGGGCAAAATCCAAAGTGTCCAACGACCACTGATACCGGCACTGGGGCCGCACTTTTGCCTGAAGCGAAGAAACGGTTTCGAGGTTATGTGCCAAAACATCAGGCTTAGCCTGGCACACTTTTTCGATGCAATTTATTTCTCCCCTGAAATCCGGGATCAACGCTTCTACCTTCATATTGGAGCATTTTTTTTTAACCCTACTCAAAGTTTCGGCCCAATGGGAAGCGCCTCCATCCGGGAGATCATCTCGATCCACAGAAGTGATGACAACATAGCCAAGGTCCAATTTGGACAGCATATCGGCGACTTCTTCCGGTTCCTCCCGCTTTGGCAACAGCAGGTTTCCTGTGGGAACATCGCAAAACCGACAGGCACGCGAGCAGGTGTCGCCTAAAATCATGACCGTCAAAGTTCCCGCAGACCAGCATTCTCCGATATTGGGGCAAGAAGCCGATTCACAAACCGTGTTAAGAGAATGTTTTTGGACCAGGGCTTTCAAGCGAAAAAAATTATCGCCTTTGGGAAGAGGAGCCTTCACCCAGTCGGGGAGCCTTCTTTTTGGAGGTTGTGGGGCAATTGTTTGCTCAGGCATAAAAATAAAATTACGGAAAAGTTTATTGAAAGGAAGACGTGATCGAATCTATCCCGGAAAAATAGAGATGGGGTTTTTAAAATCCGAACAAATACTATAGTTTTTCCCGGAAAAAAGAAAGTTTTATGAATGAAAACACGAACCGCGCTCAAACTGGGCTATAATCCTGCTGACCGGAAAAGTAGCGGAGAAGTTTCAAAAAAGCATCAGACGTAACAAGGAGTGAGGAATGCAGACTGCAATAGACATCATGTGCAAAACCGTAATCACCGTAGAAAAAGACACCTCCATCAGTGAATTATCGGATCTGTTTGTCGAGTACAATATAAACGGCATACCAGTGGTGAATGGGGAGAAAAAAGTGATCGGGATCGTGACTCAAGGCGATTTGATCGAACAAAATAAAAATCTGCACATTCCCACGGTCATCACTCTGTTCGACGCGGTCCTCTTCCTGGAAAGTGAGAAGAAATTCGAAAAGGACATTAAAAAGCTCACTGGGAACAAAGTCGAGGATATTTACACACCAGACGCGGTCACGGTTTCCG
Source organism: uncultured Nitrospinaceae bacterium (assembly GCA_964412825.1). Classification (GTDB taxonomy): domain Bacteria; phylum Nitrospinota; class Nitrospinia; order Nitrospinales; family VA-1; genus JADFGI01. The sequence goes on along the minus strand of CAYPQH010000091.1, from coordinate 5,234 downwards.
TCGATACCGAGATCAACGAGATCGCCACGATCATGGCCGAGAAAGACGTCCACACCTTGCCTGTCATGGATGGCGAGAAACTGGTGGGGGTCATTGGCAAGCTGGACCTTATCCGGGGAATGGCCTGAAACGATTTCCAAGAACCTGCTTTGCAGGGACTTTAAGGTTTGGAATTGTTATTTTTGTACTCAATGGTTGCGCCGACAAAATCCCTGAAAAGAGGGTGCGGCGACCGGGGAGTGGATTTGAATTCCGGATGAAACTGGCCCGCCAGAAACCAGGGATGGTCTTTCACTTCGACGATCTCAACCAAATTACCGTTGGGTGAAATGCCGCTGATGTTCATTCCGGCCTCTTCCATTTGAATCCTGAATTTATTACTGAATTCATAACGATGGCGGTGACGCTCATATATTTCACGCTTGCCATAGGCTTTATATGCAAGCGATTCCTTACGCAACTGACAGGGGTATTCTCCCAATCGCATGGTCCCGCCCTTGTCTGCCTGCGTATTCTGATCCGGCATCAGGTCGATGATTAAATAAGGGGACTTGCTTGAAAATTCCGCGCTGTTGGCATTTTTAAGTTTGGCCACTTCCCGTGCGAATTCGATCACCGCACAATGCATGCCGAGGCAGATCCCAAAGTAAGGGACTTTATTGACTCTCGCGTAATGAACCGCCCGGATTTTTCCCTCAATTCCCCGATCCCCAAATCCGCCAGGAATGAGAACGCCATCGCAGTTTTTTAATTTCTCAGAAACACCCTCCTTTTCCAAATCCTCCGCATCCACCCAGCTCAAATTCACTTTGACATCGTTGCCGATTCCGCCATGCACCAACGCCTCGGTGATACTTTTATAAGACTCCTTCAATTCGAGGTATTTGCCAACAAGGGCAATGTTGACCTCCCCTTTTGGTTTGTCAATCTTCTTATTGATTTCAATCCACTGGTCTAAATTAGGTTGGGTTACAGGCAAGCCCAGTTTTTTTAGGGTGATTTTACAGATCCCCTCCTTATCCAGACAGAGAGGAACCTGGTAAATCGACTCAACATCGATAGCCGATATTACGGAGTCTATTTCTACGTTGCAAAACAATCCGATTTTCTTTTTGATGTCCTTGGAAAGCTTTTTTTCTGTCCGGCAAAGCAAAATATCCGGCTGGATACCGATCTCTCTTAATTTTTGCACGCTGTGCTGAGTGGGCTTGGTTTTGACTTCCCCCGCCGTTTTGATATAGGGAACCAGAGTGAGATGAATGTACAGGACATTCTTGGATTTCATGTCATATTTGAATTGGCGAATCGCTTCGAGAAAAGGCAGGCTTTCGATATCGCCAACGGTGCCGCCGATTTCACAAATGACAATATCAACATTATGGGCGATTTTCTTGATGTGTTGCTTGATCTCATCCGTGATGTGGGGAATCACCTGAACGGTTGCTCCGAGATACTCTCCCTTTCGTTCTTTTTGAATCACGTCATTATAAATTCGCCCGGTGGTGACGCTGTTATCCCGCCGCATTTGAGCATGTGTGAATCGTTCATAATGACCAAGGTCCATGTCCGTTTCAGCCCCGTCATCGGTGACATAAACCTCACCATGCTGAAGCGGGTTCATGGTGCCCGGATCAACATTGATATAAGGGTCGAGTTTCATGATGGTGATTTTCAATCCGCAACATTCCAGCAGACTTCCAATGGAAGATGCGGCTATCCCTTTTCCCAGCGAGGAAAGTACACCACCGGTCACGAATATATACTTTATTTTTTTTCTTCTGGTATTTTTCTTCAAGGATTCACCCTATAAAATAAATTTTATAAAATATTTTCCCTCTCACCGTCAGGTGGAGCATTCAAGGCATTTTTTTTGCCAATAGCTTCTCCACCACCAACAAATCTTCTTCCCTGTCCACACCTATGGAATCCTGCTTCGTTTCCACCACTCGGATAGAAATTCCGTTTTCCAAAATACGCAATTGTTCCAGCTTCTCAATATTTTCCAACTGAGAAGCCTCTAAATGCGGGAACTCCATCAAAAAGGACTTTCTATACGCGTATAAGCCAATATGCTTATAGGCCTTCACTTCCATACCCCTGGGCCACACACCCTCCCCTTCTTTCAGGTCCCGTGTCCAGCCATCGCGGTCAAACGGAACCGGCGCCCGTGAAAAATAAAGCGCGTTTCCCTGATGGTCCACTACTACCTTGCAAATGTCCGGGTTGGCCAGATCTTCCACTGAATCGATTCGCATCATTAAAGTGGAAACCTTGACAGTAGCATCGTCCACCAAAGGGGCGACAATGAGATCGATATTTTCAGGCGGAATTAGAGGCTCATCTCCCTGAACATTGACGACGATCTCGCAGTCCCTGGATTCCGCCACCTCCGCCACCCGGTCCGTTCCCGACAAGTGATCGCTTGCAGTCATCACCGCCGACCCGCCAAATTTATTCACCGCCTGCACGATGCGGTCGTCATCCGTGGCGACGATCACGTCGGACACTGAACGCGCTTGGCCCGCTTGCTCAACCACCCACTGTATCATGGGTTTGTCACAAATGTTCGCCAGGGGCTTTCCCGGAAATCGGGTGGATGACCAGCGAGCCGGAATGACAGCAATGACTTTGGGATCAGTAGGCATGCCTGTTAAAAAAACCTCTCCAGAAAGTCATCAATATGATTTTAAAATCAAATAACAGCGACCAGTTTTTTATATAGAACAAATCGCATTCAATTCGTTTTTCCAACGACGTGTTTCCACGCCAGCCATTCACCTGAGCCCATCCGGTCAAACCCGCTTTCATCTTCAACCGCAACATATAATGCGGGATCGATTGTTTGAAATCCTCAATAAATACGGAGCGTTCAGGACGTGGCCCAACCAGACTCATCTCACCTTCCAGAACATTGAACAATTGCGGTAATTCGTCCAAACTGGACTTTCTCAAAATCTCACCGATCCTCGTTCTTCTTTCGTCATTTTCTTTAGCCCATACAGGCCCGGTGGAGCTTTCCGCTTCTTGTTTCATGGAACGAAACTTGAGCATCGAGAACACCCTTCTGTCCAGCCCTACCCTTTCCTGCCGATAAAACACTGGTCCCGGGGATTCCAACTTGATCAGAATGGCGATCAGCAACATGATCGGCGCCGTAATTATTATGGCAAAGCTAGATAAAAATATATCTGACGTTCTTTTAATAACAACATTCCATCCATAGAGGGGGGACTCTGCCAAATTCACGATGGGCAGCCCATCCAGCTCTTCCACACCCGATTGAATATTCATATACTGCAAAAGATCGGGGACCACCTTAATGTCTACCGTCTCTTCTCCCAGGTTGTCCAGAATTTGCTCTAACCTGTCGTTGGCTTGCAATGGAAGAGCAATGAAAAGTTGATCCACTTTAAAATCGCGAATCACTTTTGAAACGTCCTGATACTCCCCCAGAACTTTGCAATTCTCGAAACTCTTGCCAATTTTTCCCGGATGCCGGGTTAAAAACCCAATCACTTGAAATCCGATTTCAGGGTGCTGATTTAACTTTTCAACCACCAATTGCCCAAGCTTTCCCGCGCCAACGACCAATACTCTTTGTAAGTTCCATCCTTTTCCCCGAACCAACACCCAAATTTTTCTCACCAGCCAGTGAGAAATGACTATCAAAAAAGTGGAACTAATCAAAAAATAGATCATCACGATTCTCGAATAGCTGAACTCCCTGACAAAAAAAGTGATGGCGGTTAAAATCAGAATGGAAAAAGAGGTGACTTTAAAAATGAGGAAAAACTCGTTGAAACCCGACTTGCCACGCAAAGGCCGGTATAACCCAAAAAATTTAATACTGATCCCGAAAACGATCCAAATGGGCGCAAGGGCATAAACATACCACTCAAACGGCGGTACTCCCTGGGTCACTGGAATAAGTTGGAGTTGAAAACGAATGCTGTAGGCCAACAACCAGGAAGAAAAGATGGCTAGACTGTCAAAAATAAAAAGGGTGGAAAGGAAAAGTTGGCCGTGCTTCTTCAGCATTGATGTTTTCTTAGTCGGTACCGATCTTCTATAAATTCCCGAATGCGATCGGAAAAAATATTCAAATCAAATTGAAGCGCATGGTTTCTAATCGCTTCAGCTTCAAACCGGTCTTCTATTTTTTCAAAATGCCTGATAGCGGTAATGAGTGCGTCTGGTGTTTGCTGATAAAAAAACACTCCGGTTGGCTGGCTTGTTCTTTCTTCGCTGATTCCTGTTTCCGCTTTCCAGGTTTGACGTTCAGGAATCACAGTTTCCAACAGACCGCCTTTTGCGAAACCTATAACCGGCTTTCCCATGCACTGAGCTTCAAGCGGAGTGATGCCGAAATCTTCTTCCCCACAAAACACAAACCCCCTGCACCGCGCGTAATGGGACCGAATCTCCTCGTTGGAAAGCCAACCTTTGAACTGGATATTGGGACCGGCAATGCTTCGTAGATAACCTGCGCTTTGCCCTTCGCCAATAATGACAAGAGGATAGCCTAATTCAGTGAAAGCTTCAACCGCTAAATCCAGCCGTTTATAAGGGGCAAAGGCGGACACGATCAGAAAGAAATCTTCCTCCCTTTCTCCGGTTGGAGAGTAAAAAATGCTGTCCACAGGAGGGTATATCAGGGCGGATTCTCTCTGGTAATATTTTTTGATCCTCTTTTGCACATGGCGGGATATGGCGATAAACTCATCCACTCTTTTGCTTGAGCGCACATCCCACCGCCTGAGGGCTGGCGCAATGAAGCCCATCACTGTTGAGGTTATGAACCCGCTATCTTTATTATTAAAATACTGCTCATACTGATCCCAGATATAGCGCATGGGGGTGTAGCAATAGCTGATATGCAAAGCATTTTTTTCAGGACGGACCCCCTTGGCAACGCAATGACTGCTACTTAGAACCAAATCATACCCGGTCAAATCGAGCCTTTCTATGGCCCAGGGCATCAGCGGCAAAAAATGGCGGTATTTTTTGTCGACAAAAGGAAAGGATTGTAAAAACGAGGTGTGGATTTTCCGGTTTTCAATAATAGAGGAAACACTGCCGGGAATATGCAGGAGGGTGAACAGGTCCGCTTCAGGATAAAGGCGGCAGAAAACTTCAAGGCATTTTTCTCCGCCCCGCATTCCGGTCAACCAATCATGAATGATCGCAATCTTCATTTATGAAACAACTGGCAAACGATCGGCCACCTTTACGGG
>CAYPQH010000090.1:0-9605 GCA_964412825.1 uncultured Nitrospinaceae bacterium | reverse complement strand
GCCATTGTCGAAACCAGCGGATGTCGTTGGCGATTTTCATGAGCGAGCAGGCAATGGTTTTGAGCACGCCGCTGGTTTCGACAATGGCGTCATGCGCGGCCAGAGATTCAAATTTATTGGGCGCGGTGACAAACGGCAATCCCGTAAGACTGGCGATTTCCTCTGCGACATTTTGGGCGAAGTCGCGATGCGAGTTCAACCCGGTGCCCACCGCTGTGCCGCCTAACGCGATTTGATACATTCTGGGCAGGCAACCTTGAATGCGATCCAGCGCGTAATCCAGCTGGGTGGTGTAGCCGCTGAATTCCTGCCCCAAAGTGAGAGGCGTCGCGTCCATCAAATGGGTCCGGCCAATTTTGATGATGGATTCAAACTCTGTGGTTTTTTTCTTGAAAGCGTCTCTGAGGTCCGTGATGGAGGGGATCAGCCGTTCGTGGATCTGTTCCACGGCGGCGATGTGCATGGCGGTGGGAAAGGTGTCGTTTGACGATTGGCCCAAATTGACATGGTCATTTGGATGAATGGGGTCTTTGGAGCCGATCTTGCCGCCGCTGATTTCGATGGCGCGGTTGGCGATGACTTCATTGGAATTCATATTGCTCTGAGTGCCGGAACCCGTCTGCCAGATTCTCAAGGGAAAATGTTCATCGAGCTTACCTGAAATCACTTCATCCGCCGCCTGGTTGAGCAAATCTTTTTTATCTGCCGGAAGCAGTCCAAGATCGGAGTTGACGGTGGCCGAAGCTTTTTTCAAAAGCCCCATCGCGCGGATGATTTCCCTCGGCATGATTTCGATGCCAATGTCGAAATGGATGAGAGAACGCGCCGTCTGGGCTCCGTAATAACGATCGGCGGGAACCTGAATTTCCCCCATGCTGTCGGTTTCGATACGATGTTCCATTTTGCTCCTCCCTTTCAATATTAACCAAAGTGCTCCGCCGCTTCCGGAAATTCTTCTTCAATAAAAGTTTTAAATTTTTTCAACAGCCTCACTTCCGCCTGCCTGACCGCCTCGCGAGTGATGTCATGACGATCGCCAATTGCCTGCAAAGACAAAGGAGATTCGGACAACACCCGGTCCTCCAGAATTTCCTGTTCGATGGGTTTCAGAGTCACCTTGAACACATCGATTTTTTCTTTGAGCGCAAACAGAAACATTTCTGAGACCACCATTTTTTCCGGCGTCTCGCTATGGCCAAAGGCATCCGCATGGGTTTTTTCGCTGAGGGGATGCACCGGGGCGTCCATCGGCACATCCATTGCGCCCAAACTGGCATCGACATCGATCACTTCACTTTCGGCCACACCAAAGCGTTCGGCCAGCAGTTTGGTCGATGGGGCAAAGCCTTCTTTCTCCAGTTTTTCTTTTTCTTTTTTTAAATTGAAAAGCAGTTTTCGGCGGACATTGGTGGTGCCGACCCTGACCAGCCTCCAGTTGTCCAGAATATATTTCAGCATGTAAGAGCGTATCCACCAGGTCGCGTAAGCGGACAGTCGAACGCCGCGAAAGGGATCAAATTTTTTGACCGCTTTCATGAGGCCGATATTGCCTTCCTGAACCAGATCCATCATGTTGTTCCATTCGCGTTTGAAAGTCATGGCGATCCGCACCACCATCATCAGGTGCGCTGTGGTCAACTGGTAGGCGGCGTCCAGATCTCCTGCGTCCTTGTATTTGATGGCAAGCGCGTGCTCCTCTTCCTCCGTAAGCCCTTCATATTGCCGAATCTCCTGCATATAAGCGGTCAGAGGGTCCAGCGGTCTGAGGGATTTTTCTTTCCGAACAACGGGCAGGAGGGTTTTCTTTTTCGGGACTTTTGAGGCCGCTTTATTTTTTTTGTTTTTCTTGCTCATTCGGAAGGTCTGGAATCGCTCTTTAAATTACGTTGAATTCGATCTCTGTAAAATTTACAATACACATATGAGCCGACTTCTAATATTTGGACTTGTCGTGTCCGTCTTTGTTTTGCTGGTCCGGGCGCTTTTTCCTTCTGCCAACCGGGAAGAAGGCGCTGACGGCACTAAAGATATGGTCAAAGATCCCAACTGCGAAACTTATATTCCGCAATCCGAAGCCATACCAAAAACGGTGCAGGGAACCGATTACTTTTTTTGCAGTAAGAAATGCGCTGATGAATACTCACAAAAAAATAGTTGAGAATAATTGTTACGGAATTGCCTCTATATATCGAGAAAATCCAACTCTATGCGGGCCGGGTTCTTGTATTATATCAAAGGATGCCCCTCATACTTTAATACAATCTACCAATGTGAGGGTTTTCAAACCTTTGGAAATGGAAATTTATGTTTAATATGAAAAGTTTTACTGTTTGGATGGTTTTATTGCTGGTTTTGGGTTTCTCAGTGCCTCAGGCTTTGGCCAATGCAAATGAGGAATGCGCCCCGGTCGAAAAAAAAGGGGTGAAAGTGGAAGGCTATATTTCGAAGAAATTCAAAAAGAACCGGAAGGCCATCTACAAAGAATTCGCTGAAATGGGACACACCCGTGTCGCCCTGCGCCCGTTTCCCATGGGCAAAACGGCCAAGGTGATCGCCATTGGACGTTGCGTTCCCGCGTATATCGCCCGTCATATTCTGCAAAAGACTTTGAAGTACACCGGCGGGGTGGAATCTCTGGTGACCCAGGCCTTCATCTCCGGGCACTGGTTCGGAGTCGGCGTGACCATGTTCGATGAGCCGTCCCAGCAAAAAGTTTCTCCTGAACAGGTTCAACAGTTACTGGACCCTTCTTTGAGCACCGAGGCGTTTCAGGCTCTGTACCGAAAATTTTCGATTCAGGATGACACGGTGCCGTTTTTTGGGTTGCGGCTAGACAATGTTAAAAAAGCCCGGTAACCGGGCAACGCCAGGGGCTTTGGGCGTGATCAATCCCGCCTGACCAACCGGACCGCATGCGAAATGGTTTTATCCTCTTTTTTGTACCAATAAGGCAGACCGTTGACATAAAAAATGATTTGCCCTTCCGTTCCGCGGGTTTCGCTGGTCCACGAGCAGTTGGCCATCCCCGGCGGAAAAATGGAATCGAGATTGACATCCCCGCCCTTGTGATCCTTATTGAGTTTGGATTTATCAAAAAGTGACGTGGCCTCATGGATGGAGGGAAATCTCCAATCGCTGTGCCCCGCGATTTTTTTTTCGTTGGTCGCTTTCGCATATTCCTGACCTTCGTCCCAGCTGACGTCTTTTTCCAGGTCCAGGCGAGAATCCTTGGCGATCCAGGTCAAACTGGTCACCGAATCGTAAATGGTTCCGTCGTCGTTTTTCAAAAATCTCGACTTGTTCTTTTCCATGAAATTCCTTTCCTTCGATTTTAATCCAATGGCTGTCCCTGCAAACTTCAATGGCCCTGATTATTAGATGAAATCTGCTGAAAGAGTAGCAAAATTTATTCGCGTCCATAAAGGTCCGCCCTGCGGTCCTCAAAAATATGATTATTGGGGTTGAGATATTTATTCCGCGCCAAGCCGATGTCGATTTCGACCACATGGACTTCTTGCTCGGTGAGTGACGCCCTGTAGAGGACATTGCCCAAAGGGTCCACCACCTGGCTCTGGCCCATGAACTTCAACCGTTGTCCGGGAATGCGTTCCTCACAGCCGACCCGGTCCGCGGTCACGGTAAAAAGTCCGTTTTCGAGGCTTCGTGTGATCATGGCCTGAGGACAGTGCTGAAGCACCAGATTGGCGGGATGGGCGATGATGTCCGCCCCTTTTAGAGCCAGGGTGCGCGCGGTTTCAGGAAATCGCCAGTCGAAACAAATCATGATCCCGACACGGGCGAAACCAAGGTCAAAAACCTGAAGCGGCGTGTCCCCCGGCTCAAAAATTTCTTTTTCCGTATCAAAAAGATGCGCTTTGCGATATCTCCCGATAAATCCGCCCGGTCCGACGATCAGAGCGGAGTTGTAAACCGCGTCTCCTTCCCGTTCGGCGATTCCCGCCACGATGACAGAATCGATCTGTTTGGCCAGCCGAAGAAGTGCCTGCGAAGTCTTCCCATTGGGGATATTTTCGGCGAACTCAAGGGCTTCCTCCCGGCTCACGAACTGATAACCGGTGGTGAAAAGCTCTGGCAGAACAAACAGATCGGCCTTTTGATCAGTCAAAACTCGAACCACATGCTCAAGATTATTTGCAACCTCCCCGAACGGGGGGTCATTCTGTACAAACCCTACTTTCATATCAGACCCTTGGTGACGGATATTTTGTGGGCAACAGGATAGTGGATAAAATGAACAGGTGACAAGAAGAAAGTTGCTCTTTTTTCTACACGCATCCAAAGAGAGGGTAAAACAGAGGTTATTTTAGGAGGCGGGACAACTGCTGGCGCATTAAGTGATCGATCAGGGTCAGCGCTACCATGGCTTCGGCGATCGGCACAGCTCGAGGGCAGATACAGGGATCGTGGCGGCCCTCCACGTTGATAGTGGCTTTTTTGCCTTTCTGGGTGACGGTATTTTGAGTTTTGTTGATGGACGAGGTGGGCTTGACCACCAGACGAAGGACAATATTTTCGCCGTTGGATATGCCTCCAAGAATACCGCCCGCGTGGTTGGTCTTAGTGCTGATTTTTTTGCCTTTGACAACAAACGCATCGTTGCATTCGGAGCCCAGCATTTCAGCGGCCTCGAACCCCACGCCTATTTCCACTCCCTTCACCGCCGGAATGCACATCACGGCTTTGGCAAGATCCGCATCCAGTCTATCGAAAACCGGTTCGCCGATCCCAGCGGGAACGCCGGTTGCGATCACTTCCACGACACCACCTACAGAATCGCCCTTTTTCCGGACTTTCATGATGTGATCGATCATTTTATCGGTGATCGCTTTGTCGGGACAGCGGATGATATTGCGCTCGATTTCGTTCAAATCGATTTTCTTGGCGCGCAGATGCCCGATCTGCCGGGTGTAACCGGTGACTTTGATTTTATGCCGTGCGAGGAGTTTTTTGGCGATGGCCCCGGCCGCGACCCGGCCTGCTGTTTCCCGGGCGCTGGAACGCCCTCCGCCGCGATAATCACGCATGCCGTATTTCATCTGATAGGTATAGTCGGCATGACCGGGACGATAAAGATCTTTTATCAGTTCGTATTTTGAGGAGTCGGCGTCCTGGTTTTCTATCCAGAGAGCGATCGGGGTGCCCATGGTTTTGCCTTTGAACACCCCAGACAGGATGCGCACCTTGTCCGCTTCCTTGCGGGTGGTGGTGACTTTGCTTTGCCCGGTTTTCCGGCGGTCGAGGTCTTTCTGGATATCCGCTTCCTTGAGGGCAAGCCCTGCCGGACAGCCATCGACGACGACACCAATGCCTTCCCCGTGAGATTCTCCCCAGGTCGCTATCTTGAATATTTTTCCAAAGCTACTTCCCGCCATGACTTTTTTGGATTAAATGAACAGATTATATTTCAGATGGTCTGAAACAGACCAGAGCGAATTCAACAAACAACTTTTTAACCGGGGTTGTATAAATAGACAGAGCTTTTAAGGAGGGGAAACGAAAACCTGGAATTCAAAACCAGATGAAACTGCAATCGTTAAAAAATTTTGGGAAAGCCCAGGGAAACAGCAGGTGTCGGAAAATTATTCCCTGTCCACCAGTTCCCGCAATTCCTTACCGGCTTTAAAAAAAGGCACCTTTTTCGCAGGGACATCGACTTTATCCCCTGATTTGGGATTTCGCCCGACCCGTGCGTTTCTTTCACGAATGCGGAAACTCCCAAACCCTCTTAATTCGACTTTTTTCCCTTGGCTGAGCGATTCTGTGATGCTTTGAAAAACTGTGTTGACAACCACTTCGGTTTGTTTTTTGGTAAGATCGATTTGATTTGCCACTTTTTCAACCAATTCAGCTTTTGTCATTAACAAACCCCCCGCCCAGCGAATTAATTATTAATGGAATTGTCAGGAATAAAATCTGGTCGGAAGTATAGCATTAAAGTCAATGAAGTCAAGCCCTTTGAATAGCTGGTTTTGGATAATTTCCACCCCTTTAGAAACACCCCCTATTTAAAGACTGAAAGTCATTGTATAGACCAAAGAAACTGCAGTGAGGGGTGATTGTGAGAAGAAAGGGCCTCTGTAAGATTTTTCTTAATCGCGGACTGCATCAGCCAGTCCAGAAAAGGAACCTCTTCTTCCTCCTGGACTATTTGCGGAGAACCCTCGATACCTGCCTGGACTGCAAGCTGATCGATGGCGTCCTGCAAGCCTCCCATGTGGTCGATCATTTTCAATTCAAAGGCCTGGCGGCCCGTGTACACCCTGCCGTCAGCCAACCGCCCCACTTCTTCGACCGACAGGTTCCTGCCCTTTGCCACGTCCTCTACAAATTGCTGGTGCACATCGTCCACCAGATTTTGCAGTAGTTGTCGCTCTTTACTGGAAATGGGCCGGACAGGAGATCCCGCATCCTTGAACACACCGCTTTTTATCACTTCAGGTCGGATGCCGATTTTTTCAATCAGGTCCTGAACATTAGAAAAGGCCATGATCACGCCGATACTTCCGGTCAACGTTCCGGGGTTGGCAAAAATCGTGTCTGCGGCGCTGGCAATATAATATCCGCCCGAGGCCGCGACACTGCCCAGAGACGCATAAACCTTTTTACCGCCCTCTTCTGGGCTCCCCCCGTTCCTGATACGGGCAACGGCGTTGTAGATTTCCTGGGAAGGCCCCACAGCGCCCCCTGGGGAATCGATCCTCAAAATGATTCCCTTTACTTTCGGATCGTACTGAAATTTTCTCAGTTGCCGAACCGTTTCACGCGATTGTGAAATCATTCCCTGAATTTCCACAATGGCGATCTGGTTGTCGGACTCCAGAAGTCCGTCGGAAAAAAAAGACCCGATGATGGAAGAAACCACCATGAACAAAAAAATTCCCCCCAGAAAAAGCAAGAAGATCTTGCCAAAGGATCTTTTGCTTTTTAGAGGTCTATTGATTTCCATGAAAACTACTCCCCGGAACTTTCTTCTTTGAAGTTATCAAACGCCACCTGTTCTTTTTCGATTTCTTCAACATCGAGGTTTTCTTCAAACGCTTTAATACTCAAAGCGATTTTTTTACTGGTCGTGTCCACTTTGATGACTTTGGCTTTAATGGCGTCGTCCAGTTTGACCACCTGTTCGGGATTGGAAACTTTTTGCGCACTCAATTGGGAGACATGTATCAATCCTTCCAGTCCGTCTCCAAATTCTGCAAACGCTCCAAACCCGGTGACTTTGATAATCGTCCCCTCAATCTCGGTGCCGATGGGATAGTTTTTCGCGATGTCGTCCCATGGATCGGGCTGAAGTTGTTTGACTCCCAGGGAAATCCGGCAGTTGTCCTTGTCGATACTGAGGACAACCGCTTTCAGCATATCCTTCTTCCTTAATATTTCGGACGGGTGCTTGATCTTTTTCCAACTGAGGTCGGAAATATGAATCAAACCGTCAACGCCGTCTTCCAGTTCAATGAACGCGCCAAAGTCGGTCAGGTTTCTCACGGTTCCTTCGACCTCGGTGCCAATGGGATATCTCTGATCAATGCCTTCCCAGGGATTGGGTTCAACCTGCTTCATGCCGAGCGAAATCCGTTTTCTTTCTTTATCCAGAGTGAGAACCACAGCCTCGACTTCGTCATTCAGGGCCACCATTTTGCTTGGGTGTTTGACGTGCCGGCTCCAACTCATCTCGGAAATATGGACCAGACCCTCGATGCCTTTTTCCAGTTCAACAAAAACTCCATAGTTGGTGATGCTGACAACTTTCCCGGTGATTCTGGTGTCCACAGGAAACTTGCCCTCAACCTCGACCCACGGGTCGGGGGTGATTTGTTTTAAGCCCAAAGAGACTCTCTCTTTTTCTTTATCATATTTCAGGACCATCACCTTGACCATGTCGCCAATGGCAAACATTTCCGACGGATGGTTGACCCGGCCCCAGGACATATCGGTGATGTGCAACAAACCGTCCATGCCGCCCAAATCTATGAACACGCCATACTCGGTGATGTTCTTGACGATACCTTCGATGAGATTTCCTTCCTCCATCTGCTCCAGAGTTCCCTCGCGCAGTTGCTTGCGTTGCTCTTCAAGAAGAATCCTGCGGGAGAGAACGATGTTCCCGCGTTTTTTATTCATCTTGATGATTTTCATCTTGAACGTTTCGCCAATCAGTTTTTCGAGATTGCGGATAGGACGCAAATCGATCTGGGAACCGGGAAGAAAGGCTCTCAAGCCAATGTCAACGGTCAAGCCGCCTTTGGCTTTGGCCACCACAACTCCCTGGATGGTTTCATCGGCTTCGTAAGTTTTAACCAGATCGTCCCAGATTTTGATCTTGATGGCTTTATCCTTGGACAACACCACATTGCCATCGTTGTCTTCCACACGTTCCAGATAAACTTCAACCTCATCTCCTATGGCAAGGCTTTTTCCGTAATCGGGGAACTCACGCATGGAGATGACCCCTTCGGACTTGAACCCTACGTCCACAACGATATTGTCCTTACTCATCCCGATGATTTTTCCATTGATGATCTGGCCTTCCTTGAACTGGCCAAGGCTGTCGCTGAAATAGGCTTCCATTTCATCGAAGGAGACCTGGTCTTCAGGCGACAAGGTATCCTGTACCTCAATGTCATTCTTGTCCATTTCAGCTAATAAAGCGGCGTCTATTTTCATGATCTGATAACTCTCACTTTCTGTTTATAATTTGGGTTGGAGCTTGTTCAATCCACCCCAGTATTTGGTTAACGACTTCTTCTAATTCAAAGTTTGTAGTGTCTATATAAATGGCGTCTTCCGAGCGGATCAGTGGAGAGACCTTGCGGTTCCTGTCCATCTCATCGCGTTGCTTTATCTGCTCAATAATGGCATCGACATCGGCCTTCTGATTTTTTGCCTGCAATTCCAGACAGCGACGTTTCCCTCTTACTTCGGGAGTCGCGTCCAAAAAAAATTTCCGTTCCGCCTGAGGAAAAACCACCGTGCCAATGTCGCGCCCTTCCATGACGATGGAACCCGATTTCCCCATGTCTCTCTGCTTGGCAACCAGAATTTCCCGGACTTCTCCCAAAGAAGCGACGATGGCGGCGTCCTGATCCACTTGTTTGCTTCTCAAGAGAGCGGTCACATCCTCCCCGTCCGCAACCACGGCCTGTCCTTCATCGCTGGGGACAAATTGGATACTCTGATTGCGGGCCACATCAGTAATTTGGCCTTCATCGTTGAGGTCCGCATTCAATTGCCGGGCTTTTAAAGCAACGGCCCGATACATGGCCCCGGTGTTGATATGCTTGAACTGCAATTTGTTGGCGATGATTTTGGCCACCGAACTTTTTCCGCTTCCGGCGGGTCCATCAATTGCTATGATCATTAATTTAAGAATCTCTAATAATTCGATACGGTGCTAACAGACAACTGTTCGCGTTTATTGTTATGTCAGGTTCAAACGATATTTTTTAGCCGTCACAAAGGCTTGCTCCAGCAGCTGACTGTCCTCGTTTTCAATCAGGTTACGGACTTGCTGAAGGGTCCCCTGGAATTTATCAATCAGGTTCAGGACCGGTTTTTTATTGGACAAACAGATGTCCCGCCACATC
>CAYPQH010000089.1:0-9620 GCA_964412825.1 uncultured Nitrospinaceae bacterium | reverse complement strand
ATCAAATTCTCCAGGTTGAGTCCTTTAATATATTTGACCAGAACGTACATGGCAAATAAATCATCCACCGGGATATTAAAAAACCCCTGGATCTGCCCCGCATGCAGGTCGATGGTCAACACCCGGTCGGTTCCCGCTGTTTCCAGCAGGTTGGCCACCAGTTTGGCGGTGATGGGGACTCTGGGCTCGACCTTGCGATCCTGCCGGGCATACCCGTAATAGGGCAAAACAGCGGTGATACGCTTGGCGGAAGAACGCTTGAGCGCGTCGATCATGATGAGCATTTCCATCAAATTGGTATTTCCGGGATTGCAGATCGATTGAACCACGAAAACGTCGCCGCCACGGACATTTTCTTCGATTTTTACAAAAATCTCCTGGTCTGAGAAATCGCGGATCGTTCTTCGCCCTACAGGAACCTTCATATACTGGCAAATAGCTTCCGTCAAACCGAGATTCGATCGTCCAGAGAATATTAAAACCGGTCCGTTGCCATTACCCATATATTACCGCGCTCACGAAAGTTTACTGGGGCGGGAGGATTCGAACCTCCGTTGCAGGAATCAAAATCCTGTGACTAGCCTCTTGTCGACGCCCCAAGAATTCAATTATTTCTCTTTAGTTCAATTGCTTTCAAGATATCCCAAGCTAAACTTCGCCTTCTGAGAGGACTACCCCCCGTACAGACAAAACCCTGTTTAATGTGTTCTGAAAAAATTGGGAACCTTTGGAAACCTAATGCAGGGAAGGGATTCAGGTTATAAGGATAAGATCATGCCCAACATATTTACGAGTTTTAAATAATTATGAGTAACTCAACATTTCATCTGGCCAGAATTCGGAAAAGCTGGTGACCGTTTCCGTCAAGAATATCTCCCTGCTCCCTTTGTTATATTTGGAATATGCATTTTTTGCACAATCAGGGTCGTCAAATATAGCAAAAACCGTAGACCCGCTTCCAGATAAAAGACTTCCCTTTGCACCCAAACTTAAAAGGTCGTCCTTGATGGCCTGAATCTCAGGATATCGCTTGATGACAACGGATTCCAAGTCGTTGAACAAGTATTTTCCGAGTTTGTCGAACTGTGATTCGAACAAAAAATTTTTCAGAATGCTAATATTATTTTGCGGGTTTGTCAACTTCAAATTGAAGTTCTGGTAGACCCAGGGCGTGGCAATGGGAAAATCGGGATAAACCAGCATAACATCAAATTTTCCAACGGTTTGAACGGGAGTCAGCTCATCTCCCTTGCCTTTCCCGAAAGCGGTGGGAGAGGTTAAAAAGAAGGGCACATCCGCGCCAAGCTTTGCCGCCAGACGAGCCAGGTTTTGTATCGGCAATTGCAAATCCCACAACACGTTCAACCCCATGAGAACCCCCGCCGCGTTGCCGCTTCCCCCGCCCAATCCGGCGCCTGACGGAATATTCTTGTCCAGGCGAATCCGAACTCCCCGTTTATTTTCAAGGGCGCAGGTTTCGAGAAGCAAGCGAGCCGCCTGAATGACCAGATTGGTGTGGTCGTTTGGGATGCCCGGTGCGTCGCATGATAATTCGATGCCAGTGGGCAGGGTTGTGAGTTCAATCGAGTCGTACAGGGACACCATTTGCAGAAGGGTTTCCAACTCGTGATACCCGTCTTCCCGCTTGTGGCTGATGTAGAGACCCAGATTAATTTTCGCCGGCGTTTTAAAGGACAATCTCATGGGCAATCTACCGGTCAATTCCGCACGGATGACGTATTGTGGTTGCCGATGGGAAGTTCGAAGGATTCATCTGAAATTCCGGCGTTCAGAACCGGGTCGGAGAAAATGAGGGTCAAACGTGCGGCCTCGGCGGGAAACTCGATAACGATTCTATGAGGAAAATCCCGGCCCGCTACCGACCGGTAATCCTGCCATTGGATGTGAATGGTTTTCCCACTGGGCAAGGTGCGCATGACTTTGTCGGGAAGCAGGGTGTACGCATCGATTTCGATTTCCATCCGGCTTTTGTCCACAGGGTCGATGCCCGTCAATTGGTAAATCGTGCCATCGGGATTCAATGTTCCACCGATCATTTTCAGGGCTTCGAGCCTGGGAATTTTGCCGGCAAAAACGCTGACATACTCCGCAAGGTTCAGTTCTATTCCCAGAGTCCGACCCAACATCTCCTGCACTTCTATTCCCTGAAAAATGCGGTTGCGCCGGGCGTCATATAAAACAGACCGCCGACCTGTCATCTTCTGGCCATCGAAGATATAAACTCCGAGCGACTGACCCAGCAAACTCAAGGTATCGATCCTCAGGGTTTGGGCTCCACGAACCAATAAGGCCTGGCGGAGAGAACGTTTGCGGTCTTTGGTTTCGACGGTGGTCTGAACAAAGGATTTCAGGTCGCTCAACCCTTCCTGCCTGTCAAGCAACCGCCCACGCAGATCCTCAAGGGAGATGGTTTGTTCGTGCAGATGGGAGTTTTGAGGCACTCCACTCGATTGACAGGAGGAGAGAACTCCTGCTCCGGCGAGAAACAGGGCAACCGCCCAAAGGCGGCATATGAAAAAGCGCACTTGCATCCTGTTTCTTTCAGGTAAGGATGTTAATAACTTTCCTGGAGCAGTCGACTCACTTTATTTATTTTTTCCGTCAGGGCCTCCGTGTCGGGGACTTCCCCGCTATCGGTCGCGTCCATTTTCACCCGGGTCAGCGACAAACTGGTTTTCCAGGCCCCGCTCGCTTCTTCATAGTTCTTCAATGAATAATGCACATCGCCCAAATGATCGTACAGAACCGGGTCCGGCGCCACGTAAACCATGGCTTTTTTTATTTCCGTCAGAGCCTTTTCGGATTCCCCTTTTTTAAAATAGATCCAACCCAGGCTGTCCAGGAAATAACCGTTGCGCGGCTGAATGGAAAGCGCTTTTTTCAGATGGCTGAGTGCCTTATCCAGATATTGTCCTTCCTGGGCATACATGTATCCGATGAAATTATGAGCGTTGGAATGCATTGGATTCAATTCGATGGCCCGTTGCATATTGTCAATGGCGTCCGAATATTTTTCACTTCGCTCCAACAAGGCTCCCAGTTCAAAATAATAGGAATCCCTATTGTCATTCAACTTGATGGCGGTGCGCATGCTTTGAATGGCAAGGTCGTATTTTTCGACCGACATATAGGCCAAAGATAAAGAATGATAAAGGGAATCGTTTTCGGGTTGAATTTCCACGGCTTTTTTGACCAGTCGGACCGCTTCTTCAGGTTGCTTGTTCAAGCTATACAGTCGTGCGGAATAACGCAGGATCTCCACAGACTGTGGAGCCATCTTTCTTAGAATTTCAAATTCCTCGATCGCCTTGTCCAGCCTTCCAATGATTTCATAAATTCTGGACATCAACATGTGGGTTTCTTTTCTGCTCTCCTTGATCAAGGTGATCTGGAACTCATCGAGGGCATTCAGGTACATCGCCTGCTCATAAAAAATTCCCGCGATGCTCGTGTGAATATCGGTGTTTTTTTTCAGGTCTTCAGGGGTTTGCGAAAATTCTTTTAACGTTTCCCCTGACGACAACTTCTGCAGGTCGTTCAGATAAGACCGGACTTTTTGATTCCGTGGGTCCAGTTTCACGAGTAGTTTTAATTCCCGTATCGCCTCGTCGTTTTTGCCAAGCTTTACCAGGACCCAGGCAAAATGCTCTCTGGCCCGAATGAAGTTTGGCCTCAGGGTAACGGCTTTTCCAAGGCTGATCTCGGCGGCTTCATAATCGCCAGAGCGGATCTGTGACTGACCCAGAAAATGGTGGCCCAGAGGGTTCCCGGATTCCGCCAGGACGACCTGCTCGTACATCTCTTTAGCCTGATCGTATTGCTCGAGATTATCGTAAACCGTTCCCTGAAGGAGGTAGGCTCGGGAACTTCCCGGATCGATCTCAGTCACCTTGCGGTAATGTTTGATAGCGCCATAGTCATCTCCCTGTCCGGCTAGAACGTCGGCCAATATCATATTGATGACAGAGTTATCGGGAAATTTTTCCAGAGACTCCCGGCAAACTTCTACCAATTTATTAATCTGCCCGGACCTCAAAAGCAGTTTGACCAGAATTTCGCGCATGTCTTCAACTTCTGGATCGTGCCGGACCACTTCCATATAATGCGCGGCCGCATCTTCAAAACGAGATTTGCTCTCAGCCTTCAAAGCAAGCAGGTAATGGTAATAAGACCTGGGATCTCGGGAAAAATTTTTGCCCCCAGCCGGCACATGTGAAAGGCTTTTAACGGCATACGAAGTGGCGAGGTCGTTGTCGGCTACCTGGGTGGAGGCCACGCTAGTACAGTTTGCGGTGACCGTCCAGCCGACCAGGGCGAACAGAACCCATAGGGTTTTTACGCTGAAAAGAGGGGATGTGTCTTTTAAATTTGGTTTTTGGGTCATCTCAATTTCCTTTACGTCTTTTGATTCCCGTACGCCTTTTTGACCCCCGGGATGCTCTCTGGTCAACGCCTGGGTTTGCATTGGAATGCGTATTTTTTTTCATAGAACCTGGGGGACGAGTTCCTCCTGAATCAGACACTGGTGCGACATTAAACTGGATCTGCGTTAAACCTTCAAGACCCGCCTGCTGTTTCATCTCTCGGATTATTTTTTTCTTCAACACTTCCAGCGGAGGCACCCATTCGTTCTCGGTCACTTCAACGTAAAGCGTTTTGGGAGCCACTTTGATTACATGGGAAACTAAGGCAATTTCTTTTCCAACGGCGAGAGCCCAGCATAACCCAGCCTTGTCAGGAGAAACTTTTGCGTCAGCATCCACCTGGTTTAACGACTGCGAAAGAATATCGCGAATTCCCAGCCAGGAATGCCCCTTGTCCCATTGCCCATTCATTTCAACATACCCACTGGATGGAAAAACTTCATTGCTAATATTTTAACCGGGTTAAAAGGCAAGATAAAGTTTTATTTTATAACTCATTGCACAAAGGCTGTCTAAATATATTTCGCCTGTTTCCGTCGATCGGCAGATTGCTTTTTCAGGTTGTAAAAAAAATTCAATCTTGGGCTCATGAACCCGCCCTTATTTTAGGGATTGACGTTGACAATGACCAAAAATTATATTTTTCCAGGATGGCCTTTAATAATTTTTTTTAAGCCCGGGCCAGGCAACCCTGAAAAACCGTGGGGAGTGCGGGAAAAGAGAGGTGGTTTATGTTAAAAAATGCTTTATAATCAAACTCCATAGACCAATTGAAAAATAGGGTTTTATGACAGAATCCGTCAAGCTCACTGTTCCCAGTGACCCAAAATATCTCAGCCTTGTGCGCGAGGTTGTTTTTCATTTATTGACCGGCCAAGAGGTTGCCAAAGCCATCATCCCAAGGTTGGTCCTTTGCATCGATGAGGCCTGCTCAAATATTATCAAATACAGTTATAGCGAATGCAAGGATCAGCCGATCGAAATGTGCTTCTTGCTGGCCAACGATATATTTGAAGTGAATATTCGCGATTTCGGAAAACAATGCGATTCGAGCGATATCAAACCCCGGTCCATCCATGAGGTCAAACCGGGTGGCCTGGGAACTCATTTTATCAATGAAATCATGGATGAAGTTGAATATTGCACCAATCGCGATAAAGGAACTTTACTCACCATGCGCAAAAACCTGAAAAAAGAAATGGCTTCTTCCCGCAAGGAAATCGGGTGATCTCATGAGCCTTGACCTTAAGATCAGCCAAAACAATAACGCAGTGGCCACCCTTCTGATCGCGGGGGATATCGACATGAGCTCCTCCCCTCTGGTGCGCACGCGTTTGACCGAGTTGTTCGAAAAAAACCTGACGGCGATCATCGTGGACCTTTCCAGGGTGGCCTATATTGACAGCTCCGGCATTGCCACTCTGGTGGAAGGATTGCAATGGAGCCATGCCAACAACACAAAATTCAGGCTGACCGGTTTGACGCCAATGGTCAAAGACGTGTTCGAGATTGCCCGCCTGTTGACGGTGTTCGAAGTGTTCGAATCAAACCAGGAAGCCCACGAAGGGATTTGAAAATCAGCCTGCTAAAAAAATGAGACGCGTATTCGGTTACATTGGGCAAAAAGGGTATCAAACCCAGTCAGCCGCCCTTGATTTCTTCAGAGAAATCAGCGGGCTCTATTACCTGACGCGGGCCACTCTGTATTGCACTTTCATAGAACCTCTCAGAGGCAAACCCAACAAATGGGGCCCTGTCTGGACTCAGATGGAAGAAGTGGGTGTCAAATCCACGGTCATCGTGTTTCTCATTTCTTTCCTCATCGGGGTTATTCTGGCTTTTCAATCGGCGTATCAAATGTCCCGTCTGGGTGCGTTGGATTATGTCGGCGCGCTGGTGGGCGTCGCAGTAATACGCGAACTCGGTCCTCTGTTGACGGCCCTGGTCATGGCAGGACGCGTGGGGGCTTCGTTCACAGCGGAAATGGGAACCATGAAAGTTTCCGACGAAATTCTTGCTCTGGAAACCATGGCCATCAATCCGGTGAAGTTTCTCATCACCCCCAGGTTTCTGGCCCTTCTCATCATGCTTCCCTGCCTGACCATCATGGCGGATCTGATGGGCGTTCTGGGAGGATATATCATCGGAACGACCACGCTGGGCATCGATTCCGCGCCCTACATCCACCATTCCCTGGAAGCGATGAAAATAATGGACATCGTGACCGGATTGATCAAGAGCGTTGTGTTCGCCGTGATCATCGTGATGGTCGGCAGTTATCTGGCGTTCATCATCGAAGGCGGGTCCGAAAAAGTGGGCGAAAACACCCGTTCCTCCGTTGTGGTTTCCATGGTCCTGATCATTATCGCGGATTTATTATTCACCTCTTTATTTTATTTCATCACCTGATGATTCAAATTAAAAATCTTTACAAGTCTTTTGGTGAAGGCGACAAAAAAATTGTCGTGCTGGAAGACTTTCACGCCCAATTTGAAAGAGGGAAAATCACGTCCATCATTGGTGGAAGCGGGAGCGGGAAGAGCACCATCCTGAAACTGCTCATCGGCGCGTACCGGGCCGATGCCGGGGAGATATTAATCGACGGGGACGACATCGTGCAAATGGACAACACGGGCTTAAACGCGGTGCGTAAAAAATTCGGCATCATGTTCCAGAGCGGGGCCTTGTTCAACTCCCTCACGGTGGAAGAAAACGTCGCCCTGCCGCTTCGGGAACACACCCAATTAAACGACAGCACCATCCTCATCATGGTCAAGATGAAGCTCGAAATGGTCGGCCTGAGAGGCGCTGAGCATTTAAAACCGGCGCAGTTGTCTGGCGGCATGATCAAACGGATCGCCCTGGCTAGGGCCATTGCTCTCGACCCCAAAATCGTTTTTTACGACGAACCGTCCGCCGGGCTCGACCCCATTTCCATCGGCGTGATCGACAAGTTGATCATGAGCCTCAGCCGTAAAATGGCGATCACCTCCGTTGTCGTCACCCACGAAATTCCCAGCGCCATGCGAATCTCTGATAAAATCATCATGCTGTTCAAAGGTAAAATCATCGCCAACGGGTCGCCTGAAGAACTTGAAAACAGTAGCGACCCCAGGGTGACACAATTTATCAAGGGCGACCCGGACGGTCCCATTCCCTTCAGCAAAAGCCAGCTCGACTATGGGGAAGAATTAAAAGAAATGAAAATTTAGATTATGGAATACAAGTCATCAGAATATAAAGCGGGGATGTTCATTTTCCTGAGCCTGGTTGCACTGTCGGTGTTTATATTTATGCTGGGCGATATGAAAGAACGGTTCAAACCGAAAAAAAATGTCCGAGTCGTTTTTAATTTCACCGTCGGGTTGGAAGTCGGCGCTCCGGTCCGTTATGCGGGCCTGCAAGTGGGACGAGTGCGGGAAATCGACCTGCTCAATTCTCTGGATGAAGAAGGCGTCGACCGGGTGATCGTTTTAGCTGAAATAAACCCTTCCATCAAGGTGAGACAAGACTCCAGCGCCAGCATTAAAACCGCAGGCCTGATGGGAGGTCCGTATCTGGAAATTCGCCCCGGCAGCACCGGTTCTCCCGTGCTTGAAGAAGGCGAACACCTCATCGGGCAGGAACCCTTTCAGTTCACTCAAATGGGAGACATGGTGGAGGAAGTGGTTTTTCAGGTCCGTAAGTTCACCCAGCTGGCGGATTCTCTCACCGCCGATTCGAAGGACACGCTTCATGCTTTCAAAGCCTCCCTCGATAACGTGAATGGAATCCTGATCGAGAACCGTCAGGAGATTCGGGACAATTTAAGAAATCTGTCCCACGTGACAGAAGAACTGTCCAGGGTGTTGGAAGGCAACGGGGCCAAGATCGGGCAAACCATCGCTTACATTCATTCGTTCACGGAAAAAGCCGACCGTCTGCTGACCGACAAGGAACCCGGCTTCATCAAAATCATCGACCAAACCGAGAGCCTGACCCAGGAGCTGGAAAAACTGCTGAAAGAAAACCGGACCGGCATCACCCAACTGGTCCACTCCATGAAAGAAGACACGGGAAGCATCGCCAAAAATATCTCCTCCGCGTCCAACAGTCTCGACGAAACCCTGCATCAAAGTAGCGCTATTCTGGTTGAAAACCGGCGCAACCTTTTGGAGATGATTCAAAACCTGAACGAGTCTTCCCGCAATCTCAAGACGATCACCCAGGACCTGAAACGCAACCCCTGGAAACTGATCCGGAAATCGGACGAACAATCTCGGGAACCTGAAAACGAATTCAACACCGGCACTCTACCCGGCAAAGTTCGCATGCAACGGCTGGATAAATTGTCGCAAAATTAGATTAAACAAATGCCGCCAAACAAACACTCATTTTTTTCGATGCGTTTCCTCAGCGTTTTACTGACCGGTTTTATATGGGCGGGTTGCGTCAATTACCCCGAACCCACCCAAAGCCACTTCAACCGGGGCGTCGAGCTTTATGATCAGGGCAAACACGCGGAGGCCATCGACCAATACAAACTCGCGCTCAGAAAAAAACCCAATGACCCCTTTGCCCTGTACAACCTCGCCGTGGTGTATCAGGATCAGGGCAAACATCAGGAAGCCATCCGGCTGTACCAGAAAATTCTCAAAAACACCGAAGACACCAACAGCCGCATCAACCTGGCCGCCATCTACTACGATCGCGGAGATCGTGACCTGGCTTTTAAAGAGCTTCTAACCGCCGCTGAAAATAACCTCGACAGCGCGGAACCCTTGAGTGTCCGGGGAGAATATCTGGAACGGGAAGGATTGTTGGAAAAGGCTGAAAGCAACTACGTCAAAGCGCTTGCCATTGACGACCAGCACGCCTTGACCTATTTTCGTCTGGGCCGGGTCTACTGCAAACAGAAAAAACCCGAGCCCTGTCTGGAAAAACTCGAAAAGGCCGCCCAACTCGAACCCAAAACTCCCGTCTACCTCGAAGCCCTGGCCACCCAAAACGAAAAAAACGGCAACAATATGGATGCGATCCAGCTTTTGGAACGCGCTTCCGTCCTGCAACCGGACCGGGCGGATATTTTTGCACGATTGGGCTATTTATATAAAACCGAAAAACTGTACAAAAATGCCCTCAAACGTTATTGGTCGGCCATCGCCATCAAGGACGACAACCCCAACATTCACCGGA
>CAYPQH010000088.1:0-9702 GCA_964412825.1 uncultured Nitrospinaceae bacterium | reverse complement strand
TTTTTTATTTCCGCGTCCAGATTGGCGTAGCGTTTGACGAATTTTGGAGTGAAGTCCTGGGTGATTCCGAGCATGTCCTGTAGCACCAGAATTTGCCCGTCGCAATGAGGTCCCGCGCCGATTCCAATGGTGGGAATCTTTAAGCAGTCGGTGATTTCGGAGGCCAGGTCGCTTGGAATGCCTTCAAGAACGATGGCAAACGCGCCGGCCTTTTCCAGTTCGCGGGCATCCTGTTTGATTTGCCGGGCTTGCAACAGGTTTTTTCCCTGAACTTTATAGCCGCCGAACTGATGCACCGATTGCGGAGTCAGACCGATATGCCCCATAACGGGAATGCCAGCCTGAACGATGGCACGCACTTTTTGCGCTACCCGTACGCCCCCCTCAAGCTTGACAGCGGCGGCGCCCGCTTCCTGAAGAAAGCGGCCTGCGTTGGCGATCGCCTGTTCCTCGGATACCTGATAGGACATGAAAGGCATGTCTCCTACCAGAAGACTGTTTTTTATGCCTTGTCTGACGGCGCGTGTGTGCGCGATCATAGTGTCCATGGTGACCGGAAGCGTGTTGGGAAAACCCAGTGCGACCATGGCGAGGGAATCGCCCACCAGAATGATGTCGATGTCTGTGGCGTCGAGTAATTTAGCGAAACTGAAATCGTAAGCCGTGAGAGCGGTGATTTTTGATCCGGAATTTTTTTTCCCAATGATGGCGGGGATGGTCATCGGTTTTTTATCCATGTCAGTTCTCCTGTAAATTCAAGAACACTGGACCTAGAAACGGATGTGTCGAAACCTACGGCGGGAGGACTTTGCCAAGTAAAAAGCCCACCGACATAGGATCGATGGGCAGGCAACTGGTTTAATCAAACATATCATGAACCACACCTGTTGAATTGAGGCCTTATGAAAAGGTCCCCTTGAAGATGCAATTCGACACTGAATGATTTATCTTGCCCCGTCCCGGTCCTTTCAGGATCCAAGCGGATTGTAATATTCTCTGCCAATTCTATGATGATTGATCTTGTAAATCAACTTTTCCAGGTCGCCTTTTTTTTCCACAAAATCGATCTCGTTGGTGTTGACGACCAGAAGAGGTGTTTCTGAGTAATAAAAGAAAAAATTATTGAACGCTTTATTGACTTTTTCCAGGTACTCCGAATCCAGGTAAGATTCGTAATCCCGGTTACGTTTTTCGATGCGCTGTTGAAGTACTTTGGTATCGGCCTGCAGATAAATAACCAGATCCGGTTTCGGCGTCCGAAGTTTTATCAGGTTATAAATTTGATTGTACAGTTGAAGTTCATGATCCTTCAAGTTGAGAGTCGCGAAGATCGGGTCCCTTTGAAACAAGAAGTCTGTTATTACCACAGAACTGAAGAGATCCCTTTGGGCCAAATCCTGATACTGAGCGTACCGGTTTAGTAAAAAATAAATTTGAGTTTGAAAGGCAAACGATTCCTTATCCCGATAAAAATCGGGCAGAAAGGGGTTCTCTTCGTCATTTTCGAGAACCAGCCGGGCGTCCTGTTGTTTACCGAGTAAATTGACGAGAGACGTTTTGCCTGCTCCGATGGCGCCTTCTATCGCGATAAAATTTTGTTCGATCACAGGTTTCATGAAAGTCAGGATGGTGGCAATAGCCGAACAAAAGAAACAGTTTTAAGGGCAAACCGCAATAACGGTGGCAGGAGAGGGGCGTAGTGGATGAGGCGCGAGGGTCTCATTGAGATTCAACTTCGCCAAGAACTTCCTTGATGGTCAGTTTCAATTCGCTGAGGTCGGCGGATTTCACCACATAGGCATCGGAAGCCCAGACGCGAAAATCCTGTTTGTAGCGTCCATAGGCCGAGCAAAGAATCACCGGAATGTCTTTTCTTTCTTCCTTTAATTTTCTCATGAACTCTATTCCATCCATTCCCGGCATTTTAATGTCCAGAGTGATGAGATCCGGTTTGTCCGCCAGGATTTTTTCCATGGCTTCTTCCGCTGTTGCCGCTACGGTGACCTGGTATCCAAGTTCCTCCAGCTCTTCCTTGTACAAAAAGCGGATATTTTCTTCGTCGTCAACAACCAGTATTTTTTTCATAGCCCCCTCATGTCCTGAAAATAGCGTTCATGGAATAATTGGCAAAACCCCTTTCTGAGAAAATTTCAAACCAAAAACCGAAAAGTGAAAATTGAATCAAATACGAATGTTCGTTATGAACTTTAGGGCGCCTCTAAAAATTGCTTTTGGCCGTGAGCGGCCCTTATGAAATAAGGGCACGCGAGTTGCCTGAAAGAAAAATACCGAATTAGTTAGAGGGCTCCTTAATTTTTATATTAATCGGATCTATTTTGCAATGGTAAATGAAGGTACACCGCGACACCACAACCAATTTTGTTTTCGATTCGGATGGTCCCCCCATGCATTTCAATTATCTTTCTGGAAATGGACAATCCCAACCCGGTTCCCGTGGATTTTGTGGTGAAAAAGGGATTGAAAATATTTTCATAGATGTCCTTGGGAATTCCGCCGCCGGTGTCCTCTATACTCAAGGTGATGACTTTTTGTCCGCCAACATAAGTTTCAGGGGTAGCTCCAATAGCGAGCTTACCGCCGGAGGGCATGGATTCCATTGCATTGAAAAATAAATTGATCAGAACTTGCTTGACTTGAGTTTTGTCAAGATTGAGAGGGGGAATATCGTTTTCTGGATGAAAGTGAACGGCGATATCTTTCATGTAAAATCCTGACTTGAAAAGATAGACCGCCTCCTCTATGAGTTCATTGATATTGCATGGGGTTCGTTGAAGAACACCGGCCTTGGAGTAGTCGAGGATGTTGGTCAAAAGTTTTTCCATCCGGCTCACTTCGGATCGGATGATTTTTGAATAACCCGCTATTTTATTCAGTTCGTTCTCGTTTTCATATTTTTCGGATAAAATATTGATCCTGTTTTCCAGCCTGCGGGCGAAACCTCCAATGGAGACCAGAGGGTTCTTAATTTCGTGGGTCACCTCGGCGGATATTTCCCCCAACGCGGCCAGTTTTTCAGATTGGACCAGTTGCTCTCTTGTGGAGAGTAGCTCGCGATTGGTTTCCAGCAATTTGGTGAACAAACGCGAGTTTTCGATCACCCAGCCCGCGTGCGTGGCAAACCGGGTCAACAGGCGAAGTTGTTCGTCTGAAATGGGATTGCTGTTGTATCTGTTGTCCACCAGAATGACTCCCAGCACCTCTTTGTGGGCAATGAGCGGTACGGTGGCGAAGGCGTTGGTCTGTAGAGCTTGAGTGAAATCGTTGCTGACCTGAGGATGATTGCTAGCGTCGGTCACGTTGAACGAAGTTTTTTGAAGCACCGTTTCGACCAGAATGTTTTCTCCGGGCTGGATAGGAAAATTCAACCCCTGGACAAATTGATTGAATGTGGAGTTTTTGTATTCATCCTTGTCCGCTTCGTTGACCACCCATTGCAACATGTTTTTCTTTTTTCTACCCCATTGAGTCCAAATGCGAAACGCGTCTTCCGAGGAATCAGGGCCGAGGCCCATGAACCCTCGAAGAGAATTGGTGCTTTCGTTGATGATGAAGACCATGGCCCGGTTGAAACCACCTGCTTCTCCCATCGTGATGCCGCTCAGAATGATCCACAGCCCGTGTTCCAGCTTGGTGGAGGTCTGAACCGCCAGGCTGATATCGTACAGGATGGTTTGTTCTTTTAGAAGCATTTGACTATTACTGAACAGCATGGCGTTCCTGATGCATCCAGAAACCTGACTGGCGATGGTTTCCATGATCATTATTTCCAGCTCGGTGTACATCCGTTGTTCTACATTGTGAATGTTGATGACGCCTATGCATTGCTCTTCCACCATGATGGGAACGGACAACATGGCTTTGAATTTTTCTTCCTCAATTTCCGGGAAATAAATAAATCGTGGGTCGTTGTGGGCATCGCTGAGAGCCAGGGTTTTATGATGCTCGGCAACCCAACCCGTAACGCCTTTGCCCATTTCAAGCTGAATGAATTGAGACGCGTCCCCGGGAAGACCGCTGGCCGCTTTCAAGTTGAAGCGCTTGTTGTTGTCATCGGCGATATAAATCGTGCAGGCGTCGATGCGCAAATTGTTCTGGATGACGGCGATGATTTTTCCCAGAGTTTCATCGAGATCCAGTGTGGAGCTGGCAATACGAGTGATGTCCTGAAATATTTTCAGTCCCTGCTTGCTATCTTTCATGAGGCCTCACTTTTTGAGGACGCGTTGAAACAATTGACAGTATTTTTTGGCGGCTCGGTCCCAGCCGAAATCGGCGTTCATGTCGTTTAAGATCAGTTTTTGCCATTGGTTTTTCTTTCGATAAACAGACAGGGCTTTTTGAACAGCTTTATGCAAGTGGTCGGGCGTGAATTTTTTGAACTTGAAACCCGTTCCCTTCGATGTTTTCAGGTTGAATTCCTTTATAGAATCCGCCAACCCTCCCACCGATCGAACCACAGGGACCGTGCCATACTTCAGGGAATACATTTGCGTGAGGCCGCAGGGTTCGTATTGAGAAGGCATCAGCAGGATATCGGACCCAGCCAGAATCTGGTGCGCCAGTTTTTCATCAAACCCGATACGGACGCCAATTCTCGCTGGCAACCGTTTGCTTGTTTTAAGGAAATAATCTTCATACATTGAATCTCCCGATCCCAGTAAAACGAATGCCACGCCCTCACTGAGCAGGTCGCCCAGGATATCGATGACCAGGTCGATCCCCTTTTGACTCGACAGGCGGGTGACCATCGACAATATAGGTGTGTCGTCCTCTATCTTGAGAGAAAACAGGTCGGCAAGTTTTCTTTTGCAAGCGAGTTTCCCTGCCACATTTTCAGGGGTGAAGTTTTTTTCGATAGAGGGATCGGATGCGGGGTTCCATTCCTGATAATCGACGCCATTCAAAATGCCGACCAGGTCCTTCGACCGCTTACGCAAAACGCCATCCATTTTAAACCCGAAAGCCTTGGTCTGAATTTCCTTTGCGTAGGTGGGGCTCACCGTGGTCAGGAGATCGGCATGCACCAGTGCGGATTTTAGAAAACTGAAGTGATTGTAAAATTCCACGCCTTGAGGCGTAAAAATGGAGAAGGGGAGACCCGCCGTTTTTAATTCAGACGAGGGGAAATTGCCCTGATAACCCAGGTTGTGTATCGAAAAAACAGTCCGCGTGCTCTTGAACCATTTGTCCTTGGCATAAATCGTTTTCAGGTAGGTGGGGATGAGGGCTGTTTGCCAATCATTGCAATGAATGATATCGGGCTGAAACCTGATCGATTTGCAAACTTCCAAAACAGACCGGCAGAAGAAAATAAAGCGTTCGGCATTGTCGGGGTAATCCCCATGACGGGTGCCGTAGATCGGATCGCGGGAAAAATAAGATTCGTTGCCCACGAAATAAACCGGAATGTCCCCATCGAGGTTGCCCGTGTATAAAAACCCGTTTTTAAAGGTTCCGCCGATTGGAATGGTGACGTCCAGACCCATCGGGCGAATGCCCAGCGGACATTGGGCCACGCACTTGTGCTTTGGCATGATGACCCGGATGTCGTGACCCAGCAGTTTTAAAGCTTTGGGCAGTGACCCTGCAATGTCGGCGAGCCCTCCAGTTTTCGCGTACGGGTAAACCTCCGATGCGGCCAGAAGAATTTTAAGTTTTTGAGTCATTATTTTTTAAATTTTGATCTTGGTGTTGCGCAGGGTTTCAGCCGCCACTTCAGGCAGAACGGGGTTGATGTAAAACCCGGTGCCCTGCTCGAATCCAGCCATTTTGGTTAATTTGGGCATGATTTCAATATGCCAATGATAATGCCGGCCATTGTCCCCGTTCATCGGCGATGTGTGCAGTATAAAGTTGTAGGCCGGTTGCCCAAGAGCCATTTGCATTTTCATCAACGATTCCTTCAGCAGTTCAGCCAGCCGGGAAATATCCTGTGCATCGCAATCTTCGAACCGGTCTGAATGAAATTGCGGTAACAGCCACATCTCAAATGGAAACCGTGGCGCAAAAGGACAAAGAGTGATGAAGCGTTCATTTTGATTGACGACGCGCAGGCCGGTTTTTTTTTCCTTGGAGATAATATCGCAAAAAACGCACCGTTGTTTTAAATCGAAATGTTTTTCAGCGCCCGCGATTTCATCGCGCACCAGCTCAGGTACAATGGGGAGAGCGATCAATTGACAATGCGTGTGTTCCAGTGTGGCTCCCGCCGCCTCGCCGTGGTTTTTAAAAATCAGGATATATTTAAAGCGCGTGTCTTTCTTTAAATCGAGCATCCGCAACTTGAAAGCCTGTAACGTGTTTTCGATCTTATCGACCGGGAGTGAATGCAGTTCGGCCTGATGGTCCGGCGATTCGATGATGACTTCGTGGGCGCCGATGCCATTTCTGCTTTCGTACAGACCATCATTGACCTGATCCATCTCGCCTTCGATTCTGAGAGCGGGAAACTTGTTGGAAACAACTCTCAACGTCCAACCGGGCGTGTTCGGCTGAGAGTTTTCAGGTCTGAACGCTAGAATTTCCGGAGGAGTTGTATTTTCATTGCCCTGACAAAAGGGGCAAATTCCCTTGTGCAGCTTTTTAGCCGGCATCGGGAAGTCGTGTGGGCGTTTCCCCCGGTCCGGGGAAATGATGACCCAGCGATTCAATATGGGGTCTTTTCTGAGTTCGGGCATGGAATACGGACCAGCGAAGACTTGTTCATTAGGAGAGACAGGCCATGAGGCCAGTCAAAGCCTCATACTAGGGAAGGGGGTATAGAATGTCAATCCGGGATGGAAAGTCCGCACAAACTTCAGAGAATTAAGGGCTTTGTCGCAAGTGGACGTGATATCCAACAAAGGTGTTATTTAAAAGCCGAGGCAAGCCACGGGGAATAAATCCCACTTGTGGGAATTATTGGAAAATGGATTGAACCCAAAGGTTTAAAAACTTATAATCATTTAAAACCAACAGTTTAATAAATGAACCTTTGATCGTCGTTGCGAGCGACCATAGGGAGCGTGGCAATCCAGAAATCCTGGTTTTACCCGTGCCGGGCATGAAGGCAAAGGTGAAATACCACATACCCTTTCAGGGCACGAGGACTAATGAAGAATTATCATGGTTTCGTCAGTCTGGCGGCCTTCTCGCAATGACACAGAGGGGTTGCAACCAGTCACAATAGGCTCAGGCTTTCTTGAAATACGAAAATTAAAAATTATGTCATTTTCCCTGCAAGGCAAAAAAATCGTTCTCGGTGTTTCAGGCAGTATCGCCGCTTATAAAGCGGTCGAGTTGCTACGTTTGCTGGTGCGCGAACAGGCCGAAGTTTTCGTGGTGATGAGTGCAAACGCCGGAAAATTCATCACGCCCTTGACCTTCGAAGCCCTGTCGGGCAACCCGGTCTACCATGAAGTTTTTGGGGAACAGTCTTCCGCGTCCATGCCGCACATCCGGGCGGCGGAAAATGCCGACCTGCTGGTGGTGGCTCCTGCGACCGCAGGCTCTATTGGTAAAATGGCTGGTGGGCTGGCGGACGATGCGTTGTCTAATGTGTTCCTGGCGTTCCGGGGCCCTGTGCTGGTAGCTCCTGCCATGAACGACGGCATGTACGCAAATTTGGCGGTGCAGGAGAATATCAGCCGGATGAAACAACGAGGCGTTCAAATTATCGATTCTGAAGAAGGCGAGTTGGCGTGCGGAACAGTGGGGCAGGGGCGATTGGCCGAGCCTGCGCGGATTTTGCAAGCGGTGCAAACCAGGCTCGGTGGAGATGAAGATTTAAAGGGCATCAAAATTTTAGTGACGGCGGGACCGACGCAAGAACCCCTGGACCCGGTGCGTTATATCACTAATCCGTCCTCTGGCAAGATGGGCTATGCCGTGGCCGGGCAGGCCAGTCTGCGCGGAGCAAAAGTGACACTCATCAGCGGCCCGACCCATCTTGAGCCTCCAAACGGAGTGGAGACCATCTTCTGCAAACAGGCCGGGGAAATGCTGGCGCTGGTCAACCAACACTTTCCCGATTGCGATGTGCTGGTGATGGTTGCGGCGGTGGGGGACTTCCAGCCGGAAACGGTACAGAAGGAAAAAATCAAAAAACTGGGCGAGCCGTTGGTCCTCCATCTTTTGCCAACGACAGATATTTTGCTGGAAGTCGCAAAAAATAAAACCCGCCAGATGGTGATAGGCTTTGCCGCCGAATCCGAGAACGTGGTGCAAAGCGCCCAGGAAAAATTGAAGAAGAAAGACCTCGATCTTATTGTAGCCAACGACATCAGCGCACCCGGAATTGGATTCCAGTCCGACTCCAATCAAGTCACCCTCATCGACAAAGCAGGAAAAATCGACCCGCTACCCAGGCTTTCCAAACGAGAAATCGCTGATGTTTTGTTGGATAGGATTAAAGGGAAGATAAAAAAATAACTCCAGAAAATTTTCAATGCTCTGTTGAAAAAGCAGTTATTTTTTTTTCTTCACGTTCATGAGTTTTGAAAGGGCATGATTTAGTTCCGCCTCGTCCTTTAATGCTTGGGCTAAACGCTCAGATAACTCTGAGAGGACAACTCGAATGCTGTTAGCAATGTCTAAACACTCCTCATCTGTTTTTTCGTGTAAACCTTCACTAAGTGCTGAGTGAAGTAATGTGAGTGGATTGTGTCCGTTTATTAGTAGTGTTTGAGGAATGGCATTCTTAACATTTGAAAGTGCTGTTTTAAACTGAGTTTCTGCTTTGGCAGCCTCAAGAATCTTTATTTGCTCAGAGGGAACATTTAATTTTTTTGAGACCTTTATGATTTCTTCTAATATCCTGTTTTTTTGGTTCTCTACCACTCGCCTGTAATATACAAAAGCTCCGATACCTAAGCCTTGATTTTCACAACGTCTGCCCTTTAAAAAGACCTCTCGATCAGGCCCTATTAGTTGAATTAAGCGTGCTGGCGTTGGTGGTCCATATACCGGAAGCTCACCGAATTTATAACACTCACCAGAATTGTCATCGCTATTTTTTTTAGCAGCTAAAGAAAAAGTTTTCTCAGTCTTTTGGCAGTTAGAACAGGTATAAGATATGTAGATGAAACGGTGTGTTTTATCAGGAATCTCAGGACGATTTTTTGTTGTGCAACGAAAAAAGCGCGTGCCATTACATGCATCATCTGGGCAGTGAAGTTGTATTTCTGGGAAAACTAATTCGTATTCAGAATAGGGCCCAGAATAAACCTCGGTTACTAATTGTGCGATTTTGGTAAGGCTAGACGGCGGAGTATTCTCAAGAAATTCAGCAAATGATATGGCTTCTTCTTCTTGCTTTACTTCCGGTTTTTCCTTTTCGCTCATATCTTCCTACCCATCTTTTAGGGTTAATAATAATCCCTTCCGCTTCCTTGAAATTTTATCCTCCTAAGACATTTTAGATCAATTGTTCTTAACTGAGTGAAATCATTTACGTGCAAAATAAGCTAATATTTTAGTTGACACTTACGTAAGTTTATCCTAACATAAGGTCATGTTAGAAACCATTCAAGCGATAGCAGAGCCCACGAGGTTTTCGATTTTACGGATGGTCCGTTGGGAAGAGATGTCCGCAGGCGAAATTGCCGGGCGGTTCCCAAATATCACCCGTCCTGCCGTGTCGCAGCATTTGGGGGTTCTCAGGAAGGCCGGGCTTATTTCGGAGCGTCGGGCGGGAACGAGCAG
>CAYPQH010000087.1:0-9705 GCA_964412825.1 uncultured Nitrospinaceae bacterium | reverse complement strand
CTTTCGGGCATTCGTCCACATTTTTAAACGCGATGGCCAGCCTGCGGGGGGTGCCCAGGGTTTGCCCGGCGTCCGCCTGGATGCGATTTTTGGCGAAAAAAGCGGTCAATTCCTGATTCATGGAGTTTAAAGCGGGTTCGATGTAACCGGCGGGAATTTCTTCACAACCGATTTCCAAAAAAAATTCTGTCATGAAACGTCACGTTTTCTTTTAAGGGATTTGGAAAGAATGGGGCTATTTTAAAATTATTTTCATCTTGGGCTTGCGCTTTGGAGTGTAACATAAGATCATATAGAAACAGGGTGTGTATCAGATAATCCCTTTAATTTGAATTAATTGAAAGAGATTTGTGTTTCATCATCTCTCTTTCCGCCGGGTTCTTTGGGTTGTTGTCTGGTCAAATATTGAAACTGTGTCGATGATACTAATTTTTTTCCCGTGAGCTTTATGTTATCCATCCTGATATTTGCCCTTGCCGCAATGGGAGTTGCGGTTGTGCTTCTTAAGGGCAAGCAAGAAAAAAATGAAGAGCAAGATTCTGAGAAAAAATCCTCAGGCGAACCGTCGTCCATTGTAACTTCCATATCGGATTTGTTTTCCAAAAGGAAGGAGGACTTTGTTAAGGCCCGGAAAGCCGTCGCGAAATCGCGGTTTGCAACCGTACCCCTTCTGAAGGCGCCGCCAATCCCTAAAAACTTTGTTGGCAGAAAAAATATTCTCGCCGACGTTTTCTCCCGCATTGGAAGTGGCCCCGTTTTAATAGGGCTCTATGGAAAAAG
The DNA here is from genome assembly GCA_964412825.1 of uncultured Nitrospinaceae bacterium. GTDB lineage: Bacteria > Nitrospinota > Nitrospinia > Nitrospinales > VA-1 > JADFGI01. The sequence goes on along the minus strand of CAYPQH010000087.1, from coordinate 8,925 downwards.
CGGCGTGGGTAAAACCACTTTGGGATCGGTTTTCGTTAAAAGTTTGTTGGCGCGTTTTGATGAAGACCCCATCTATGTAGACATGCGCGGTGCTTCCTCCAATCCGCTTTCGTCTGAAGATGTCATGATCAGCGTCATCAACCTGCTTCGTTCCTCTGAAAAATTTCCTGAAAACGATTCCAAGAGAACGCATCTGTATACCGGCCTGTTACAGCGCCGAAAAGTTATATTGTTTCTGGACAATGTCCCGAACCTGCAAAATTTAAAACGCCTTCTTCCTCCAACCAACTGCGCCCTCATCGTGACGTCTCTCAAACCTTTGTCCATGCCTAACCTGATTCCCAAAAAAGTCAATCCGCTGGATACGGGAGACGCGCAAAAACTGCTATTGCAAACGTCTCCACGCACGGGTTTCTGGGGCAATGAGATCGCAAAAATGTGCGGCGATTTCCCTTTGGCGCTTGTTCTTTCCGGGCTGTACGTTGCCTTCTATCAGAAGAAGGATTGCTCCAAGTTTTTAGACTCCCTCAGGCAGGGGTTAAAGCAACTCCAATCCGGAGCGGGGGATGCGATCCAACAGAGTCTGGATGTGGTCCTTAGCATTTGCTATCGGTCCCTTTCCGAAAAAGCCGCCGGCGTTCTCAGAAAACTCGTTCTTTTTCCAGAGTCGTTTGATCGTAAGGCGGCTATTTTTCTTTGTGAAGACTCCGACAATGAACATTTGATAAACCTGCTCTCGCTCGGTTTGCTCTCTCACAATGACGAAAACGGTCGCTTCTACTTTCACCCCCAGGTGCGCAGATTTCTGATGTTGCGGTTGAAAGATGGCGAGATGGCGTTGGCGGAAAAAAGATTTGCGGCCTATTTTCTGACGGTGACGATTGCCGCCGGAGAGTTTTACTCAGGCGGAGGTAAGGATCGCGCCCAGGGTTTGAACCTGTTCGATGTGGAATGGGAGAATATAAAAAAAGGCTGGACCTGGGCGGAAAAAAACAGTGAGCAGGATAATGAAGCGGACAACCTCTGCCTGTCTTATGCGGAAGCGGCGGCATCCTTGCTTGGCCATCGAAAATCGGCAGTCGAAAACCTGCAATGGTTCGAGGCCGCTTTGAATTCTGCTAAACGCTTGAACGAAACGGAAGTCGAAGCCAAATATCACTTGCTTCTGGGGGTCAATCACACTCGGCTGGATCAAGGGGAAGAGGCGCTGGAGTACCTGGAGGAAGCGCTCAAGTTGTCGAAGCAAGCGGATGATAGTGCAACCGAAATGAAGGCGCTTGGACAACTGGGTCTGGCCAATCTGGTTCTTGGCAAGCCCCACCGCGCCATTGAATTTTTAGAAAAAGAACTGAAACTTCTGCAAAAATCCGAAGAACCCGAAGGGGAAGAATTTAAACTGGAAAAACTGGGCCAGGTTTATTTTGAAGTGGGAGATACTGAACAGGCCATTGAATATTACAAAAAGGAATTGGAAATTGCGACGGCCCTCAAGGACACGAAGCGTCAAGGACGAATTTCAGGCGACCTTGGGGCGATCTATGTTTCTCTGAACGACCACGAAAATGCCATCGAAAACTTTGATAAAGGTTTGGCACTGGTTAAAAAATTCAGCGATAAAAAAGGGGAAATCGTCCTGCTCGGAAAATTAGGGGAAGCGTACACGGGGGCAGAAAAATTTAAAAAGGCGTTGTCCTATTTTCAGCAGGGGTTGGCATTGGCACAGGTATTGAAAGATCGAAACAATGTGTGCCTGATGACGGAGCAAATGGGGCATTCTTATTTGCAATCGGGCAACCACCGGGAAGCGATTAAGCATTTCCAAAAAGCCCTGGCGCTTTTCCAGAAGTCCGGGGACAAGGCCAAGGAAGGGGAAACGTTGTGGAACCTGGCTCAGGTAACAAAGCTTTCGGAAAATATTCCTGAGGCGATTGGCTTTGCCGAAGAAGCTCTCGTTCTTTATCAGAAACTCAAACGCTTGGACGGCGACACCCGGAAAACGATAGAAAAACAGTTGCAAGAATGGAAAGGTCTGCCGGGGAAGGAAGTATCCGAAGATGCCGTAGAAAAAACCACGTCGTCGTGATGCGGATGTTTTTATTTCCTGAGCAGGGGAAACCCCATCGCCTCCCTTTGCAGGAGATAACCCTCCGCGCACAAACGGGCAAGTTTTCGGACCCGGCCGATGAACCCGGTGCGCTCGGTCACGCTGATAGCGCCGCGCGCATCCAGCAGGTTGAACGCATGCGAGCACTTCAAGGTGTAATCGTAGGCCGGTAGAACCAATTCTTTTTCTAGAAGATCACGGGCTTCCTGTTCGTACATGTCGAACCATTTGAACAACCTCTCCTTGCCGGACGCTTCAAAATTGTAGCGCGAAAATTGTTTTTCTGTTTCCAGATGGACATCGCCATACAGGAGGGTGTCGTTCCATTTCAAGTCGTAAACATTGTCGATATTTTGTAAATACATGGTGATTCTCTCCAGCCCATAGGTCAATTCTACCGTGACCGGGGACAGGTCGATTCCGCCCACCTGTTGGAAATAAGTGAACTGGGTGATCTCCATGCCATCGAGCCACACTTCCCATCCCAAACCCCAGGCGCCCAAAGTGGGGGATTCCCAGTCGTCCTCGACAAACCGGATGTCGTGTTTCTTAGAGTCGATCCCAAGTGCTGTGAGGCTTTCGAGGTAGAGTTCCTGAATGTCCAGGGCAGACGGTTTGACGATCACCTGAAATTGATAATAGTGCTGGAGTCGATTGGGGTTTTCCCCGTAGCGTCCGTCGGTCGGTCGGCGCGAGGGTTCTACATAAGCCGCGCTATAGGGCTCAGGCCCAAGAACCCGGAAAAACGTGGCGGGGTTGAAGGTTCCCGCACCCACTTCGATGTCGTAGGGTTGATGGAGGGCACACCCTCTGGAAGTCCAAAATTTCTGTAGCGTTAGGATGACATCTTGAAAGTTCATGGTGCATGCTGTTTAGCAGAGGAAGCCTTGAGAAGTCAACCTCTATCGTCGAAAAACCAGGGCGGTGGAACCCCGTTCCCATTGATTGGGAGTGCTATGAGGGCAACGGATCAACTCAAGTCCTTAAAATCCCGGCGCACCTTTTCGATGTTTTCCCGATAGTCTTTGGCATCGCCAAAATCGAGAAAATGTCTGTAGCGATTGTGCATCGTTTTCAATTTGCGCGCGTGTTTGATAGGGCACCAGTATTGCTCGGTTCTTCCCACCACTTCCTGAACATAGGCCACGAGGCCATTGAAATAACCGCAATACACGCAATTGAATTTTTCAATCCCATTCAGATAACTCAGGCTCTGCCGGTCGATCACAATATAGTCGCTCCGTTTGACCCTGGGGATATTGTAAACAGGGAAACAAATCGTCTGGAAAACGGTGATGCTAAGGTCCAGAAATGCGGCGGGAATCAGACAAAACCAGATCACGGGAGCGGTGAGAATATTAAGGAAAGCGGCGTCTCTCAAATACCTGCGAATGGTTTTGACCAGGGTTTTGTGATGTTTCCTGACCTCGCGTTCAAACCGGACTTTTTTTCGAACGACCTCATAAAAAAATTCTCTTTCTTTTTTTTGCAGTTCCCGGGTCAGTTGGCTTTCCAGTTTTTTGATTTTACTGACAAGAATTTCAATTTGGTTTGTCATCGTTCGGCCTTTTGTTAGACTATTGAGTACAACTATTATCTCATAAGGGAAGCCCATGCACGCCGTTTATAAAGCCGTTCCGTTGGAGGATATTAACAGGATCGTCGATCATTGCCGGGACCACATGAAAAATAACGGTGGCCTGTTCGAAGTTTATCCCGGGCAGGAGGACAATATGGCGATGGTGATCGTCAACGCCTGTTCAGGCGAATATTCGATGTTGCGTCCGGTGGGTGCCTTTTACTGCAACTTTGTTGGCCCCGGTGTGATATCCATTGAAGAAGAAGACCCGCATTTCGACGGAGCCGAATCCAGAAAACGCCATGTACAAGCCATCAAACAGGTGATCGATATTTTACTGAAAGACGGATATCCCGGGAACACAATTTCCTTCAAGGATTTACCGGCATTAGAAAAAGGGTAATACTCTGCCGGCGTCAGATTAAAAATTCAAGCGATAAAAAAAGTTGACAAATTTAAATAGGTGTATATACTCCTTTTTATGAATTCCCGTAAATCACAAGCGAAAAATGCAACTCTGGCGGTGAAAAATTGCACCTGCTTCAATCTCAGAAAAGCCACCAGAGCCGTCACCCAGTTGTTTGATGACAGGATGCAACCCACCGGATTGCGTGCCACCCAGTTCACCCTGCTCGCGGCCATTTCGGAAACCGGCACGATTGCCATCAGCCAGCTTTCCAGGGCTCTGGTCATGGATCGCACCACCCTGACCCGGAATTTAAAGCCTCTCGAAACCAAACGGATGGTCAAAATTGTTCCAGGTGAAGATCGTCGCACCCGGACCTTGGCGCTCACCGACAAAGGCCGCAAAACCCTTGAAAAATCGCTTCCTTTCTGGAGGCAGGCGCAGGCGGAAGTGATCAAGCGGCTGACGTATAAAAGCTGGAAAGAACTTCTAGGGCACCTGGACAGGACGGTTGAGATCATAGGCCACAGAGGATAATTTTTTAATCTAATAGGTGTATATGCACTAAAATAAAGGGCCCTGAGTATGCAAACGATTACAGATATAAAAGAAAATCAGAGAGGACAAAACCAGGAAACTCTTTCAGCCAATTGGCTGAAGAAAATCTGTCTTGAGGAGGGCGCCGACGATGTCGGGGTCATCGAGGTCGACCGCCCGGCCCTGGACTCTGAACGCGAGGGCATTCACCATGTGTTCCCAAGAACCCGAACCGTCATTTCCCTGGTGCAGGCCATGAACCGGGAAAACATTCAAAGCCCGGCGCGCTATGTCGCCAACGAGGAATTCCACAAAACCACCGAGGACATCACGCAAATCTCCCGCAGGATCGTCAAACGTCTCAACCGTCACGGCGTGCGCGGCGTGGTTCCCACCGTGGGGTTTCCCATGGACATGGACCGATGGGGCACGCTTAAAATCTGGGACGTCAGCCACAAACGGATGGCGGAGGAGGCGGGCATGGGGCGGATGGGGAAAAACCGCAACGTCATTCATCCGAGGTTAGGAAACTTCATTCTTCTGGAATCGATTTTGATCGACGCCCAAATGGACGTATATGACCGGCCTCTGGATTATAACCCCTGCGTCACCTGCAACCTGTGCGTGTCGGTTTGTCCGGTGGGCGCCATACACTCTAACTGGGAGTTCGATTTTTCGGCCTGCTACAACCACAACTACCGCGAGTTCATGGGCGGTTTTCAGGATTGGACGGAACAACTGGTTGCGTCGAAAAGCGTCAAGCAATACCGGTCGAAAGTACGAGACAGCGAAACCATGTCCATCTGGCAGTCTTTGTCGTTTGGAGCCAATTACAAGGCGGCCTACTGCATGGCGGTGTGTCCCGCGGGAGAAAATGTCCTGCCACTTTTTGAAATGGACAAGAAAGAATATGTCAACAATATCGTGATACCGCTGAAGGACAAACCCGAACCGGTTTATGTGAGACCCGGCACTACGGCTGAAAAGGTGGCGAGAAAAAATCCTCATAAAGAGATCCGGTATATTGCGACGCCGTTTCGGCCCACGTCATTAACGGGTTTTATCAACGGGATCAAAGTGGCGTTCAATCGCGAAAAGGCTCAAGGTCTTGAGCTCAAGATTCATTTTCAGTTTACCGGCCAGGAGCAACGCGTCATCACCGTGGCGATTGCTGAGGGGAAAATAAAGGTCGAGGAAGGGCATGTTGGTGAAGCGCATCTCAGGGTGCGGGCGGATTCCAAAACCTGGCTGAAAATCGCCAGCAATGAAATTTCTCCCTTTTGGCCGGTGGTCACCCGAAAACTGAAAATCCGCGGCAACCCAATGCTATTGATGAAATTTCAGAACTGCATCGAAAATTGAGTGTATGCCCGAACAGGCGTTTTAAGGGTGAGACGCGGGTGTTGTGATTCACTCGCCGATGGTTTTTTCAACCCTTTGGCCCTGATAAGTGAAAATGGCTTTTTGCGATTCGATGGCTTCCAGAGTAGCTCTCAACAGAGTGTCCCCCACCCGGAGTTTCCGGTTATTTTCATTCGGGGTGGACACGAAAATATGATTGACCGGGTTGTCGGAATTTAAAAAAATGATGCCCTTCAGCTTGATGCCGGGAATATGTTGTGAGACGTTCGGAGCAAATGCGGAAATTTCTTCCCAGTTCACGGTGTCTGTTTCCTTGGTGACCATCGCAGATTGAATCAGCGACTCGATCTCACGGATTTCCTGCGAACCCTGGATTTCGTTCATGACAGGGGGTGAAGGTTCCGTTGGCAAAATGAGCGCGTCTTCGGGGCCAAAAAAATCATCGTCCCGCATTGGGTCCGACATCTCGGACATTTCGGTCATTGCCTTTGAAGGGATTTCCTGAATGCGATCGAGCGGAAAACCGGGATAGATTTTTTTGGGCGCAGGTGGTTTTCTCACCTTGGGTGCCGGGGAAATGGATTTCAGAACGAACGCTGGGTTGGTCTCGGGGAGGTTGGTTTTTTCAGGGTTCAAAAAATGCACCGTGAGTCCACCGAGCAGAATCCCGCCGATGATCAGTCCGCCGATTATCCCCCATTTTCGCGATTCATTTTCGATCGCCTGCGGGTAGACGGGCTCCTGTCCCTGCAATAACAGTCCCTTTAAGTCGATGTTCTTCTCCAGGACGCTTTTTTCTTCTTCGAGTTTTTTAAGTGTGCTGAGAATTGTGCTCATGGTTCGATCAATTTTGGAGTGGGATAAATGTCCAACAGGTTGTACAGAAGCATTTTGCTTTCTGTATAAAACTTTCCATCGTCCTTGATATTATTTTTGCGTTGAAATTTACGTACGGCCTTTTCAGTTTTCGCGCCGTAACGCGAGACTTCCCGACCCATGAAGAACCCGAGAAGACGAAGGTTTTTTTGCAACCAGATCACTTCCTTGCCTTCGTATCCTGTCGACAGTTTATCGATCGGCAGGGACTCGAAATCCTTCCAGAAAATAATCGCCTTGCGCGTCCACAAAGGGTTGATGGTCTCGAGTGGCATTTCGAGTTTATCGACCGAACCGAATACGCCGCGTTCGCCCTTCACCATGTTCAGGGCCAGGTATTTTGTGCCCATGGAGTTTGGCAGAGCCACTTCCAGGATGGCGGGGTAATTGAGATTGGTCAGTCGTTTGAAGTTGCCGTTCATTTCATAGGCCGACAATTCAAACTCCGTCTCCAGGTTTTCAAGCGCCAGTCCATCCACCATTTCATTGCCGGACTGGTCGAACCCCCAGGATTCGAGGATCCATTTCGCCGCTTCCACCTTGCTTTCTTCGAGAGAAAGACTGGACAGGTAGGTGACCAGTTTTTCCGACTGTGTGAGGATAAGGGCGTCCGAACTGGCTGAATTTATCGGAGGTGGAGCGGCCTCCATTTTTTCCATGGCGTCCAGTTTTTCGATGGAGGAAAATTTTGGCACGAATTCTTTTTGCACCAGTTGGCCGGGGTTCAGGAGGTCCACAGGATTTTCCTGAATGATCTTGGGAATATTCTGGTCGCCTCCCGGATTGATCTTTAAATCTGGAAGTGCAAAATCGTGAATGATAAAAAACATCAGCCCGATCATGGCAACCGATGGAGCGATGAACTTCCAGAACACTTCCACCCAGGAAACCGCTGGTTTGAGCCCTCCAATGTCCTTGACCGCCAGGCGAATGATTTTGCAGTTGACGGTTTTGGTGTTCTGGGTGTAGGCGATCAGGAGCGCGCGGTCGGAGATGACGTTTATCATGCGCGGAATGCCCTTCGCATATCTGAATATCAATTCGGTTCCGGGCCGGGTCATTTCCACCTTGCCCTTGCCGAGCGCGACATTAAGGCGATGCTGAATATAGCCTCTGGTCTCTTCCAGGTTCAGGGGAAGCAGGGTCCACTGGATGGTGATGCGTTGTTTCAACTGGCGCAATCCTTCTTCCGCCAACACCTTGTCCAGTTCGGGCTGGCCGATGAGCACGATCTGGATGAGTTTTTCGGTTTCGGTTTCCAGGTTGGAGAGCAGACGCAACTGCTCTAAAACACTGGGAAGCAGATCCTGAGCCTCGTCGATGATGACCACCACCCGGTGGCCTTTTTTTCGCTCATCCAGCAAAAATTTGTTGAGGACATCCATCAACTTTTTCTTGCTGGAACTTTCAGAGGGCAGTCCAAGCTCAGAGTTGATGGTCTGCAAAAGTTCGAGTTCGTCGATCCCTGGATTGAATATATAGGCAATGCTGAAATCCGCGTGCAGTTCTCTGAGGAAAGTCCGGCAGATCATGGTTTTTCCGGTTCCGACTTCGCCGACGATTTTGAGAAAACCGTTGTTTTCCTGAATGCCGTAAACCAGGTGGGCCAGAACTTCCTTGTGCTTAGGGCTGAGGTAAAGATACTTGGGGTCGGGGGTCAGGTCGAAAGGTTTTTCCGACAGACCAAAATAGTCCTGATAAATATTGGCGGGTTTATTTTTAGCGACTGCGGGTGTTTCCCAGTCTCTGAGGGCAGCCGGATGCGAATTGGTTGTGGTCCGGGGGGGGCGTTTGCCCTGATCTTCGATCCACTGGTCGTGCTCATCGCGTTTTTCTACGTTGGAGAGCGTATCGTATGCCTCCTGCAATAAAGAGATCTTCCCCTTGAGGGAAGCCTGGGCTTTGGGAGACCGGCCAGAGCCTGCCGTGTCGAACCGGCGAATCAATCTTTTATAGGCGTGGTCGATACCGTTCTGCGAGGCATCCGCCTGGATGCCCAGAACCTGATAGAAATTTCGTTGCTGAACTTCGATGATCATCTTTTCTTTCAACAAAAGAATT
>CAYPQH010000086.1:0-9720 GCA_964412825.1 uncultured Nitrospinaceae bacterium | reverse complement strand
ACAAACCCCACGGCCAGAGGCCATATCTTATTTCTATCGAAACACCATTGCAGTGACCTAGCCAACCCCAGCGCCAATAGCGGAAGCGCTGATATCAAATGACGATGACCGTAAGACGCGGAATCCTCTGGATACAACAACAGGATAGAAATCAACCCAGCCAGATAAGCCAATGATGCTAAACGAATTTCGTTCTTGATACACAAACCCAGAAATCCAAAAAGAGCCAGAGGCATGGACAAGAGCAACCCCCATTTCGGGCTCCATAGCAGGTCCGCAAAATTCTTCAGATAATCCAGCGGCGCGAATCCCGCCAACCCTTCGCCTGCAAATTTCATGTGCCGGGGAGGAAAGGGCATGCCGTTGAGCTGATACCAGCAATAAAATTGCGGGAGCATTATCAGCAAAAATCCCGCAACAAACGCTATGAATCGGAGCAAATGGCTTTTCACCCTTACGGAAAGAATCTCCGATTTATCGGCCCATAGCAATACCAGAAAATCCACCACAAACAACGCGAAGAAAGCCACATTGATGACGCGAATCATGCAAAGTAACCCAAGAACCCCGCCCATCACGACGTGAGCTGGAAGACTTTTTGATTTTCGCCAACGCAACCAGGCCAGCAAAAGCAGGGCGGACACGGCAAACTCCAGCGTATGCGCCATGCGTTGGCGAATGAACGTGAAATACAACAAAGGCGAAGCCAGCCAGATCGAAAGCGCCGTGATCCAGGCCACCCGTTCGGAAGCAAATTTTCTTGCCAGTTGGAATACAAGGATAAGACCCAAAAATAACCAGGTCCCGGACGCGACAGCGGTTGCCAGCAGATAGGGCGCGGAATATCCGTCAACCGCCACCGGATAACCCAACGCGTCATAAATAAGGGCCAGCGCATGGCCGATGAGGAAAAACGGTAAAAACAACACCGCCTGGCCGATCTGCCAGTTGTTGAACACATAACCGGTCGGAGTTAATTTTTCCGCGTGCGCGTAATTGCGTTCGTTGATGAAATCCAGATCGCCATCGAAAAACACGGACCGCAGATAGGCGTAGTATCCGGCGTCATCACCGGCGTCGATCAGGGTTGCGGAATAATATCCGGTCTGCAAAGAAGGCGGGACCCAGGGGTTAAAGATACCCAGCGGAGTCAAAAGAAGAAAAACAAAATAAAAACTTCCGCCCAGAATCAGGAGATTTTTTTTAGACATGGTCTCACCCCACTACGTGGGGAGGAAAATTGGGCCTGACGCTGCGCGAGGCTCGAAAAATACCCAAACATATGCATCTGTCGTTTATCTGTGGAAATCGAGTCACCGAGTCGGATACTTTGCATCTGGCATCCATCGGAACCATGTACTTTGTGTTCCTAAAACTGGAATCACCCAAAGAAGAGCCCCAGTTCCTGTTAGATGATCCTCTCCAATGAGAGAACCATCGTTCGCTCGTTCAATTCCAAATTTCGCTTCGTTGCGATACCCTCCGGTTCCCTCAATTGCTGAATATATCCTCTTTCTTAGCCAAATTCGACCTCCATCACAATCAAAATCCCCCGCTTTTTGTGCTAAGGTTTTACTCCTAATTACAGTTTCACCAACTAAAATATCTACAACAATTTGATTTTCAATAATAGGATGAATTTTTATTTTTTTATCGTGGTAATCCTTTCCTTTTATGCCCGTGAGCCTATACCAAAGATTGTCTTCCTGTTCGCCCCTGTCGGACTTACGTAAGTACTCAGCAATGTTCTTATAGACTCCAGAAATATCAGGACAAATCATAGCCTCATCATAATTTGCTACCGGCCACAATTTAGGTCGAGAACTATCCATTCCTGTTGTTATATCGTTTAAAATGCAACCTGTTAGAAAAATAACAACGTAGGAAATTACAATTATAGTTTTTCGGTTTTTCACATTCATCTTCGGAGTGTCACATTCAATTACCTTCCTTTTCATAATCAGATTTCTCAGTCTTACTTTTGTATTTCTAATTCTCGTGAATGTCCGCTATGGGTGGCGATTCCGGTCATTCGATAATTGACACTGTCTATCAGATAAAGTCTGAATTATTACAGTTTATCTGTAGTTCCAAGGCACCGTCTGAGCTGTATTAAATTTTTCATTGTTTGTCTAAGATACGGATATTCATCGACTGATAACTTTTTAAACCACCAGCCCCTTATCCACCAGTTGCTGATGCGCGTCTTCCACCTTGGAAACGGTTTCCTGTTCCCGCCCCCAGGTCACCAGGTCTTGCAATCCCTCTTTCAAACTGATTTCGGGATCGTATCCGAGCGCCTGGATTTTTGAGATGTCTCCATAGCAATGGCGAATGTCTCCATTCCTGAACTTGCCGATGACATTGGGCTGAAAAGATTTGCCGCATAGTTCGATGAGAGCTGTGGCGATCTGTAAAATTGAGGTGGGTTTGCCGGTTCCGATGTTGAAAATCCCATGATCCGCTTTGGGATTGTCCATCAGGGTCAACTTCCCGCGCACAAGGTCTTTGACATGAGTCATGTCGCGCTGTTGCAGACCGTCTTCATAGATCAAAGGGGGTTTATCGTTTAAGACACTGGAACAGAATATCGCCGCCGCCCCGGTATACGGGTTGTTGAGGGATTGCCGGGGTCCATAGCAATTGAAATATCGACACGCCACTGTGGGAATTTTGTAGGCCTTGCCGATCATCAGGGAATACACTTCCTGATCCTTTTTACTCTGGGCGTAAACGGAGGTGCAATCCAACTCCTTTTCTTCATCGGTCGGAACGGGTTGGGTCGGCTGTTTGCATTCGGGGCACAACATCTCCCACTCCCCGGTTTTATATTGCTCGTCCGGCCTGGGTTTGGGAGAAAACACCCCATGCTCCGGGCAGGTATATTTTCCTTCGCCGTAAAGGCTCATGGAGCTTGCGACCAGTACTTTCTCCACCGAATTTTTATCATTGACCAGGATATCCCAAAGAATGCCCGTTCCCTGGACGTTGGTGGAAATAAACTTGTCGATCGCGTACATGGACTGCCCGACGCCGACTTCCGCCGCATCGTGAATGATGACTTCCATTCCAGCGATCGCTTTTTTTAAACTGTCCCGATCGCGAACGTCTCCCTTAATAAATTCTGCATCTGGATGCAAATAGGAGGGACGGGTCGCGTTCTGGCCATGCACCTGCTCTGTCAGGTTGTCGAAAACACGGACGGTATCGCCACGTGCCACCAATGCATCGACGGTATGCGATCCGATAAACCCTGCTCCGCCAGTCACTAAAATCTTTTTCCCCATATCCAGACCCTGGTTATTTTCAATCGAAAATTGAGAGCATATCTAAAAATCGAATTTTAGAAGCACTCAAAATACTATCATAACTATAATTTGAAAAGGGAGACTTTCCTGTTCAGCCCACACACACAGAAAGCTCATCATTTTAAATGAAAATACCGTTAAGAAAATAAACTATTAGCAAGGCCGTCTTTATTTATAGAGTCCAAATAGAACATCCATGAAAATCAATGCAGTTTTTCCAGTCCGAACCTCTTTTCCGAATATCTCAACTAAATACTGACCGTGGACTTATCCATCCTCATCGTCAATTACAAAAACAGCGCCACCTTACCGGATTGTCTGGATTCGGTTTACAAGACCACTCAGGGGCTTGAGTTCGAAGTCATCGTCGTTGACAACGATTCTAAGGATACGGGCTTGAAAACCGTGCAGACAAAGTTTCCAAAAATTCGCTGGATCCAGAACAACGCCAACCAGGGGTTCGCCAAAGCCAACAACCAGGCCGTCGCCGTCTCCAGGGGGAAAGCCCTTCTCTTCCTGAACCCTGACACCCAGTTGACGGAAAATGCGACGCAAGCCATGATCGCTCAACTGAAGCCCGATTCCGCAACCGGCGCCGTCGGCCCCAAGGTTTTAAACCCCGATGGCAGTTTGCAATACTCCTGCAGAACTTTCCCGACGGTCTGGACAGGTTTGTTCAACCGGTACTCCTTTATTTCCCGATTCTTTCCAAAAAACAAACACACCACGCGCTACCTGATGACGGATTACGATCATAAAAAAAGCCGGGAAGTGGACTGGGTATCGGGATGTTGCATGATGGTTCCCAAATCGGCTTTTGAGAAGGTCGGAGGATTCGATGAAAAGTATTTCCTGTTCAACGAAGACGTGGATTTATGCCATACATTGAAACACCACGGTTACAAAACGCTGTATTTTCCGCAAGCAAAAATATATCATGACGTCACATCCAGCAACCGCAAGGTTCCGCATCAAATCATCCTCAAACGACATCTGGGAATGAGCCACTACATCGAAAAACACTTTATCGGCAACCCCATCCTTGGGGCCCTCATCCATGCCATGATCGCGGTCCGCTACTGCCTCCAGGTTGTGATCAATTTTTTCAAATAATGTTCGGCAGTTATCCAATACCCGGCGATGGTTACCTGGCGGGCTACCTCATTGCTTTATTTCTCTCGATCCTTTTTACTTTTATTCTCGTAAAAACCATCCACCGGCCCAACGCGCTCACCCGCTTCTTAAACCAGCTCCCTATTTCTGCCGGAAAAAACGTGAGCCCTTTGGGCGGGATCACCGTGATCCTCTCTTTTCTAATCACTCTCTGGGGGCTTTATTTTGCAGGCTGGGTCGATCCAGGCAACGGCCATTTGTATATGGCGCTGACCCTGGGCATCGGCTTGATGTTTATTCTGGGAATTTATGACGACATCTATTCCTGTTCCGCGAAATGGAAACTGACGGCCCAGGTTTTTATCGCCATCATTCTTTATTTTGCCGGATTCCAGATTGAGCGCGTCGGGGGGTTGCTCGAACTTGGGCATTTGTCTATTATTTTCACCATACTCTGGATAGTGGGAATCACCAACTCCATCAACTTGCTCGATGGGTTGGATGGGCTGGCGACAGGCGTGGTATTTTTCTCCTGCCTGACCCTTGTTTTCGTATACATGGAACGGGATATCGTCGAGGCTTCTTTCCTTGCGGTGATTCTCGCCGGCAGCGCTTTGGGATTCCTGTTTTTCAATTTTCCCCCGGCTAAAATTATTTTAGGGGATGCGGGCAGTCTACCTCTCGGACTCCTTGTCTCCCTGATAACCCTGATCCCACTGAATCAGGGGAATACCGATGAGATTTACTATCTCATCCCCGTCATCACTTTGTTGATCCCGATCATGGACACCACCTTCGCGTTTTTTCGCCGGATTCTTAAAGGCGTCAGTCCACTGTCAAAAGACGCCGAGCACTTTCACCATCGCTTGCAAAAACTCGGGTTCTCCTCCATAAATACAATTTGCCTGCTTTTTGGCATCGGCCTCTATTTTGACTTGAGCGCGATGGTTCCCGTGTTCAACATCAACCTCATTCCCAATTTCATACCCATCTACTTTATTTTTATTATTGCCAATGTCGCCGGTCTCATCTGGTGGTTGCGGTATTTGGAAAAAAAACACCGGCATGACCGCCCCTGACCCCATCGCAACAGGAAAACGTTTTTCCCTCATCGTCCTCGGGTTGTTGGCGATCATTCTGCTGACCTATGGAAACACGATTTTCTCTCCCTTCAATTTCGATGATGAAGCGGTCATCCGTGACGAAATCGCGGCGTTTGGAGATCGTTTCTACCAACTCTATCCACCGCAATACCGACACCTTTTTTATCTCAGCCTCGCTGTCAACTACAACTGGGGGCAACTGAATCCTGAGGGATACCACCTGTTCAATCTGGCTCTCCATTTTTTCACCGCCGTCACAGTCCTGTTGATCGCCTTTTTCACCCTCGACCGTGGCACGTCTGTTGGCAGAAAGGCCGCTGTTTCGATTTGCGGCATCGTCGCTTTTCTATTCGCACTCAATCCGGTCCACTCTGAAACCGTGACCTATATTTCCGCCAGAGCCACCGGCATGGCGGCCTGGTTTTATTTTTTATCGCTACTCCTTTTTATTCTGGGAAGCATGAAAGTATCCAGACTCCGCTGGCTCTCCCCGGTTTGCTACCTGCTTTCACTAATGGCTTTTTTATCCGCCGTACTGAGTAAGGAAACCGCCCTCACTTTACCCGCCATCATTATTCTATACGACCTGTTTTTCATGCAGGGAGACCGCTGGAATTCATTTAAGGCGCGGATTTTTTATTATTATCTGCCCATCCTGACCGGCGTGGTTGTCATTCTGGCCCTGTCCCCTGCCCTGCTTTCCAAAATCCAGATGTGGTTGCCCAAGCTCGATTTAAATTATGCGGCCTCACAAATCTCTGTCATCGCCTATGGAATAAAACTGCTTTTCATTCCCGTCAACCTTACTTTCGACTACGATTTCAACCTGAGGTTTTTTGCCGCAAATTCGATGCTCATTCCTGGCGTGGTATTCATTCTGATTTTCGTATATGCAACGCTCAGAAAAATGCCCAAAGGGGCCAGACTGTTTTATTTTTCGATATTGTGGTTTCTGATCACCCTAGCGCCGACCAACAGCTTTCTGCCCAGAACCGATTTATTGAGCGAAAGAAATCTTTACCTCCCCTCTTTCGGATTGATTCTGATGGCGGCTGTCATGATCTGGACCCTCATCGATTGCATACACAAACATTCACTGGCTTTACGTTTTTCAGCAGTGAGTGGTCTGGTCCTTATCTACATTTTGTATTCCGCATTGCTGATTGAGAGGAACTCGGTCTATCGGTCGAACATTTTGCTATGGGAAGACACCGTAAAAAAATCCCCCGGCAAGCTCCGTGCCCTGCACAACCTCAGCCATTTCTACCTTGCCGGGAAAGCCTATCAAAAAGCCTTTGTCCCTTTAAAAAAGCTGGCCGCGTCACAGGCTTCACCCTTTTATAGATCCATCGCCCACAATAATCTGGGAAACATCTACACCCAATTTGAAAATCCGGTTCAAGCAGAAAAAGAATTCAAGCAAGCCATCAGCGCCGATCCCACAATACCGACCGGTCATTTCAATCTGGCTTCGCTCCACGCCTCAAAGGGAGAATTTCGGCGGGCAAAAATGGAGTATGACAAGGCGGAGGAACGCTACAAAATTTATCGCTGGGGTTACCCCAAACCCGCCGAACTGGCTTTCAACAAAGCAAAAGTCCATAAGAAACTTGGCATGTTTGAGGAAGCGTTACGGGATATTCAGGTCTATCTAAAACAAGTTCCAGACTCCCCCGAAGGGCGTTTGCTATTAGGGCAAATTTATTCAGCGCTGGGGAAGGACACTCTGGCGATTGAAACTTTGAAAGGCTTTGAGGGAAATCTTTCCATCAAAGCACAGGCGCACAACCAGCTCGGAATCTTGTTTCTGCAAAGCAAAAATTTTAACGACGCCGTTCGGGAGTTCAATCAGGCGCTCACTCTCAATCCCAATCTACCAGACGCGCACTACAACCTGGCCGTTCTGCTGATTGAAACTGAGGGCGATCAAAACCTTGCGCAAAAACATCTCAAAACGGCGTTGAGTTTAACCCGTGACCCCGTTCGCGTTGAAAGTATTGCCAAGCGTTTGCGGACGCTGGAAATAAAATAATATTAAAAAACTTATTAACCGCAAAGGCGCAGAGAACGCAAAGAAAATAAGGTAAACCGAAAGGAAAGTTATTTTGACAGGATCAACCCAAACCCTTATCACCACCGTCATCGCGAGCCGTTGCAAACAGCGCGGCGATCCAGAGTCTCTGGATTTACCCGTACCAGGCACGAAGGCTAATGAGAAGATATCACGGCTTCGTCGCTAACACTCCTCGCAACGACGGGTTACGCAATGTCGAGAGTCTATAAAAATTCAATTCCCTGTTTTTTGTGGTTTCTTTGCGCCCTCTGCGCCTTTGCGGTAAACAACGGGTTTGGTTTTTTGTTACTCGGTGAGTGTTGCGGTATTAAAACGGTTTTGTTTTTTCTACTTTAAAATTTGCGCTTATTTTTTGAATAGGGCAGGAACCATCCGTTGACCATGGCTTTTTTTATGTATCCAATAGAAACCTTCCGGGTTTTCTGGATGGTTTTACGCTGAGTAAGCATAGTTGGCAGACCCTTCAAGGCATCCATTTTGGCGCGGAAAACCGTACATCCCTTTCCTTTGATGGAGAACCATAGCAAGGCGGCCGCATTGACCAGCAAATGCTGGGGCAAATAAATCCAAAACAAGATGCCCGGCATGTTCTTGACGTAAGCCCAAACCAGATTCCGGTTTCCGTGGTAGATGGCATAATCGCTGTAACGGTGCGTGGCCCCCGACCCCACATGCGTGACCTGAGCAGAGGCGACATAAAGACAGCGATGCCCAAGCAAGCGAATTCGAAACCCCAGATCGACATCTTCAAAATAAGAATTGAAATTTTCGTCGAACCCCCCGGCCTCAAGAAAAACATCCTTCCGCATCATCGCGGCGGCGGCGCAGGCAGAAAACACTTCTCCCGTAACCCGTTTCGTGGCAGAAGCGCTCAATCCATGATCTCGGCGCCAGGCCAGTCCGCTGACATGATAAACATCTCCTGTTCCATCCAGTTCGTCCAGAACCCCGTGCCTTTGCATGTGGCTTCCGAAAAAAGCAAAATCAGGATTCTCTGAAGCCGCGCGGAGAAGGTTTTCCAACCAATCCGAAGCCGCAAATGCGTCGGGGTTTATAAACGCGACCCAATCGCAGTCCCGCACTTTTTTAACGCCAAGATTATTAGCGCGGGAAAACCCTGTATTCTCATTCAGCCGAATCAACTCCACATGAGGGAATTTTTCCTCGATGCCATTGAGAGAATCATCGGAACTTCTGTTGTCCACCACGATGATTTGCTTTGGCGAGCGGGTCTGGTTTTTCAGCGCATCCAGGCATTTTTCAAGATCGTTGCCGGAGTTCCAGTTGACGACAATGACCCCCACTTGATACATTTCATCCATAAATCTTTCCATTGGTCGCGTGGCTCCGATCCCCTTGCAAACCTGAAAGGGACAGAATATACTCCCTGCCTGTGTGAGAAGTTCCTTTAACCCGGATGAGCGTTAGAATAAATATTCCGCTATGAAAACCTATTTTGTGACCGGAGGCGCCGGTTTTATCGGCAGTAATTTCATTTTAAGCCTTCTGCCCGCCGAAAACATCACCGTCGTCAATTTCGACAAACTGACCTATGCGGGGAATCTGGAATCCCTCTCATCCATTGCCGCCGAACCCAACTATTTTTTTGCAGAGGGTGACATCTGCGATCCAACCCGCATTTCTGAGTTGCTGTCGAAACATGAGCCCGACTATATCATCAATTTCGCGGCGGAATCGCATGTCGACCGTTCGATCGACGGTCCCTCCGAGTTCATTCAAACCAATATCGTCGGAACCTTCGAGCTTCTACAAGCGGCACGAAACTATTGGGGAACGCTGGGCGGAGAAAAAAAACAGGGTTTCCGTTTTCTCCATGTCTCGACAGACGAAGTGTTCGGCTCCCTTGGGTCTGAGGGATATTTTACCGAGGAAACTCCCTACGCGCCCAATTCACCCTATGCCGCGTCTAAAGCCTCATCGGATCATCTGATCCGGTCCTATAACCGGACATTCGGTTTTCCCGCGCTGACCACCAACTGTTCCAATAATTACGGGCCTTATCAATTCCCTGAAAAACTGGTTCCGTTGATCATTCACAACGCTCTAGCGGGAAAACCACTGCCCATTTATGGGGACGGGAAACAAATTCGCGATTGGCTTT
>CAYPQH010000085.1:0-9739 GCA_964412825.1 uncultured Nitrospinaceae bacterium | reverse complement strand
CATGGCGTCGGAAGCTCCCGTCATCAAACTGGTCAACCATATCATCAGCGAAGCCGTTGAAAAACGCGCAAGCGACATTCACCTCGAACCTTTTGCGGAAGACCTCATCCTGCGGTATCGAATCGACGGCATGTTGCACGAATTCGAGGCGCCGCCTAAAAAGTTAAACTCGGCGATCACCACGCGCATCAAGATCATGGCTAAACTGGATATTTCCGAACGCCGACTGCCCCAGGATGGCAGAATCAAGCTGAAAATATTAGGCAAAGACATCGACATGCGGGTGTCCACACTGCCCACGCTTTACGGGGAAAGTGTGGTCATGCGAATCCTCGATCGCAGTAACCTGAAAGTGGAACTCGAACACCTGGGGTTTCCAAAGAAACAACTGGAGCAACTCCTGGTTTTGATCAATAAACCTTACGGGAAACTGCTGGTGACCGGTCCTACCGGTAGCGGTAAAACCACCACTCTCTATGCCGCTCTGGACAAAATCAACACGTCTGAGAAAAAAATCATCACCGTCGAAGATCCGG
This sequence comes from uncultured Nitrospinaceae bacterium, assembly GCA_964412825.1. Lineage (GTDB taxonomy): Bacteria > Nitrospinota > Nitrospinia > Nitrospinales > VA-1 > JADFGI01. The sequence goes on along the minus strand of CAYPQH010000085.1, from coordinate 9,203 downwards.
TGGAATACCAGATGCGGGGGATCAACCAGATTCACGTCAAGCCGCAGATCGGCCTGACCTTCGCCAGCGGTCTCAGATCCATCGTCAGACAAGACCCTGACGTCATCATGGTAGGAGAGATCCGCGACCCGGAAACAGCGGAGATCGCCATTCAGGCCGCCCTGACCGGTCATTTGGTTTTCAGCACCGTTCACACCAACGATGCCGCGGGCGCCATCACCCGCCTGCTGGATATGGGAATCGAAAACTTCCTGATTTCCTCGGCCTTGCTGGGGGTTCTGGCCCAACGGCTGGTTCGGGTGATTTGCGAAGAATGCAAGCAACCGGCGACCCTCGACCCCGGTCTGCTAAAAGAAATGGGGTCCTGGGCAAAACAAGGGATCACGACCTATCACGGAAAAGGCTGTAAACACTGTAGCTTTACAGGATACCGCGGACGCGCGGGAATTTATGAACTTCTGATTGTAGATGAAACCATCCGAGGGCTCATCCTTGCCAAAGCCAATGCGCAAACGATTCGCAAAACCGCGCGCCAGGGCGGCATGCACTGCTTACGCGACGACGGTTGGAAAAAAGTCCTCAAGGGAGTCACAACGGTGGAAGAAATTTTGCGAGTGACCGTAGGCGACCAACGCTAATGCATTTCTATAAATAAGCCATGACTGTTTTTGTTTACAAAGCGACCGATCAAAATGGGCAATATGTTGAGGGCGACCTGGAAGCCCCGGATTATCATGTGGCGGTCAAACAAATCCAGAAATTAAATTATTTCCCCATTCAGGTGACTGAAGGGAAACCCGGCAAGAGATTTGCCCGGGGCAATAAATTACCCTGGACAGACTTTTTTAATCGCATATCGCAAAAAGAAATACTGAACATGACGCAACAGCTCGCCACCCTGGTGGGCGCGGGCATCACTTTGGACAGCAGTCTTTCCAGCCTGGTAAAATTAGCCGAAAAGGAACAACTCAAAGAAACTCTGTCGGATATTCAGAAAAAAGTACACGGAGGAAGCTCTTTTGCCGAAGCGTTGTCGGAGCATCCCGGAACATTTTCCAAACTATACGTGAACATGATCCGCGCGGGCGAAGAGGGAGGCGCATTGACCGAATCTCTGGACCGGCTGGCAAAGTTCATGGAAAAATCCGAGGATCTAAAAAACAACATTCGCTCCGCTTTGGTCTATCCCGCAATTTTAGCCCTGGTGGGCGGTTCCGCAGTCATCGTTTTGATCACGGTGGTCATCCCCCGATTTTCCGTCCTGTTTGAAGACATGGGAACGGCCCTGCCTCTGCCCACAAAAATCATGCTGGGCCTGAGCACCGTCGTTTCCAATTACTGGTGGCTGTTGCTGATCCTGTTCATTCTGGTGATCGCGGGTTTCACATCTTATATTAAAACAGAACGGGGGAAATACCGATGGGATTCGCTGATACTCAAGCTCCCTCTTTTTGGAGCGCTGGTTCGAAAAATTGAAGTTTCCAGATTCAGCCTGACCCTTTCCACTTTATTGAAAAGCGGCGTTCCAATTTTGCATGCCCTGGGAATCGTGAAATCCATAGTGGGTAATAGCGTCATCGTTTCCGCAATGCAACCCCTGCAAGCGGGTTTAAAAAGTGGCAAAGGCTTGTCCGGGCCCCTGCAACAATCGGGTATTTTCCCGGCAATGGCGGTGCACATGATCACGGTGGGGGAATCATCAGGAACCCTGGACGACATGCTGACTAAAGTTTCGGAGACTTACGACAAGGAAGTGGAGCTTTCCATCAAGCAGGTTGTATCCATGATAGAACCCATGATGATTTTATTGATGGCGCTCATAATCGGGTTCATCGTGATCTCCATGTTAATGGCGATTTTCAGCATCAACGACATGTCTTTTTAACTAGTTGTTTGAACCATAAATATTAAGGAAAGAAATGAACATAACCCCAACATCCAACAACCGGATTCGTAACGCCAACGGTTTCACCTTGATTGAGCTGATGGTGGTCATGGTGATCATCGCGTTGTTGGCGGCTTTTGTCATGCCCAAGCTTTTTGGCAGTGTCGATAAAGCCAGTCAGCAGAGTGCGCAGGCACAAATCGAAATGCTGGGTCAGGCACTCGATTTATACCGCCTGGAAAACCATAAATACCCGACCACGGAAGAGGGCCTGGAAGCCATTAAAAGCTACCTGAAAAAAGAGGTTCCTAAAGATCCCTGGGGCCATGAATATATCTACGCCGCACCCGGCGAGCACGGAGATTACGACCTGATTTCCTACGGCGCGGACAAAACAGAGGGCGGCGAAGAAAATAATCTGGACATCGTCAGCTGGAAAAACTTTGAGTAAATTTTCAGGAAAACTGGGGAACGCGCGTGGCTTCACCCTGGTGGAGGTCATCATTGTCCTCGTTTTCATTGGATTGATCGCGGGCCTGACGACACCTTTTCTTATGTCTACTCTGGACCGCATCAAACATCAGTCCGAAACACGCAAAATAAATTCGGCTTTGCGGTTTGCCCGGAGCGAAGCCATCGCCCGCAAAGTCGTGTTCACCTTCAACGGAGACATGGACAACCGGCAATACTGGATCACCGCCAAGGAGAAAAATCGCACCACCACAGTTAGAACCCTCGCCCCCGGATATGCAATGACGCATGTCACCGGCGATGATGAAACGATCGAACAAGGAAATTTTGCCATTAAATTTTTTCCAAGAGGAAACTCCAACGGAGGAGCTATCCGGGTAGCAAGACGCCCTTCAGATAAAACCGATACGGCCTATGAAATCACCATCGACGCAATCACCGGAACTTCCAGAATCAATCAGGAAACTCGATAACAGGGGGTTTTCCCTGCTGGAAGTCATCGTCGCCCTCGCCATCATGGCGATCGGTTACATGACGGTCTTCAATTTGTTTTCCGTCAGCATCAAGTCACTGGGAATATCGGACCAGTATCAACGGGCAGTTGACCTGGCAAACTCCAAACTGAGCGAAATTGAAATGCTGGATTATGAAACCGACACCGCTTCCGGAACTTTTAAAAATGAAGAAAATTATAAGTGGGCTCTGGATATCCAACCTTACGAATCTCCCTTGAACGACCCTGACGAGAATATCAACCTGTCGAAAGTAATCTTAAAAGTTTTATGGCAAGACAACCAGAAATCCCGCAATGTGGAACTCGTCACCTTGAAATTGAATGGAGAAACGCACCCGGCGCCAGATTCACAACTGGCAAAGGCTTTTGGCAGTGGTGTCACGGCAGCGGGTTCGGATTCCGATCCGCAGGAGACAGAACCCACACCAGTGTCTCCACCCTCTTCATCCGGTCAAGTCAATTCCAACATCAGCGGAGCGGCGTCACAATCGCAAAATATTTCCGGTTTTTAGGTCTAATATCATGACACAGCCTGTAAAAAATGCCGATGGATTCACCCTTTTGGAATTGATTCTATCGATGGCCATTGTCGGTTTCATCATGGCCATTTCCCTTGGGGCCGTTCGCCTGGGCATTTCTACACAGGAAGTGGGACGAAAAAAAACAGAGACGGTTCAGCGGCTCAGAATCATTGGCGAGCATCTGTCGCAAAAAATCAAATCCAGCTATCCCAAATTCATCCCCCCTCCCAGAATTTTATCTCTTTCCACCGAGACCTTAGCCGGCCCATCTAAAAATTTACTGGCTTTTGAAGGGGAAAATAATTCCATCCGATTTGTGACTTTTGCCAGCCCCATCGCATCGACGGATAATTCCGTTTGGGCGCATGAAGTTCGATTCTATCTGGGGAAACACCCCAAATCGGGCAAAGAGGGAATCATCATGATGGAAAAAGAAATCTCTCCTGGAAATATTTTCACGGAAACCCGTTCTTCGCGTAACAAAGAACGCTATTACCTTCTGGCGGAGGATGTCGCTTATCTGAATTTCAGATATTACATAATAAAGAAAAAATTTTCGGACGACCCCGGTTTGAAAGAGGAGGTCTCAACTTATCAGGGAGAATGGGTGAACCGGATTGTATTCAATCCCCCCGTCTCCTCCCAAACAGACTATGGGCCGGGCCAGGAGAAGCCGTTGCTAAATAACGCCATCATTTCTCTGCCCAAGGGCGTGGAAATCTCCGTGGGACTTATGGAGCAAACGCCTTCAGGGAGCAAGAAAGAACCCAAATTAATTTCTTCCCCGCCTGTTCTATTACTGCTTCATTCGGGGATGGAGTTCAATCTTCCCGTTCCAGAAGATACGGGAGAAAATAATGCGGCGTCCTGAAAAAAATCAAAAAGGAATCGCCATGATGTTGGTCTTGTGGGTGTTGGTTCTCCTGATTGCATTGGCCACGGAGTTTGCCTTTTCCATGAAAATGGAAGTGAACACCACAAGAAACTTTAAGGAAGACTATGAAAGTTATTATCTGGCCAAAGCGGGCATCTCCATGGCCATGTCAGAAATATTGAAACCCGCCCGGTTTCACTCGATTCACCCCGATCATGGGTGGATTTCAGGCAAGCTTCTGGCGTCTGGAAAGGATGCTGCAAAAAAAAATGCGTCGGAGGGCGAACAGGAAAAAGAAACCGCATACGATGTTATTGTCCGCGAAAAAATTCCCCTGGGCAACGGTGAAATAACCTATACCATCACGGACGAAAATGGAAAAATTGCAATCAACACCGCTTCCAGGGGCGTATTGTCCAAGGTGATGAATTATGCTGGAATCGAACTGGGAATAGAAAGAGATATTATCATCGATTCTATCCTCGACTGGATAGACAAGGACTCCAACCATCGCATCAATGGAGCGGAAGACGACTATTACAAAAACAAGGGCCTGCCATATACCGTAAAAAATGGTAGAATCGAAACGTTGACCGAGTTGCTCAAAGTCCGAGGGATGACGAAAGAAATTTTTTACGGTTCAGGAGAAAAAGGAGCGTATCAAGGATTGGAAAAAATTCTCACCGTTTACGACGCTTCGCCTGTCAACCCCAACACAGCAAGTCCCAAAGTTCTTTCCGTTCTGTTCAATGAAACCCAGGTCCAGGATATTCTCCAGTCAAGAATAGAAAAAGGGTATTACAACGACACCACCTCCACTCACTTTCGTATTCTCTCGACAGGCAATTTAAAAGGGAGCAAAACCCGTCACACCCTATCCGTAGTCCTCGAAAAACCCAGAGCCATTCAAGGTTCAGGTTTATTGACGCATTATTGGAACGACAACTTTATTGAACCATGAAAAATATTTATCTAGAGAAATCACTCGGCATTGATATTCGGGAAGAGTCGGTTGCCATCACTCTTTTGGGCAAAGCATTCCGATCGATCAAAATCCTGGATGCTGATTTTTTCAAGACACCCTCGCTTTCTCAAGACAGAGAAAAGTCAGAGAAATTCTTTCTTGAAAAAATCAACAGCTTCCTGATGAAAACCAACGCCTGGCCGGAAAATCTGGCGATCAGCCTGCCAAGGACTCATTACAGTTTTCAATCATTTGAACTGCCCGCCCCCGATCTGAATTCGGCTCATGCAATGGTAAAGTTCGAATTGGAACGACATTTTTCTTCCAACATAGACAATCTGTATTTCGGATATCATGCCAGCAAAATAAATGAAAACTTGTTCCATGTCATGTCCGTGGCGATTAAAAAGAAAACCGCCCATTACTATCTAGAGTTATTGGGCCGTCTGAACCTGAAACCCAGCATCATCGATGTGCCCACGTTCTCCAACGCCAACCTCGTGCTAACGCAAACCACCAAGCCTCCTCCCCTCTCCGCAGTGGTCGATGTCGGTTCTCAAGGAATCGAACTATCACTTCTAAAAAATCGCCACATCGACTTTTCCAAAAACGTTCCTTTCAATGACCCCGATTTTAAAAGAGGTTTTTTTCAAACCAACCTGAAAGAGTCGTATTACGAATCCATCTCAAAAGGATTGGCAAAAGTAATCATTGAGCAATTGGAATACGCATTGGAATCCTCCCGGAATATCGACGAGACGGAATCGGTTGAAATGATCTATCTTCTGGGCGCGGGACCCTACAGCCCTTACCTTTCCGCGCAAATCCAACAAGTGGCGGAGGTGTCCACAACCCGAGTCGGTGTCTCATCAGAGATATCGAACGATTCCGGCAATGGTTATTCAAACGCCTACATGGCCACTTCTTTGAGCCTGGGATTGCGGGAAGTGAAACAAAATGAGATGGAAGCTAATTTATTATCCGCCGAGTTGAAACCCAAACGAAAAAGACACAATATAAAATTTACACTCGGCCTGGCCACTGCGGCAATTTTTCTTCTACTTGGATTATTCGTCAACAAAATCATCCATCAAAATGTTACTATTGCGAGCTTGGATCAGCAATTAGCCGAGGTTAAAAAACAGGCTGAGTCGTTGCAGAAAATAGACAGGGAATACGATTATCTGGGTAATTTTATTAATACTCTGAACTCGATTGAAAAAAAATTTCCATCCAAGCTCCCCATTCTGGCGGAATTGAGCAAAACCCTTTCGCAAGACACCTGGTTGACGAATATAAAAATCGACAAAAATAATATGGAAATAAGCGGATATTCCAAAACCGCCTCCCGGCTGGTTCCAGCTTTAGAACAATCCCCGTACTTCAGCCGAACAAGGTTTGTGGGAGCGATCATCAATCGAAAAGAAGGAGAGAAGTTCACCATTCAGACGGAACTGCAAGGGAACCCATGAACTTGAATATCACACCCAGAGATAAAAAATTTTTACTGGGGGGCGTCATCATCCTGAGCGTCTACCTGTTGGCCGTTTGGGTGGTTCAACCGATTTACGCCAAACAAAAACGCATGGACCAGAAGATTCTGAATAAAATTCAGTTCATTCAAAAGTATCATGAGATTTTAAACCACGACTCTTACTACAAGTCAAAACAGAGTGCCAATGAGCGGACTCGTATTATTCTGAGTAAAAAATTTTTAAACGAAACCCAACCCGGTCTGGCCGCCGCGAGGTTACAAAAAATTATCAAGGGCTTTGCCCTGCAATCCCGAGTCAAAATTGACCAGGTGCGAGTGGAAAAAGAAAAAGAAATCGATCAGATACCCGCCGTTCCTATCAGCATGACTCTGCGTTCCAGCTTGAGAAATCTGAGTGAATTTGTGTATCGCATGGAGAATTCCGAAAAGTTTTTAGTGGTGGAGGAAATAACCACCCAAAGAATAAACAAATCGAACCCTGAAGAATTAAAAACCCGGTTACTGGTCAGCGGGTTTATTCAAGATCTCACTCCCCGTCCTGACGGTCCCAAAGCATGAACAGATTTTTACACATTATTTTCATTTCAGTCTTTGTTTTGGCAACGGCCTGCAGTCACCAGAAGAAACCCTCTTCCGATAGACTGAGCCAAATGAAAAACCCCATTGACGCCATGCGTCTTCAATCTCCAAGAGCCCGGGCAACCCAGATATATAAAAGCCAACGCGACCCCCACACCATAGAAATACGCGCCGGAGCCATCACCTCTCAAGAAACACAAAAACCGTTGGTCGCTCTCGCAGAAGAAATCATCGACAAAAAAAAGCTCCGTAAAATACCGGACAGACCTTCCCTTAAAACAGTAAAAATATCCGGGAACAACGTCCCGCTCCGTCAGGGGCCTGGGGCAAGATTTAAAAAACTGGGTGTCGCGTCCAAGGGGCAAACTTTTAAATTATTGCGGGTTAAAAATAATATCGCCAGTGGCAACCCCTGGTATTTCGTTCAGAATGGCCTGAACCAAAAATTCTTCATATCCGCTCTTCTTTCTTCCATCCATGAAAAGGGAGAGCCCGGGGAAATAATCGATAGCCCTCAAAAAAACCATCCTCTGGAAAAAGAAGTTCTACAGAAAAAAGAAAACATTACCCGCAGGTACACCGGAACAGTTTTTAACCCAACCCCTCCCCTTCCAAAAAGTTTGCTCAAAGCCAAACACATCACCTTGAATTTTGAAGGGACCGAAGTCTACGATGTCATCACCACCTTTTGCGAGCTATTAAAGATCGATTATTTGATTGAGGGAAATCTCAAAGGTAAGGTGACATTACAAACCTTCAACAAAATCCCGGTGAGGGATCTTTATGTGGTTCTGGAACAAATCCTTTCCCTGCACAATATCACCGTTATAAAAAGAGGCAGTTTTTACCGGTTTGTACCAACAAAAGATGCGGGCAAAAAACCACTGGGTGTTTTTTACGGCGACGACCCCCGGATCCCTTCGCAGGAGCGTATGATCATTCAGATCATTCCTCTTAAGTACATCTCCGCGAGTTCGATGAAAAAAATTCTGGCCCCCCTGCTCACTCAAAATGCGACTTTCATTGATATTCCCGAGACCAAAAACATCATGCTGGTCGAAATGGCCGTCAATGTTAAACATATTTTGAAAATGGTAGCGGCATTAGACATAGATAAACTGGCCTCGTCGGACATTCAACTGTTCAAACTCAACCATGCCGATTCCGAGACCGTGGTGGCGGAGCTTGAGGAAATTTTTTCTTCCATGGGATACACCGAATCATTGGGGAACTCCCTCAACTTTCTTTCCTTGTCCCGAATGAACTCCATTCTTGTGGTCAATGCCCTGGAACGCATCCTGCCCACCATCGAATTCTGGATCAAAAAACTGGATCAACCCATCTCCGAAGGGAATTCGAGCACCTTCGTTTACTACATTCAAAATGGAAATGCCGCATCGCTTTCTGGCCTGCTCAATGAAATATTCCAATCGCAAAATGACTCGAGCAGTGAACAGGCCAATGCCAATGAAGTGAAAAAACTTTACAAAAACGTCAATAATAAACTCAAGAAGCTGAACAGCAAGGACGTGAAAAGCAAACCAAAACCCAAGCCGACGAGCAAACCTTCCATCCAAACCCAGGGGGCCATTGCCGATAACTTTCAAGGGGAAGTCATCATCATTCCAGACCCGGACACCAATTCACTGGTCATCCGCACCAACCCGAGAAACTATTCCGCCCTGCTGGAACTCATTAAAAAGCTGGATTTATTTCCCCAACAGGTTCTCATCGAGGTTTTAATCATCGATGTGACTCTGGATGAGACAACGCGCGTCGGGCTTGAATGGGTGCTTCAAGGAAGTAGCGGAGGGAGAAACTTCATCGGCGGGGTGAACCAGACGCCTCCCACTCTGGGGTCCGCCATTGGCGGGGCCACGGCAAGCCTTCTTCAGCCGGG
>CAYPQH010000084.1:1339-9823 GCA_964412825.1 uncultured Nitrospinaceae bacterium | reverse complement strand
TATTCAATTCAAATTAATGTCAGCGCCTGGGTTGGAACGCATCCTGGAGAGGTGGATGATGTCAATTTTCATTTTCAGCGCCGCATGGATGGTTTTTATTCTGCTCAGGACATCCTGTTCTTCAAGTAGTTTTTGTTTTTGCTCCACCGTCAGGTTCAACTGATAGGTGATCTGGTCGGTCAGGTGGCTCAGGGTTGTGCAGGCGCCCAGACGCATTTCCTTTTTGAAATTTTCTCCCGCCGGCAACTGGCGGGTGTATTCATGGCAATGGCGGATCAATTCTTCCTTTAAACGATCGGGGCGGGCAGTCAGGACCTCGTCGTTGAGTTCCGGCAGTCGTTCGATTTTTGCCCGGCGATAGGGCTTGCCTTCTGATTCCCCGATAATTTTGAACCGGTTGAGGCCTTTGAGGGTCATATTGTATTTCCCGTCTTCCAGACGAACGTGTTTTTCGATTTCCCCAAGACAACCCACGGCGGCAATCGCCGGTTGGGAAAAATAATTGGCTTCCCAGCCAGGTGACAGTAAAACCATGCCTATTTTTCGCCCGCCTGCCAAAGCGTCGGCCACCATCTGCCGATATCGGGGTTCAAAAATATGCAGGGGCAACAGGGTGTGGGGATAAAATACGGTCTGCGGCAAAGGAAATAACGGAATCAGCTCCCCATGCTCTCTAGGATTGTTTTGGTTTTCCATGATAAAGCTCACGAGCCCCTGAAAATCTATGGAATATAGGGAAACTATTATTTCTTCAAAAACCCATCGTACGCTATTATTGGGTCCAGCGTCACGCTGGTTGGGTCCGGCATCACGCTGGCTAAGATAAAACTTTATTGCGTAAAATGCATCTTAAATACTACAGACCTTTGATTTTTCAGGTTTCATTGAATGGTTTCCGGACTGGTTTTTGGACCCGTTCCCGAATTTTCCCACAGCACTTCCACTTTTAAGCCCTATGACAACCACCGAGGAAGACATTTATTCTGAAATTGCGACTTCTCTTAGCGGGGCCGGGTTGTATTCGGCCAATGCCAATGGCGATAGGAAGGAAAATACCTGGAGGATTTCCACGGAACCGTATTACCTTTCCGCCGGTGAATATGAATTTATCGATCGGTTGGGCCATCATCTTCTGAAGTTCAATACAGCTCTCAACCAATGTTATCTGGACAGCGCCAAAGGAAGGCTTCCTAAGTGGGTTGCCCAATATCTGGATGCCGGCAAGCCTCAGGAACTCATCGATCATGGCCGCATGAAGCGCTTTAAAAACATCCTTCCGGGGATCATTCGGCCTGACCTGATTGTCACGGATAAGGGGTTCTCGGTGACTGAGCTTGATTCGGTTCCGGGAGGTTTTGGTTTGACGGCCCGTCTAATGTCGCTTTACCAGAAGGATGAAAATAAAATCATCGGCCATGAAAATGGCGGCATTCCCGAACTGTTTTACAAAATGGCTACCGGGATGACGGACGCACCTGAAGGCGTTGTGGGAATCATCGTTTCCGATGAGGCCAAGGACTATCTCAGTGAGATGGTTTATCTGGCCGATCTCTTGCAGCAAAAAGGGTTTCCTGTTTATACGGTGCATCCGCGCGACGTGATTTTTAAGGAAGACGGATTGTTTGTTTTGGATGGCGACCGGGAAGTCCGGCTGGATGTGGTCTACCGGTTTTATGAATTATTCGACCTGAAAAATATCCCTAAATCCGAACTGTTTTTTTATAGCAATAAAAAGGGTCGAGTCCAGACCACGCCTCCTTACAAGCCATTTCTTGAAGAAAAGCTCAGTTTTGCGCTGTTTCATCATCCTGCACTGGCGACATTTTGGGAAAAAGCTTTGGGCCCTGAAACTTTTGCCGCCCTATCCCATCTAATTCCCAAAACCTGGATTCTCGATAATCGGGAAATTCCGCCTCATGGCGTGATCCCCGGATTGATGATCGAAAAGACCCCGGTGAGGGATTGGCGGGAATTGTTTCCTCTCAGCCAAAGACAAAGAGAATTTGCCATCAAACCGTCGGGTTTTTCTCCTTTATCGTGGGGAAGCCGCGGAGTGGTCATCGGGCACGATGTTGCAAGTGCCCTGTGGCAGGAAACTCTGGAAAACAGTTTGGCCGAGTTTCCGCATCAACCCCATATTTTGCAGGAGTTTCACAAGGGGAAAACGGTGGTCGGTTCCTATTACCGACCTGAAACCGGAACAATGGTCGAAATGAAAAGCCGGGTGCGTCTAACCCCGTATTATTTTGTAGTGAAAGGAACGCCCCGATTGGGCGGAATTCTTGCAACCTTGTGTCCGCATGATAAAAAGAAGATTCACGGCATGGTGGATGCCATCATGGTTCCCTGTGCCGTTCGTGGTTAAATAAGGCAGTTTTTAAAAGTATTTTTTTTGGGCAGGAAGGTGGAAATGATCAAGCTATTCAACATTGATGGATGCGGTTATTGTGCCATGGTCCGCACGGTTTTGGATGAACTCAAGATCGAGTATGAAAAGATAGATGTGCCCTGGCCACAGTTTCAGCGCAAGGAAGTTTATCAGGTATCCGGTCAGTACACGGTGCCTGTACTCGTCGATGGCGAAAAAATCCTGGATGATGAATATGAAATCATCCACTATTTGAAGCAAGCGTATCCTGTCAATTTAACCAATAAATAAGGGTCGATATGGAATCCTGGCAAAAACTTTTGAGTGATAGTGTCGTGAAAGTAGAGGATTTGCCTTTTCTTTCGGATACCTCGGAGGAGTACCAGGAAAAACTCAGGAAGGTCTCTAAAGTTTTTCCCATTCGGATCAACTCCTATTTCCTCGATCAGATCAAGGAAGAAAATGATCCCATGTGGCGGCAGGTGGTCCCCACTCTGGAAGAGCTGGATGATTTTCTCAGCGCAGAGGAATTGTTGGAATCGGACCCCTTGAATGAAGAAGGGGATATGCCGGTCCCGGAACTGGTGCATCGTTACCCGGATCGGGTTTTGCTGATGGTGAACAACCATTGCCCTATCATTTGCAGGTTTTGCACACGTAAGCGTAAAATCGGATTTCCTGGAATCGTCACGCGGGAAACCCTGCGTCAGGGAATTGATTACATACGCAAACACACCGAAATCCGCGATGTGATTTTGTCCGGCGGCGACCCGCTTCTGGTCCCCGATAAAGAACTGGACCGCATATTGAGCGAACTTCGCTCCATACCGCATTTGGAAATCATTCGCATTGGAACACGGGTTCCGGGAACTTTGCCGCAGCGGATCACAGAAAACTTATGTTCAATTCTAAAAAAACACCATCCCCTGTATTTCAACATTCACTTCAATCATCCGGACGAGATCACACCGGAAGTGGAGAAGGCTTGTAATATGCTGGCCGACGTGGGGATACCGCTTGGCAGTCAAACGGTTTTGCTAAAAGGCGTGAATGATGACACCAAGGTCATGCGGGAACTCATGCTCAAGCTGTTAAAAATGCGCGTCAAACCCTATTATATTTACCAGGCCGACATGACTCTTGGAACCGATCATTTCCGCACCACGGTTGAAAAAAGTTTGAGTATCATGAAAGACCTGCAAGGCCATATTTCCGGCATGGGCGTCCCCTATTTTGTGATCGACGCTCCCGGCGGCGGTGGCAAGGTGAGACTGCTCCCTGATATGGTTCTGGAGCATAACGATAAAGAAGTGGTCATAAAAAACTACCAGGGCAAAGTATACCGCTATCCTCAACCCCAGGAAAAAAGCCCGCAAGGCGACAAAAAAGACCTCTCCGTCGATGAAACGGTTGTGGCTGACAATGCCTGTCAGCTATCCGTTTGACCCCCCCTGTATTAAGAGTAACCTATTTAAATATAATGAGTTGATTGTGTTTTTCTGGCTTTCGGCGTGTGGTTTTGTCTCGTCCGCCTGGCAGGGCTCGTTTGCCTGAAGAAAATTTCGACGTATTGTGAAGAGGGGTTACTCCCGTAAAATCAATAATTTATTAGACTTAGGCCGGTTTTAGCGTTATATTGATATAAGGCATATTTAATGTAAATTCCGATTAAATCAATATAATTCATGGACCCACGATCATCTCCAGTCATGACCTATTGGATCGTCTTCTTTCTGGCTTTTGTCGCCTCCTGCGCCACTCAGGAGGAATTTCGTCAGGCCAATGAAGAGCCTCGTCTTGAAAACCTGGTCGAAGTCCAGCTGGCAACAACTCCAACCGAATTCATTGAGCTAAAAAAACAGGTTCCCCTGCTGGAGTTGACGCTTCCTCAGTTGGACCTGACCCCAAAAAAGCCGCCAGCCAAAGGACCGCGTTTTTCATTGTCTGCTGAAGATGTGGATGTCAAAACTATTTTATTTTCCCTGTCCAAAGAGATCGATCAAAATATCGTGATCGATCCCGCGATTTCGAAAAAAGTGACCCTGAACCTCAGCCGGGTCACTCTTCAAGAAATGCTGGACCACGTATTAACTCCCCTGCATTTACAGTATGAGATCGATGGTGATTTCATTCAGGTGACGGAGCTTGCCATGCAGACCCGGGTATTTCATCTGAACTACCTGCTCTCGAAACGGGAAGGCGCGGGCAAGCTACAGGCGTCTGTTAGAGCCCCATTACGCACCTCGACGGTTCCGGAAAACAGTTCCAGCCGGATTTTTTCTTCAGAAGAGACGGATTTGTGGAAAGAGATTTCCTTTGGATTGCGACAAATGGTCGGCTCTAAGATTCCTCAGTCCCAGAACGAAAATATTTCAGAACGACAGGGTCCAGAGGATGGGAACGACCACGCCCCCGCAGGTTATGTGTCGATCAATAAACAAGCGGGAGTCATTGTCGTGAGGGCGTTTCCGGAGGAGTTACTGCGGGTGGCGGAATATCTGGAAAAGGTGGAGGGTTCCGTTCAGAGGCAGGTTTTCATTCAGGCACGTATCATCAAGGTTGCGCTCAGGGATGAATATAAAACCGGGATCGACTGGAGCCAGATCCGTTCCCTCAATAATCCCCGGTCAGGAGGAACCCCATCATCTGAAAATGCAGGCCGACAAGCGCGCGGATTTTTAAATGGAGAAGCTCAATTGGATGAAATGCTGGCAACGCTTTCCCTTCAGGGCGACGTCAGTATTTTGGCCAGCCCCAGAATCGCCGCATTGAACAACCAGCGGGCGGTGATAAAAGTCGGGACGGAAGACACCACTTTTGTTCCCAATACGACGGGAGCCCAGGCGACAAGGGACTATATTGCACGTCCCGTTGACCTTGGCATCGTTCTCGATGTTGTGCCGCAGATCAATGTCAATGGCGACGTTATCATGAGCGTCTATACCAGTGTGAGGAGAAAAACCGGAGTGAGGCAATCGCCCGATGGACAATACGAAATTCCGGTTGTGGATGTTCAGGAGTCGAACACTGTGGTGCTGGCAAGAAACGGCCAGATCGTTGTCATCGGAGGAATGCGGAAAACAAAAAAACAACCGGTCCAGGGAGCTTTGGCGTCGATCAAGAAAGTGCCCCTTATCGGCGACTGGTTGCATCAGGACAGGACCGGATATGAAAAGTCCGAACTGGTGATCCTGTTGACTCCTGAGATCATGGTGGGAGAAGCGATCGATGACCGGTGGCGTCATGAGGAAAAACGGTTGAAGCGATTCGGCTTCAACAGGCACAGGCAATGAACCATCCGCCCATGAGCGGGATCAAAAATTAACGCGTTATTCATTTATGGCGTAGCGGGGTGAAGTACAAAACCCACTGATGGGATCAATCTTCTGAAAAAAGGCAGGCTAAACCCATGTACGAGCAATTTTATCGATTGAGTGAAAAGCCTTTCAGTCTGACACCGGACCCCCGGTTCATTTTCCTGAGCAAACATCATCAGGGGGCTTTGGACCATATGCTTTACGGCATCAACCAGCGTGAAGGATTCATGACCATCACCGGCGATGTGGGAACGGGTAAAACCACCCTTTGCCGTTGTCTGCTGGAAAGGCTCGATGCCAATATCAAGGTGGCCTTGATTCTCAACCCGATGTTATCCGACATGGACTTGCTGAGAACCTGTGTTCAAGACCTTGGCGTGAACCCCTTGCCTGCTTATTCCGGGGATACGGTTCCTTTGGACACGATCTACGAGGAAGGTTTTTTGGAGCCGGATTTTTTACCCTTGCCAACGTCTACCGAGATTCCCGACATGGCATGGGTCAATCAGGCGTCGAAAAAAGAACTGATCGATGCTTTGAACACCTTCCTTCTCAATCAGCACGAAGGGGGAGGGTCCACGGTTCTGATCATTGACGAGGCGCAAAATCTTTCTCTTGAAGTGATGGAGCAATTACGGATTTTGTCTAACCTGGAAACAGAGAAAGAGAAACTCCTGCAAATAATTTTTGTGGGCCAGCTGGAGTTGAACGATAAACTGAAGTCACCCGAACTCAAGCAACTCAATCAGCGAATATCCATCCGCTATGAAATCAGCCCCTTGTCAAAACAGGAAGCGACTCAATACATCAACCATCGGATATTGGTGGCGGGTGCCGGTTCCCGCGTTTCGTTCACGCCGTCGGCCTTTAAAGAAATTTACAAATATTCCCTCGGGTATCCCCGGTTGATCAATCTCGTTTGTGATCGCGCTTTACTCAGCGGTTATAACGATCAGGTGGATGTGATTGACAAGCCGCAGGTCAGTCAGGGGATAAAAAGTTTACAGGGAGATGAGGAAAATGATCCTACCCGGGGTTATTCCGGTCGGTCTCGTTTGCCACTCATCGCGTCGGTTTTATTTTTTATTGCGGGGCTGGCATTTTTTATAGTCGCCGAATTGGGCATCGAGTGGAAACCAGAGGCCAAACGTCTTCTGACAAAAATTGGAATGAAACAAGCCTGGGTTGAAAAACTCGTCCCTGCCCAAGAGGCCAAAAAAGAAAAAAGTGCGCCTTTAAAGGAACCCGCTCCATCGGCTTCTGATTCCGCGACCGAAACTTCTGAGACTAACCCTGGGATTGCCAAGGTTGAAAAAGCCTCGACGGAAACCAAGGAACCGCATGCCGAGTCTGAAGTTGAGGCGCCAACCGATGAGACGGTTGCAAGCCCTGCTCCTGCCAAAGAAGAGGGAAACTATCGGATTCAGTTATATTCATTGAAAGAGGAGTCCAAAGCCAAAGAAGAGGTGATGAAACTTCGGGAAGAAGGGTTTGATGGATATTGGAAAAAGGCGGTCACTCTGGATCAGAACTGGTACATGGTCTACGTCGGCCCTTATAAGGAGGCCCAGCCTGCCAGAATTCATGTGAACGCATTAAAATTTTCAGGGCGGAATCCGATTCTTTTATCGGTTGCCAATTCCCGGTAGGAGTTGTCGTGAGCCTGATCGCAGACAGTCTTAAAAAAGCCGTAAAGGAAAAATCGGCGCCAAAATGGGAGACCAACCCGGAAATAAATCCGGTGAGCAGGAGGGAGCCGATAAAACGGCCCGGACTCTCGAATGTTTTCCGGATTCTTTTGTTGATCGTTCTCCCCACCGGCATTTTAGTGTACTTGATTTCCATCGGTGCGTTTGCCTTAAAGAAGACTCCTGTGGAGGAGGCCAGGGTCGCGCCTTCCTCAAAGCCCACTCCTGAAGTCTCAGCAGAAAAGCCAGTTGCGGTTTCTCCGGCAAAGCCCACAAAAAAAGCATCGGTTGAGAAAGCAACCGTTGCGCTAAAGACTTTTGATAAGCCAGCTTCCAGAAAAAAAGAAAAATCCAGTATCAAAAAAGCTGTCCCGTCCAACTCGCCCAAGAAAACAACCAAAAAGCCCAAAAAGGCGATTATTTTGATTCCGGTCATCCCCGATGAAAAAAGGGTCACTTTATCCGCACCTGAATTGGCGTTGATAAAGCCGGTGGCTCCAAAAATTCCGCTGGTCGCGCTTGAGAAAAAAATCCCGGCGGCTCCTCTTGCCCCGGCAACGAAAAAGCCCAGGACTGAGACCGTGCCCGACCTGAAGCAAAAATTGGCTGCGCCCAAAGAAACTCCTGAGCTGAAGTTATCGGAAGTTGAAATTCCGGATCATGAAATTGCCACCCGGCCAGAGCCTTCAGTGAAACCCCCTGTAGACCCTGTGTTGAAGGAACCTCAAGCTCCGCCCAAACCAAAGACCGTTGCTCCTGTAGTCACGGAGAAGAAAATCCCGTCGGCTCCGCCCGTCGCACTAACGGAAACACTTTCCGGGAAGGCCCTGTCTGACATGGAGAAAAAGGTGGGCACGCCTGATGAAACTCCCGCACTGAAGTTATCGGAAGCTGAAATTCCTGAACAAAAAGTTGTTGTCAAATCAGAAGCACCGGCCCAACCTCAGGTAGAAACGGTTTTGGAAAAATCTCAAGCCCCACGCGAATCAAAGGCTCCCGCAATTTCGGATGTTGTAAAAGAAAACCCGGGAAAGCTGGATATTGAGGTTCAAAAGAAAAACCCGGAGGTGGCTTCATTGCCGCCCTCACCGCCGCCTTCGACAGCGAAGCC
>CAYPQH010000084.1:0-1239 GCA_964412825.1 uncultured Nitrospinaceae bacterium | reverse complement strand
AAAACCCGGAGGTGGCTTCATTGCCGCCCTCACCGCCGCCTTCGACAGCGAAGCCTGAGATTTTCCGGGTCGAACCTCGGGGACAGAAAAATCTATTCAACAACAGCGACTATTATTTCAATCGCGGTATATTTTTTCAACAGGCCAGGGATTGGAAAAAAGCCCTGGTCAATTATTCTAAATCGGAAGAACTGGACCCGAACAACCCGGACACCTATAACAACAAGGGAGTTGTTTTAAAAGAAATGGGAGAGTTCGACAAGGCGCTGGATGAATTTCTCCGTGCGGTTTTTCTGGATGCAGGGTACGCGAAGGCTTACAACAATATCGGGGTTGTTTACTACATGCAAAAAAATTATCCCGAAGCGATCCGGCATTATTTGAAAGCCATTGACATCAATCCCACCAACCTCGAAGCTTTTAATAATCTTGCAATTATTTATAAAAAGCAGAAGGAATTGGATAAGGCCCGTGGGGTTTTAAACCGAGCCCTCTCTCTTGACCCCGATCATCCCGGCACGAATTATAATTTGGCGGTGCTCTACGAAGAAAACAGTGAGATCAAACCCGCGCTTCATTTTTATCGGCGCTTCATCGAGCTTGGGGCCATCGATTATCCCTCTCTTGTCGCCCAGGTCAAAGAGCATTTGGCGGGCATGGAGCCTCAGTAAGCGATTCTACAGGCTTTCCCCCACTCTTCTGCCATTCCCCCGCATTCCTCGATTGTGAATAACGCCGCGTCCGTGTAGAGTGTCTGCACACGAAAAGAGGTGGGTACGGATGTTTCTCATGGGGTGAATTTTTTTCTATTTCTGAATTAATGAAACGATTAAGAAAAGCGATCAAAAAAAATATCATTGCAGGATTGTTGGTGACCGTTCCCGTCGCCCTGACATATCTGGTTCTGGCCTTTGTTATCCGGAATGTGGATCAGGCCATGGAACCTGTGATCACCAAAATATTTGAACCCACCGCGCTCCGATGGATGGCCGAGTACCATATCCCCGGAATGGGATTTATTATCCTCATTTTGTTCATCGGTCTGGTGGGTTTGTTTGGCGCGAATTTTTTTGGCCGGGCAATTCTGAGAACTAGCGAACGTATTTTAAACACCATTCCTTTTGTTCGGGTGATTTACACCAGTATCAAAAAAGTGGTGCATACCGTTTCCGAAACCGAGACGCCCTCGTTTCAAAACATGGTTTTGTTGACGTATCCTCGCCCACCGTTAAAGGCGCT
>CAYPQH010000083.1:0-9873 GCA_964412825.1 uncultured Nitrospinaceae bacterium | reverse complement strand
TGGCATTTGCCTGCAAATGCGTACATGGAAAACCCGCCCGTGTAGCTGAAAACATTCAAGACGGATTTATTCTTTGCCAGCGACCGAATGCGTTGCCGGTTTTCCCTTTGATCCAAAAAGAAGCCCGTCTTCTGGCCCTTGAATACATCCACCTCGAAGAACAATCCATTCTCTCTGAAACATACAGGCGAATTGAGTTCAGGACCGAACAGTATCTGGCCTTCTCTATAGGAACTGATTTCCTCCACAACAGGGCGACAGTTTCTGCTGAGGCGAAGTACGCATCGCTCAAGGGGCAGTGTTTTGACCAGAGAACCAAGAAACTCGTCAAGATATGGAATCCACGCCGCTGTGTATAGTTTTAAAACCGCCGTGTCTTCATAGCGGTCGAGAACCATTCCGGGAAATCCGTCATTTTCACCGTTGATCACGCGGTAGCCGCTGGTCTCCTGATTTGCAAGCGAACTTCTAAGCGTTATGGCCTTTTGCAATCGATCCGCAAAAAAATGAGTGTCGATATTGAGCGGAGTTCCCCATTGCAGGATTCGCAATCGAATATCTGAATAGGGGTCGTAGAATCCGATGGCCAGAAATTTGTTTTTGGAGGTGTAAATAATGCCCAGGTCGCCGGGTTGCCCCACTTCAGGGGTTTGTCCCAGTATCTGGTAATCGTATACCCAGGGATGGCCTTTTTGTATCTTTGCCTGCAATGTTTTTGAAACTTGAAGTTTGATAATCATCGGTCGTTGTCAAATATCCGGGTGGTGGAAACAAAATGTGAACTGAAGATGCCCTGTTTTTTGCGAAAAATCAACCGAGGCGTGGAATACGGACTTTGGTCATGCTTTTTAATATCCTTGCATGCCGGTTAGTCACATGTTGTTGAGGGCGACGAATGGACCATCGCCTGGGGCTGGGGAGGATAGCGGCCAGCCAGGCTGCCTCAACGGGTGACAGGGTGGTGGCCGAGTGGTTGAAATAATAGCGGGAAGCGGCTTCACAGCCATAGATGCCATTGCCCCACTCGATGACGTTTAAATAAACTTCGAGAATCCGCTTTTTTGACCAGAGGTTTTCAATCAGAACGGTGAAATAGGACTCCAGGCCCTTGCGTAAAAAATTACGCCCCTGCCATAAAAACACATTGCGTGAAGTTTGCATGGATATCGTGCTGGCGCCGATGGTTCGGTTGGAAGTGAGGTTGACTCTGATGGCGGACTCTATCGCCTGCCAGTCGAACCCGTTGTGGTGGAAAAATTTCTGATCTTCGGCGGAGATGACGGCTTTAATCAGGTGAGGGGAAATGCGTTCCACAGGAACCCAATTTTCTATGACCCGGGTGTAGCGGTCACTCTGGTCATTTTCCGCCCAGCGAATCCATAAAAGGGGTGTGGTGGAGGGGTTCGTTACAGCGTATATGAGGACGGGAACCACGGTGAAGGCCAAAAAAGCTAAAAACAAATCGAACAGGATTTTACCCAACCGGATGCGGATGGTTTTCTTGCGGCCTTTAGGTGATTTTTTAAAAACCGACATTGATTCAATTCCACAAGTGGTTTTATTCCCCATCCCGCAACACGGGGGAAGAGAAGCTGGGATGACTCCACCTAAGGAGGACGAACTTGCTCACGAGTCCTGGAGAACCTCATGAAGAAAATGTCAGGGTCAAAATTTTTGCACGCTGGAGGATTCTGTCAGAAATAAACCCATCGTACGTCAATATTGGGTCCAATGTCACGCGGGCTGTAAGGCTCCGGTCAGCTTTTCTGTAGAACCGAATCGTAGCGATTCACCGTTTCTCGAAAACTTTCCTGCTCTTCGAGGGAAACTTTATTGTAAAAAGTTTTGATGTGCTTAAAGTTGAAAGGATTATATATAGTTTTTTTCTCTCCGCGACTTTTTATTTCGTAATGCAGATGCGGGGCGAAGGTCCTTCCGGTATTTCCCGTTTCAGCGATTTTATCACCTTGTTTTATATACTGCCCCGGTTTGACCAACACCCGGCTGAGATGCAGGTACAGGGTTTTGACTCCTTCTCTGGGGTGGTCCAGCTCCACGCAGTATCCATTGATGCGGACGTTCCAGTTGGTGCGCAGAACTTTTGCCTCGAAACTGGAATAAACGGGAGTGCCGACAGGGGTTTTAAAGTCAGTACCCTTATGCCCCACCGGGCCTTTTCTGAAATCTCCAGGCAGGGATGTGATCTCCTGATAGTTTTTTAACGGGGCAAATTTGTCCACCACTCGCTTGGCAATTTCCTGGCCCTCGGCATCGAAATAGGACCCCCATTTCTCTTTTTCTCTGTTGAAGTAATTTGCCTCATATACTTTGTTGAAAAGCTGACTGTTGTACACTAATTTTAAAATCCGAAACCGGGCTTTTCCGGGGACCATCTCATAGGCGATATCAAGAGAATCCCCTTTTCGCATGCTTTTATTGATGTCAAAACTCCAGGAGAGCAATCGGCTCAAATATGCGGACATCGTTTGACAGCCCTGTTCTTTGGTCATGGCCTTGCAGATGCTGTAGGTCAGGGAATTGCGAATTTTTAAATGCAAGGTCAATAATTCCGGGTCATTGTTTGTTTCAGGGGCAACATAGGAAACCGGGGTGATTTGCGGTTTGGGGAAAACGTCTGCGGTTATCGACTCAGGTCGGGAAGCTGTCTCTACTGGCGCGACATTGGATTGGTCTTCTGTAGCCTGATTTGGCATGGCCTGGACGGGCAACTCTGAAAGATCATTTTTTTCAGCGTTTTCTGTTGCCTGAGCCTGGGCGACCTCGAGGCTCCAGGTTTTTGGTGTCAGGGGCAAACCGGAATTTTGCGGTGATTTCAGCAAATAAACATTGAGGCCAAGAGAAGCAATGAGAATGAAGGTGAATATAATTTTTCCTTTGGGTCGTTTTTTCGGGGACATTTTGTCTTGCAGATAAGCAGGAATGGCCATTTTCTTTTCCTTGAACAGGTTTGAATGAGGCGGTCAGGAATCATTTCGATGGACCGGGGGCGATCCGCATGACTCTTTTGCCTTTATAGTTTATTTTTAGTCCGGCAGAGGATCAATATTGTGAGGAAGCCAAGGAACTTAATTGGCATGAAAAACCACTGTTTCCTTGTTCCGTTCCGATTTTCATACTAGAATCGGAGCCACTCATTATCGCAGATTCAACCTGTTGGCACAACCCGTTCTTTTTGATTTTTTGGGAGTTATGATGACTTTTGAGCCGGAAACCATATGCATTGAAGAAGGTGCCGAGGACTATCCCTTGACCCGGGAAATCCTTTCGCGCTTTCCAAAGGTTCCCGTGCGCTCGGTCAGAGACAGCGCCCTGGTGACCGAGGAAATAAAAGCCAGCTCCCCCGATGTGTTTGGCGCGGGTAAAAAACAACTGGTGTTGTCGCGTTTTAAAGGCTCCTTCCTCAAGAAATGTCCCGGAATCAGTCCGGGCATGGTGTGTTGCAACTATTATGTCGTCAATCTCATGAAGAATTGTGTTTACGATTGTTCCTACTGTTTTTTGCAGGGATTCCTGGAAAATAATCCGCTGATGGTGGCTTATGTCAATGTTGAAGATTTGATCGAGGAGCTGGATCAGGTTTTCACGGAGTATCCCGACAGAATGTTCCGCGTGGGGACAGGCGAGTTGACCGACAGTTTGGCTTTGGAGGATGTCATTCCCTATTCAGATCAATTGATTCCTTTTTTTAATAAGCAAAAAAATGCGGTTTTGGAACTCAAAACCAAATCTGACAACGTCGGTCTTTTGTTGCAACAGGAGAGCGCCAAAAACGTGATCGTCTCCTGGTCTTTGAATCCGCCTGCTATTATCGAGCATGAAGAAAAGGGAACGCCGAATCTTCACCAACGTTTGGAAGCCGCCCGCCGGTGTCAGGAAAAGGGCTACCGAGTGGGGTTTCATTTTGACCCGATCATTCTTTTTCCCGGATGGGAACAGGCCTACCAGGATCTGGTCCGTGACCTGTTCGCGGTCATTTCTGTCGATCGAATCGAATGGGTCAGTCTTGGAAGTTTCAGGTATCGGTCGGGTTTAAAACAGATCATCAAAGACCGGCACGCAGACACTCGGCTGTTTACGGGAGAACACGTGCCAAGCAAGGACGGGAAGTACCGTTATTTACGATCGTTGAGGAATGACGCTTACGCAACGTTGAGGGGCTATATCAAAAAATACTCAGAAGATTTGAATGTCTATTTTTGTATGGAAACAAAAGAGGTCTGGGAAGGCGTGACGGGTAAAATGCCCCGAAGCGATAAAAAACTGGATCAGTTTTTCGACCTGTAATGGACCTTACCGGTTAAATCCGCATGGGCATGACGATGCCCAGATAGTCGGAATCGTTTTCAACTGTAATCATGCAGGAATGGTTTTGATCCTTCAGGTTCAGAATGACTTCCTGTTCCTCCGTTACATTTAAAATGTCGAGAACATATTTTGCGTTGAGGCCGATGGAAACATCCTCCCCCTCGTAGGCAATAGGAAATTCCTCTCTTGCGGCGCCAAAATCCGAGTTGTCTGAAATCAAGGTCAAATTTCCCTTTTGAATGTCAAACCGAACCATTTTGGATTTTTCATCCGCCAGCAGGGAAACCCGCCTGAGCGCGTGACTGAGAGTGTCCCGGTCGATTTTAATTTTTAAATTATTGTCGGGGGGAATGACCTGCCGGTAATTGGGAAATTTCCCGTCAATTTTTCTGGAAACGATCACCTGGGAGCCTTGGATAAATGCCAGATGGTTTCCCTGTGTGGAAAAAGAAAAAGTGGAGTCGTCGTCTTCCATCAATTTCAAAAGTTCAGAAATGGCTTTCTTGGGAAGCAGGATGCTCAGTTTTTCGCCTTCCGGGAGCGATGATTTAGAAAGCGGCCTCGTGATGAAGGCCAGTCGATGACCGTCGGTGGCGACCAGATTGGCTTTGCCGTTTTCATTTTCCAGCAACAACCCGTTCAACGCCTGTCGGGATTCATCCGGCGACACAGAAAAAAATGTTTTGCGGATCATCTCCTTCAATTGACTGCAACTGAATTCCATCAGGCTTTCCTGGCTGTATTCCGGGAAAGCGGGGAAATCTGCCGCCGGGAGCCCTGGAAGGCGAAACTTTGAATTGCCGCATTTCAAGGTCACCCAGTCATTGTCTTCTTTAACCATGTGGATTTCTAAATCCGGTAGTTCCTTGAGAATGTCAAATAGTTTGCGGGCGTGCAGAGTGACCGATCCTTCTGCAATCACATTGGCCAAGTAAGAATCCCGGGTTCCGATTTCGAGGTCGGTCGCTTCAATCGTGATTCCCTCTTTTTCGGCGCGGATGAGCAAGTGGGACAGGATGGGCATCGCGCCCTTGGTTTCAACAATTCCCTGGACTTTTTGCACGCCTTGTAAAAATGTGTCTCTGCTGATTCTGACTTCCATGCTCGCCCTTTCCAAATTCCCAATACTTGATATTTAAGTAGGTCTAAAAATTCGATAATTAAGTTCTTGATCATGAACTTAATAGAGGGAAATTATTGAATAAAAGAAAATTTTTAGGTGTCCGCAAATTTTAGTATTACAATACCTCAACCCCGGCAAAAGTAAAAGCTTTGATGCAAAAAGAATCGCTATCGGAATAAAAAATTTTCCTTAAGGGATTAAGTTTTCAAGAAAAAATATAGGCTGTACTGGGAAGGTCACTCATTAAAATTTAAAAGGGAAAAATTATGATCATTGTCATGCAGGCGGACGCGACCCCGGAACAGGTTCAAGCGGTGGAGGACACCATCGTCGAACTGGGATATAAGCCGCATGAAATCATTGGCGTCGAACGCAAAGTCATTGGCGCAATCGGCGACGAACGTGGAAAAGAACGGTTGCAAATGATCGAATCCATGCGCGGGGTGGAATCTGTTTTCCCGATTTTGAAACCCTATAAACTGGCCAGCCGGGAAACCAAACCGAATGATTCTGTGATCGATGTGGATGGCGTTCCAGTTGGCGGCAAACAAATCACCATCATGGCCGGTCCCTGTTCGGTGGAAAGCATGGATCAAATTTGCACCACGGCCCGGTTGGTCAAGGACGCCGGAGCGAACATGATGCGCGGCGGAGCCTTCAAACCGCGTACATCGCCCTATAGTTTTCAGGGGTTGGAAGAAGAAGGCCTGAAACTCATGTGGGAGGCCAAAAAAGAATCGGGATTGCCCATCGTCACCGAAGTCATGAACCCGCGCGAAGTGGACCTGGTCGCCAAATATGCCGATGTCATGCAGGTGGGCGCCAGAAATGTGCAGAATTTTTCATTGTTGAAGGAACTGGGTAAACTCGATAAACCGATTTTGCTCAAACGCGGCATGATGACCACCATCAAGGAATTTTTGATGTCCGCCGAATATATTCTGGCCGAGGGCAACCGCAACGTCATTCTTTGCGAACGCGGCATTCGTACCTTTGAGACGGCTACCAGAAACACCCTGGACTTGAGTTGTATCCCTGTCCTCAAGCTGGAAACCCATTTGCCGATCATCGTCGATCCCAGTCACGGAACCGGGTACTGGCATCTGGTGGATTCCATGTCCAAGGCCGCCATCGCCGCAGGAGCCGATGGTTTGATGATCGAGGTGCATCCCGATCCGGCGCACGCTTTTTCCGATGGCCCGCAGTCGCTCAAACCGGAAAAGTTCGCCAAATTGATCAAAACCTTAAGACCCTTTATCGAACTAATGGGGCGCACCCTCGGCTGACCCTTATTCTAGGGGGGCCTGACCTCCAAGCCAAAGCACTATCCTTTTCAGCCTTTCCTGCCCCAGCCGCCGTCTTTTCTTGAATCTCGCCCAGAATGGGTTTATCCTTTGAAGATAAGGCTCTAAACCCGGTCCACCCAATAATAAGTCCCTGTTAAACTGGGTCCATTGCGGATTTTCCAATGAATGATTTTTATCAGTCCAATAAAGTGATCGGCGTCCGCTATAAATCCGGATTACAGCAAAAATTCCTGCCTGCTACTGCTCCCGATTCCTTTTCCGGTTTGGATCTGAAAGACCCGCAAAAATTTTATCTGGAATTCAAAAATAGAATTCTGAAAATCATCGATGCAGAAACTCAAAGCCTGCATGAAGAAGTTCTGAAATCAGACAATTGTCATCTGATTTTACTAAAACGAACGGCGCTGGTCGATTCGGCAGTGCAAGCCAGTTTTCAAGCCGCTGTCTGGTTCAACAACCAGATCATGGATGAAAAACTGGACGCGAAGGGAATTCCTATCGCCATCGTCGCCAAGGGAGGCTACGGGCGGGAGGAAATGCATTTTCGTTCCAATGTGGACCTACAGATCGTCACCAAGTCCACCTCAGAAAAAAGCGGTCTGGAGGCGGTGACGGAAATAAAAAAACACTTTGAATATCTATTTGTTTTTCAAGATATTTTTCCTAACACCAGAAGCAGTTCATGCTATTCCGAAGCGACGGGAATGGTGGAAGATTTTCATCTTGATCAACTGCCCGATTTTTTTTCCATGATGGAGCATCGATTTGTTGCCGGAAACCCCCTGGTGTATGCCGAATTTACAAGTTCCATTAAAACCGCCAGCCTCCTGCATCAGGATGAGATTTTGCAATACTGCTTCATGCACAAAGATTATTTTTATGTCAAAAACACCCTCTTTCAGCAGGAGCCCAACGTTAAAGAAGAACTCCAGCGTCTATACTGGGCGCTGACTCTGGTGCGTTTCCGCCAAAATCTGAGCATGGTGAACCAGTTTGAACTTTTGAACGAACTCTTTCGCACCAATGTGTTGAGCGCAACTGCATTCAAGCACATGCAAAGCGCGCTCAATTTTTTATCCAAAGTGCGGTTGCTTTTGCACAGTGTCCAAAAGGGCGCTCATTTAGATGTTCTGAGTTTTGAAGTTCGGGAGAAAGTTGCGGAAGCCATGGGCTATGAGCTCAAAGAGTTTTATAAAAAGTATTTTTATAATGCTTGCCTGCCACTCAAACGGTACAGCCGCAACCTTTTCTGGGAGAGCATGTCTCCGGATACGAAGAAGGTCGGCGAGTTGACAGAAAATTTTGCGCTCGACGCGGATGACCAGATTATTTTCAATAAAGATCCTGAAAAATTATCCACCCAAAACCCGCAATGGATTTTTGAAGTTTTTGCCTGGGTATCTGAAAAGAACCACCGATTGTCTTATCCCATCATCCGTTCCATTGAAGATCATTTGAGTCAGACGGCACCCATTTTTCTGACCCCCGACCAGGAAACAAAATCCGAAATACAAAATTACTTTAAAAGAGTCATCGAAGGCGATCACTTTTCCAGAGCGTTGCGTTTACTGCATGAATTCGGGTTGTTGAGCGACTATTATATTCCCGATTTCAAAAATATCTGCGGCCAGTTGCAAGACATCTATGTTCACCGATTCCCGACAGACATGCACATTCTGTCTGCTCTCGACGCCCTCAATTTGCTGGAAGTGCGTCAAGAAGTCGACCCGTTTCTCATCGACCTTTATCATTCCTTAAAAGATAAAACCGCGTTGAAGCTTGCCGTTTTGTTGCACGATATTGGCAAGGGCGCCATGAAAAAAGGTGAAATCGAGGAAGTCATTGGCGCGGCCATGATCCCGGAAATAACAGCCCATTTAGGCTATGATGTGGATTCGACGCAAGTGAAGGACGTGGCTTATCTGGTTGAAAAACATTTGACGATGTACGACTTGATGCTTCTCGACCCCGAAGACGACGACACCTTTGAAATGGTGTGGGATCTGGTGACCCATGACATGGAAAGGTTAAAAATGCTGGTCCTTCTCACCTATGCAGATAGGGCCGGGACCAAAATGAAGATGTCTTCTTTGCAGATCGATCAGTTGAAATTATTTTATCACCACACCCTGCATCATAAACGGCATGAGAATGTTTCCCAGACAGTTAAATTGGAATTTTTGCAGATGGTCCGTCTTCCAAAGGATCTGCTGTCGCAGTTGGAAACCTACAACCATTTTATCGTGTCCGATCGACCCTATGCGGCTGATTTCGTGTTTCACCCGGATCATCCATCCGATCTGATCGTATGCGCCGGGGACCAAAAAGAATTGCTGTACAATATTTCAACGGTGCTGGCTTTCAATCAGTTGAACATTGTAGAGGCCAATATACAGACCATGAAGGACAATGCTTTCGACGTGTTCAAGGTGGTCACGTCCTCAGGAGATCCCATTGACCATTCCAATTTTTATGCTTTCCAGAACCAGGTCATGGAGGATATCAGGAGGATTTTTATCGACAAGGAATCCGTATCTTCTATTTTTAAGGATCGGGACTGGGTCACCAGGCAGGAAAAAAACCCGTATAAAGACGTGAAGCTCAAAATAAAAATCATTGGGCGGGCAGTGATATTGTCCACTCATAATCTGGTTGGAACTTTTATGGCGGAAACCAAGGTATTTGCCGAATTGAATATGATCATTGATAGGGCGGTCGTCAATACCAGCCAGGGAACGTCGTCCAATATTTTTTACGTTCGCCCGGAAGATGTTCAACAAATCGTTCGTGATAAAAACCAGTTTGCCCAGAAGCTCAAGAACGCATTGCGCCCTCTGGTTGAGTCGGAATCGGTTTTAAACCAAGGGCCTGTTTGACTGTTGGTGGTAAACTATTTTAATCATTCATCCCTAAATTTTTTGGATTCGTTCGACCATGAGATACATAAGTTTTCTGATTCTGGCATCACTGTGGATACTTTTTTTGACCGTGGCCGTAACCGGTCAGGAAACGGCCACCGCTCTTTATCAAAAAGCCGCCCAGTTTGACAAAGATGGTTTTTTTGATGAGGCCGCCGAGTCCTGGGAACAAGTGCTCGAGGCCCAGCCGGAAAAAAAT
>CAYPQH010000082.1:0-10016 GCA_964412825.1 uncultured Nitrospinaceae bacterium | reverse complement strand
AGGCAGGATCAACCCTATAACTAAGAAGGCGACAAAAAACTGAAAATTTTTCTTCAAAAACCTGGCCATCGTTTCCGTCCGGCTTGATATTAAATGTCTGATATATAAGTGTATTTGGATTTCTTTATTAATACCAGAAAAACATACTATTAGTCAAGAGATCAAGAAAATTCGTGATTGAGCTATTTTCTCATGTTTCGAAATGACGTCCTCCTAGACGATTAAAGAATATCTGTAGCTCGGACCATGTTTCGGTTCTTCTTTTAAATGTAAAGGGAAGAGGGTCACTTGGTAATGTCAAAATCTTCAGGTTTATAGTTGTGTGTTTTATATAAATATTTAAGGCTTTTTCTTGAATCGGCCATGCCCTTGACATCATTTTCTTTCGAATAAAGCTGTTCGGCTTTTTTCATGTGTAAAATTGATTTCAATCCATTATTTTGACTACTATGTAGCACAGCGATTCTAAAATGATAATAGGGATTGAGCGGTTTAATTCTTATTGCCTCTCGAATATGGAGGACTGCCTTTAAATATTTACCCAAAGATTCATAGGCCTCGCTGAGCTCTGCATGACCTTCGGCATAATCCGGATTTATTTCCAGCGCTCTTATGAAATGCTTGACCACCTCCCTGGTTTTTCCAATAGTTTCATAAGCTTCGCCAATTTTTGCGTGGCCTTCGGCATATTCCGGGTCTAATTTTATGGCTTCTCGAAAATGTTGGACCGAAACCCTGGTATTTCCCATAGCTTCATAAGCTTCGCCAAGTTTTGCGTGGCCTTCGGCATAATCCGGGGCTAATTTTATGGCTGTCGTGAAATGTTGAAGAGCTTCCTGCATCTTTTCCATAGCTTCATATGTCTTGCCGATTTCGGCATGAATTTCAGGATTATCTGGGTCTAATCGAGCCACTTCCTTAAAGTGCTTGACCGCTTCCTGGGCTTGTCCCAATTTTTCATAAACCTCCCCCATTTCAACGTGCCCTCTTAAGTCATCCGGATCGGTTTTCAAAACTCCTTGAAAATGTTTGATCGCTTCCTGAGTTTTTCCAATGGTCTCGTAAATCCTGGCCAATTTGGAATGAACCATAGGCTGATCCTGGTTTAACAAAAGGGCGGTTTTAAAATGATGGATGGCCTCCGAATTTTTGCCTGCTTTTTCGTAAATTTCCGCCAATTGAACATGTACGTATGGATAATTCGGTTCAATTTTTATCCCTTTTTTAAAATTCTTGATCGCTTCCCTGGTATTTCCCAGGATTTTATAGGCGCCGCCCAGTTTAACGTACGCCATGGCAAAGCCCGGATCTGATCGAATGGAAATTCTGTAATGGTCGATGGCTTTTTGAGTTTTTCCCAATGTTTCATATGCATTTGCAATCTTATAATGTGCAAAAGAATAATCGGGATTCAATTTTATGGCTTCCCGATAATGTTCAATTGCCTTTTCTATTTTGCCAGAATTTTCCCATGCGTTACCCAGCTTAAAATGAGCGAAGACAAATCCGGGGTCCAATTGTAAAGCCATCAGGAAATACCTGATGGCTTCTTTATTATTTTCAATTTTCAAATAATTCAAACCAATCAGAAAATTTTTGTTGGGACGATCGACCTTCGGAGTGGGTTCCTTTTTGTATTTTTCTATTTGTTTTTTTAATTTCTCATTCTTCTTTCCCGGCAGGCTGGAAAGTGGAGAAATTCCTTTCTGCAATATTTTTTCCGTATCCGGGTGTTTTTTCTCTACCGCATGGGATGATTCCATGAACCCGGTGAGAACCAGTAAAACTAATAAATATGTTGATGAAAATTTTCTCATATCAATACCCATAAAATTTATTCAGGATTTGATTCCTGAAATATTCTTAAAAAAACTACTTCCGCAGTCGAAGTGCATTGGCCACAACCGAAACCGAACTGAAACTCATGGCGGCGGCGGCGAGCATGGGACTAAGAAGTATATTAAAAACCGGATAAAGGACACCAGCCGCGATGGGCACTCCTATTCCATTATAGATAAATGCAAAAAATAGATTTTGCTTGATATTGCGCATAGTGGCTCGACTCAATTGACGCGCCCTCACGATCCCGCGCAAATCCCCCTTCACTAAAGTGACTCCAGCGCTCTCCATAGCCACATCAGCTCCGGTTCCCATGGCAATCCCAACTTGAGCCTGGGCCAGCCCCGGAGCGTCGTTGATGCCATCACCGGCCATGGCCACAATCTGCCCATCATTTTGAAGTTGTTTGACAATTTCCGCTTTTTTATCGGGCAGAACTTCCGCAATGACATCATCGACCCCAAGCTTTTTACCCACGGCAAGGGCGGTGATCCGGTTATCGCCCGTTACCATGACGATGCGAATGCCATCGTCGTGTAGCTTATTTATGGCTTCTTGCGTGGTTTCTTTAATTGGATCGGCAACCCCGATCAGCCCTGCGATCTGGCCATCCACAGCCACAAACATCACGGTTTGCCCGTCGCCGCGATGCTTTTCGGCTGACAGGGTGAGTTCTCCGACCTCAGCTCCAACTTCCTTTAAGAGTTTGCCATTTCCAAGGGCAATGAAATGTCCATCCACCCGTCCCGTAACACCCTTGCCCGTCCTGGACTCGAAAGACTCTGTGCCCGTCAGTTCGATACCGCGATTTTGCGCACCCGTCACGATTGCCGCCGCCAGGGGATGTTCGCTTCCACGTTCCAGACTGGCCACCAGACGGAGGAGACGATCTTCGTCAAATCCTTTTACAGGCGCTACCGTAACCAGCTTTGGTTTTCCTGCTGTCAGCGTTCCGGTTTTGTCTACGACCAGAGTATTGACCTTGCGCATTTCTTCAATTGCCTCGGCGTTTTTAAAAAGCACTCCCATGTTTGCGCCTGCTCCGGTTGCGACCATGATCGACATCGGAGTTGCAAGTCCCAAGGCACATGGGCAGGCAATTATGAGAACAGCAACCGCATTTATCAGCGCATGAGCCAGTCTGGGCTCAGGTCCTGTAACACTCCAGACAACGAACGTGATAATCGCAACCAAAATTACTACTGGTACAAAATAACCCGCAACCGTATCTGCCAGTTTCTGGATAGGAGCGCGGCTTCGCTGGGCTTGGGAAACCATTTGAACGATTTGGGACAATAAAGTCTCGGCACCTACTCGCTGGGCCTGCATGACCAAAGATCCGGTACCGTTAATGGTCGCTCCAATGACACTTTCTCCAGGTTGTTTTTCCACTGGAATGGATTCTCCCGTCACCATCGATTCGTCTATCGAACTGCTTCCTTCAATAACGACACCATCTACCGGAACTTTCTCTCCTGGACGAACACGAAGTTTGTCATCAGGATGGACCTTATCGAGAGAGACATCTTCCTCGACACCGTCCTCACGGATACGGCGGGCGGTCTTGGGAGCGAGCCCCAGAAGGGCTTTGATAGCGGCTCCTGTCTGATGCCGGGCTTTCAATTCCAATACCTGCCCCAATAGCACCAGAGTCACAATAACCGCGGCGGCTTCAAAATACACCGCGACTTCCCCGGATTCACTTCTAAAGGATAAAGGAAAAATCTCTGGAAAAACCGTGGCGGTAAGACTGTAAAAATAGGCGGCTCCCGTTCCCAGCGCGATCAAGGTGAACATATTCAAATGACGCGTCAAAATGGATGACCATCCCCGTTGAAAAAATGGGTAGCCCCCCCAAAGCACAACAGGGGTAGCCAGAATCAACTGTACCCAAATCAGTGTCTCAGTCGACAGGGTGACAAGTCCGCCGGGAATGATCTCCGCCATGGCGATAAGAAAAACTGGAACGGTGAGAACCAGACTGACCCAAAAACGTCTGGTCATGTCAATCAATTCCTGGTTAGTTTCTTCCCCGGCCTCCACTCGCTTTCGTTCCAGAGCCATTCCGCAAATGGGGCAATTCCCAGGGTCCGGTTGAATCACCTCCGGGTGCATGGGGCAGGTATACTCACCCGCCTCAGAACCGGTTTTTTCGTGCTGGCCATGGTCGTGAGTATTATCAGGTTCCTCTTTTGGGGGAGTGATGAATTTCGCTGGAGTTTCGATAAACTTTCCTCGACAGCTTGAACTGCAAAAAAAGTATGTCTCGTTCTTCAGACGGAATGAAAATTTGGAATCATCAGGATCAACCTCCATGCCGCAAACAGGATCTTTAAATAAATATTTTTCACTCAGGTTTTCAGGATCTTGATCGAGCATTTTAAAGCTCCTTATTTATAAGAAAGTGTTCCAGGCTCACTCCCATGACTGCAATTCCTTCGCCAGCTTTTCCAGTTTTTTACTCGAATAGAACCGGCTGATCGTTAACCCCTGAACGATAATGGAAAAAGCCACGACAAAAAAAGTCATGTCCAGAATCAATGGCTTGACCATCTCTTCCTGGGGCAGGCTAAAGGCCATCGCGATAGACAAGCCGCCGCGCAACCCGCCCCATGTCAAAAGGCCCACTATGCCCAACTGCGAACGACTGCAGGATTTTGCGATGAACAGGGCGTTCAGAGCGCCCAGCACACTCACGGATCGACCTATGAGCACTACGGAAATTGCGATTGCGCCTGCTGTGAGGGATTCGGCGCTGAATGAAACCCGCACCATTTGCAGTCCAATCAGTACGAACAGTCCGGCGTTCAGGATATCGTCGAGAAGGGTCCAGAAAACGTGAGTGTCATGGCGTTCACTGCGGGTGATGCTGGTTTCGAATGTATAGTTGCCCGCCACTGAGCCCAGCACCACCATGGCAATGGGACCTGAAATGTCCAGTGCCAGACTCAGTGCGTATCCTCCCGTCACTGTAGCGATGGTGATGAGTGTGTGCGTGTACAGATCCTTGCTGGTAATGACCAGATAATGCATGCAGCCCGCAAGGACCAGGCCCATCATGATGCCACCGCCCACTTCAATCAGGAACAGCTCAAAACCACTGCCCAATGTGACATCATGTTGGCCAAAGGCAAGACCCGCGAGAATCGTGAAAAGGACCAGCCCGATTCCGTCATTGAACAGGGATTCGCCAAGAAACAGGGTTTCCAGCCTTTTGGGCAGGCCGATCCGGGTCAGGACCGCCATCGCGGTCAGGGGATCGGTTGGGGATATCAGGGCTCCAAAGACCAGCGCCTGCACATAGGTGATGCCAAAATCCAGATAATGTAAAAGCAACCACATTATTGATCCCACGATAAACGTGTTCAACACAGTGGTCAAAAAAGCCAACCCGAAAATGGTGCGCTTGTTTTTTTTAAGAAGACGAAGCGGCGTGTGCAAGCCTCCGGCAAAGAGGAGCACGCTCAACATACCGCCGATCAGCACTTCACGAAAATTGACGCTGTCGATGAGTGCCCTGGTGGCGGTATGGAAAGGCAGAAACTGTAAATATTCGCAGAGGATAATGAAAATGGAAAAAGACAGGCCAAGAAGAAAATGACCGATGATGCCCGGCATCTTCAGGAATCGTTCGTTGATGTAACTGATCAGGGCCGCGATCACCACTAATGACGAAGCAACCTGTATTCCTGACACATCTCTCTCCTGGGAACTTTAATGATGTTTATACAATCCTGTTTCCAGAATATCTATCCATGAAGTGGTTTGATGGCACATAAAACATTGGTCCACCCGCGCTTTGGGTTTGCCTGCGACCTTTTGTGAAATCATTTTAAAATGCTTCATGTAATGGCTGGGCGGGGCTTGATGACATTGAGAGCAATCCATGGATCTCGCAGAGGGGTGTCTGTATTTCGCAATCGACCAGGCTTTAGTCGCATGGCAGTCGCCGCAGGCTTTGCCAAAAAAACCAAAATGCTTGTCCTCGTTCCGGTGGCATGTCATGCAATTTAAAACAAGCTCTCTGGGTAAAATTACTTCTCCTTTGACCTGGGTGAATTCAATTTCAGATAACCAATGTTTTATTTGCATCGCCTTGGCGCGTTCTTCGTCGCTGGCATCGACCATCTGCTCAAGCCCGATGTTTGTGAGGACGGCGTGGTCCATCACCGTTGGGCGTTTGGCGCGCCCCCGATGTTCCAAATGGCATTCCTTACACGTCTGGACATTCGCGTGAAACGATGTCGGTTGGCGTTGCAAAAGAGATCGGTTATTCGCATGGCATAAGATGCACTTGCTTGCTTCAACGCCTGTCACGGAGGTATGGCAAGCGGAACATTCATTTTCAAGCGTCGCGTGGGCCTGAGAAAGTTTTCCGGGGTTCGCCAGGATCTCCAACGGACGCATGAAGTTTGAATTGGAACCCCCGGCCCCCCATGCCAAAGTGGCCGTCAGCACAATGAAGGCTGTTATGCCGACCGCCTTCTTCCAATTGAATTTTTTGACCATTACGAAAACCACCTCAATCCAAAATGGATCGCCCCAAAAACATGCACTATAAGGAGAAAGTATAGAAAAAAGGATAACCAGATATGGAGCTTCAGCCAGGATGAAAATGCCTGCTTGAACGATTCATGGGTTTTAATGGCATATTCCACATCGGCGATCGACTCCGTGAGTTCGAACGCTTTTTTACTGGTGGATTCGATTTCTCCGGTTGCGGTCGCGACGTTAAAAAATATTTGCCCGAAAAGTCGTGAAAAAAAACCCGTGTAGGGCCGGATCAATTCCACCTGATTGGAGCAACAGGTTTTTAGTTTGAGCATAGTTTTTTCATATTCGGTGTTCAAATGATCCAGCAGGGATTTTTTCTCCTTGATTTCCGTCCTGATTTTTTTCATCAGGTAACGCCCTATAAACCCGCTGAACACTACGATCAAGGTCATCGAGGTCAATAAAATTCCCAGAGGACTTTCAAATTTATGACCCGTATGCACAATGACCAGAATGGGGCCGACCACGCCGGCATAGATGTGCCACGCAAGCAGGGTGCGCATGGACGCAAAGCGGGTGATCCAACGGTTGATTCGCTTGACTCTCTTGATAACGAGATAGACCAGGGGAATGAACATCAAGAGAGATCCCAGGATCCCGAAAATTCCTCCGGCCAGGCTACCGGCAAAGCGTGGGGATTGATGAAAGGTAAATCCTCCCCAGAGTAAAAGGAGCAAAAGGACCAAAATGCTTATGATGACCGGTTCACGTTCTCTCATTTAAAAGTGTCCTTTAAGCGTCCACTTCAACATTTTTCCGGGATTGAGCCTGGCAGGCGAGGACGAACCCCTGCTTTTTGTCTTCAGGTTCCAATCCGTCCTCACATTCCATGGAAACGGTTCCTGACAAAAGTTTGACCTTGCAAGATCCACATATTCCCGATCGGCAGGAGTTTTCTATTTCCACTTCCACTTCCTCGGCGGCTTCGAGTATTGTCTGATCGGGCAACAATGGCCCGGATTTCCCTGATTGTTTAAAGGAAACCGTGGCGATGGAAGTACCCGCTGTGGGGACGGTTGTTGCGGTTTTTTTAATTACTTTTCCAGGACCAAATGATTCTGTTTTCAGATTTGTTTTAGGAACCTCAAGGTCTGCAAGGATAGACTTCATGGTCTCCATCATCGGCGGCGACCCGCACAAGTGAATTCGGCGGGAGGAAATCTCCGGAACCGACAGGGCGATGAGTTCTTTGGTCAGACGCCCCCTGGTAACGCCTGGAATGTCTTCCTGAATACGCGACATGGCGATCACCACATGAAAATTAGGGTTCCGCGATTGAAGATATTCAATCTCACGGCTGAAGATAAAATCTTCCGGCGTTCGGCATGAATAAAGAAAATAAATGTCCTTTTTCCATCCTATATCCGTTAAATACCGAATAACACCCATCAACGGAGTGATACCCACACCACCGCCTATGAGCACAATGGAGTCGCCATCCTTTTCAGTGAAAACAAGCTTACCCATTGCGGCGGAAATTTCCAATAAATCGCCTTCTTTTAAATGGTCGTGCAAATACCTGGAAACCAGGCCGTGTTCTTCCCGTTTAACGGTGATTTCACAGTAGTGCTGGCGGGTTGGGCTGGAAGCGATGGTATAACTGCGCTTGACCTTTGTCCCGTCGGGTTGAACTTGTAAAGTTAAAAATTGCCCCGGTTCGTAAGTGAAAGGGATAGATCCCCCGTCCTCGTTGACCATGCGAAAGGTTTTGACTTCAGGAGTTTCAGAAAATATTCTGGCGATCCGTAGTTTTCCAGACCAGCTTTTTTTCAAACCTGTATTTAAGGACGATGGAGATGGCGGAGGCTTTTTTAAGTTGCCTGGGGAAGACGATTGACCCGATGTGGTTTCCGAGATGGGGCCATCATTTTTCACAAGTCGTTGCAATAAACCGGTCGCACGGCGCATTTTCAAAAAATACATTCCAACCATGATGATCGCGAATAACGACAAAACAGCCATGACAAAAAAATGGAATGGGGATAGCCCCCCTGCCCCTCCGCTCTTTATTGCGACTTGCGTTGGCAATAACCCCATTTCCCGCTTGAACCACTGCAACGCAATATTGTGCGGCGCTTTCCCCTCTTTTATCGCCCGGTGGGTCGCCAGACCGCTCTCGAATTGCGACAATCCTTCCCGAAGTTGTGCGGTGGAGGATTGCATGGAAGCAAAATCGTCCGTAGCGGCGGATTTGGATAAGCCTTCGAATCCATCTCCCATGAGCGCTACCCCGGCTTGCATGCGCTCATGAGCTTTTCCCTGCAACTCGGCGCGTTTTTCAAGGGGTAAATCTGGAAGACTCATCAGGGAGGGATAAAGATCCTTTGCCTTGGACGCCCCCATTTTTTGCATCATTCCGCCCATCTTGCCACCACCCATTCCTCCTCCTGACCCACCGCCGCCCATTTTCCCTCCCCCCTTGGCGGGCGCGGTTTCACCTGCCCCTTTCTGGCCAGGGTGGTGCTTGGCGTGCTCTCCAGGGCTTACTTGCGCTGAACTGGTTGCAAACGTTAATATGATAAGCATCAATGCGAGAAGATAAATTTCTGATGTCCCGTTTCTAAATTTGATTTTCATCTCGACTCTCTTAAACAGATGATATTAAATGGAATCGTGCTTCATTCCTTTCAATACCTCAAGTTGTTCGGATGAAAGATTCTTGGTGGCTTCCCCAACCGCCTTAATAAAAGTCAATCTCATTTTTACCCGAAGTTGTTCAATCTCCTTTATTGTTTCCTCAATTAATTTAATGCTAGGTGAGTCAGAGCTAGTGAGGACCCAAAGTTCTTGCTCCAATTGTTGAATTCTCCTATCCATTGTTGATTTGTCCAGAGTTGTTTGTTTTTTAATTTTGTTGAGCTTTCGTTTTTGTTTCTTACTTAGACTGATATGGTTGGAATGATCAAGGAAGAAACCAGTAGATCCAATATGATAAATATGAGACATTCCGGGAAATCCAGGTAAAAAAGAAGGTAAAAAGGCATATGAATTTTCTTTCATTCGACCCATCATATTCATTCCCATCTTCCTCATATCATTCATCTTTGACCTTGGGTTCATTTCGCCGGGACGCATAGATATATTCGGCATTTTCAGCATAGGACTGCCACCCATTTTATTAGGATTCACTTTCCCCAGCGGACCCATTTTTTCCATTCCCCTCTTTTTGGTCATTGTGCCAGTCATCGCGGATTTTCCACGGTGCTCTTTTTCTAAAGCGGATTCCAATCTGAATAACCTTGAGCGAACTTCGGATATTTGATCCGTCAGAGTTTGTTTTGAATCCACCGGAAGATGCTTTTTCATGCCCATGCCCTGGGAGTACGCGGGGGTACTCCCGAAACCAATTAATAAAAACAGGATGAATAGGGTTATTTGGATAACCTTGAGTTCGCCGGTTGTTTTTAACAAGAAGGTTTTCATATCAACACTCCTTAAAGTAGAAATAGTTCTTAAAAAAGTTATACACGCACACTCAAATTAATTTAATGCGGATGACCTGAATCAATATGAGCGCCCAAAATTTTGGAATGCGTGATTTTCTCATTTCCTCTGGAATGGTGCTTTGCATGCGTAAAAAACTCGGCCGCCTCCTTATGCCTGCCAAGCTTGTCCAGAGTGAG
>CAYPQH010000081.1:0-10036 GCA_964412825.1 uncultured Nitrospinaceae bacterium | reverse complement strand
TTTCCTCCAGTCCCGTTCGTTTTTCATCTTCGCCGGTGCCAATGACCAGAACATCGGGATCGGCGTCGAAAAGACTCAACAGGGCGTCGATGTCTTTCTTGCCGTAGCCCGCGCAGAATTTGTCCAGAACCGATTGAATTTCAGCATCCGTTTGTGGGGTCGCTTGCATGTCGCCTCGCTGGGTTTGAGGAAACTATTCTCAACGCTGTGTTTTTTGGAAATTCCTTACAATCTAAC
Organism: uncultured Nitrospinaceae bacterium; assembly: GCA_964412825.1. Taxonomy (GTDB): domain Bacteria; phylum Nitrospinota; class Nitrospinia; order Nitrospinales; family VA-1; genus JADFGI01. The sequence continues at coordinate 9,799 of CAYPQH010000081.1, read as the reverse complement.
CAAATCAAATTAAAAAATCAAACAGGGAATGGGGAAATCCCGCCTATTTAGTGAAATTTCCCGGTTTTTCAGCAGAAAACGGCTTTTTTTGAACAAAAGCATTATTTCAATTTTAAAACAAACACCTTATCGCCAATAATATCGATGTCGTAGTTTTCCATATCGGCCATTTTTGCCAGAACGCGATTGCAAAAAAAACTGACATGAGTCGGATCGTCTTTGTACCACCAGTTTTTAAATTGTTCGCTTGCGTCCGGGCGGTCAATGAATGCATTGGTCAAAAGACTGGAAAAGATAACGATACCGTCCGGGGCCAGAACTTTTTCGATCTCATGGATCTCCTTCCACGGTTCAAGCAGATGTTCGATCACCTCCACCGCAATGACCACATCGAATTTAAACGGATAGGACTGATCTTTGAGGTATCCGTGCGTCATGGGTTCCAGGGGCGTGGCGTCATAACCGCGTTTACGAAATTCGTTGGTCATTTCACCGGACCCGGAACCAAAATCCAGAATACGCGAAGGCTTTCGGTAGTTGTCGATCAGTTGTAGCAGTACGTCCACCTGTTTTTCCCAGAAACCGGGATCGGTGGTCGCCCATTGCTTTTTATAATGCGTTTCTTCCGCTTCTTTGTCGGGCGCATCTAAAGTAAAAATCAAACTGCATTCGGGGCATTTGTAAAATGTGCGCTGGTCCTGAAAAAATAGCGTTGAGGAAGTATGGCAAATACGGCAAGGCTTTTCATCTTGACCCGGTATCATGAAGGGGTGCTCCTTCTCTGTTAGTGGGTGAGAAGTTTTTTTGTCATGGAACAAAAGTGTTTCCCTTGGTGCGGGAATCGGGAAAAGGTTGGATGCGATAGACGGCGCTCATTATTGAGACCGCCATGCGGAGAAGGCGCAGCGTTGAGCCAATAGCGGGGTGAAGCTGTCCAGGTCATCGGCAACGGAATCCATCACTTTATTGGCCAGAGCCTGATCCTCGAAACATTCGTAAGCGTCTTCTAAAAATCCCCCGCGCAGTAAGGGATGATTGAGAAACGCGCTTCTTGAGCCGGACTTGATTTCGAGTGGCGACAAGGCCACTTCGATTCTATCCATCTTTAAATCTGTGAGCCATTGGCGGACTTCTTCAGCGGAAGGTCGTTCGGCGATATATAGGGCGAGTGCCGCGCGTTCTTTATTGAGCCCGCGCGAGGCCATTTCCCGATCGACCCTTTGCCAGATGGAGTCGAACGTGCCGAGGGCGGGAAAGGTCAATACGATTTGTCCGCCGGGTTTTAGAAACCCGATCAATTGCTTGAGAGCTTCGAATCGGTTGGGACGAAAAAACATGAACGCGATGTTGCCGGTGATTCTGTCAAACTCTCCGAGATCCTGAGGCAGGGCGCGCATGTCCGCCTGAGCAAACTTGAGCCAGGGAAGATGCGGACCCTGAGCGGTTTGGCAACGAAGGACCTGACCGGGATGTAAATCCAAACCCAATACCCGCCCGTTATGGCCAACTTGTTCGGCGATATGAAATGCGGGAATTCCGTGGCCCGACGCGATGTCCAAAACCGACGCTCCTAAGAAAAGCTCCAGATGATCAAGAAGTATTTCAGCGAAAGGAGTGGACCAGTAATCGTCCTTTGGTAAAGGCCAGGCCTGATGCTCAGGCAAGACCAATTTTTTGTCAGGGGGCATTTTTTCTCTCAAGTTCTATTGGGTTCGTTGTGTCCAAAAAGTCTCAATTTCTCCATGATGAACATTGTAGCCTATTTCTATGGGACGGCAACAGACTTCGCAGTCTTCTATGTAGGATTGGCCATTCACCGACAAGTCCAATAGCATTGAAATGGTCTCGCCGCAATAGGGACAGGCAAAAAATTTTTCCTTTTCCTGCATACTTTATCCGGTTCAGGGTTTCAGGTTGATCGAGGGGGCTGAAGAAATAAACCGTGAGCGAATGGTTTCCATGCGCTTGCGGTTGGCTCCGAGGTCGGAATAACCCAGGCGGGAAGCCGAGCGAAAATGAATCTTCGCGTCTTCTATGCTCAGGTAAAATTCGGTGTCGTCTTTAAAACGAAAAATCAGCGAAGTGAATTCGACATGGAGATAATCTTCGCGGTCCACGACCATCCTTGCTCGAGGCAAGGAATGGATGACTTTCTGGAGGCGTTTTTTGGCTTCGGTTTTGGTTCCAGAATAAGGCATCGGATTGATCGCGTGTTTTTCATCGGTGGCCTGGGTGGAAACGCAATTTGGCGAGCCTGGACAGGGCACGAATTGGCCGAGGTCCGCAGGCCGGTTTCCCGCGCAAGCGGAGAGGGCCAGAACTTGCGCTAAAATAAAATATAGGAAAAACTGTTTTTTTCCTGACATGTCGCGTTTTCAAAAAAGATAAGCGAGCGTGTGCCCGCTCCCTCTCAAGACCAATGCGGTTTTAAATTGCCTTGAAAGTCAATAAAGTCAAATCGTCATGCAGTGCCGCTTTGTGGGTGAAGCTCTCTATGGATTTTTTCAATTTGTCAATGAGTTCCCTGGGCGAGGGAATGTCTTTTTCCATCACTTGAATCATCCGGTTCAAGCCAAAGTGTTCTTTGTTTTTATTAAAGGGTTCGGTGGCGCCATCCGTGTACAGTAATACGGTGCTTCCTTTTTGCAGTTGAATTTCTTCTGAAGAAAATTTTGTTTCGGGAAGGATCCCCAAGGGAATGCCACTGCTGTGTCCCACTCGCTGGATTTTTTTTAAGGGATTTTTTAGTAGCGCGGGGTGATGTCCGGCATTGCAAATCGTCAGTTTGTTCGTCGTTTGATCCAAAAGGAGAAAAATAACGGTGGCGAACATTCCGTGTAGGGAACGTTCGCATGCGATTTTATTGACTTGCTGCAATAGATTTTCCGGCGTGGAAGCGACTTGAGAAATATAGCGAAAATCGCTCAGCAACTGCGCCATATAGAGGGCGGCGGAAACACCTTTTCCCGATACATCGCCCAGAACGATTCCCAAACAATTATTTTTGAGTGCAATGAAATCATAAAAGTCGCCGCCGACAAATTTTGCGGGGATCATTTCGGCGGCGAAATCATAATTGGGAACGTTTGGTGATTTCTGTGGCAAAAAGCCTTCCTGCACCAGCTTCGCAAATTTCAACTCGCTTTCAATGCGCTCTTTTTCTGCGGTGACTTTTTCCAGTTCCTCAAAAGCGCGGGCGTTGGCCAGAGCGGCGCCTATATGATCCGCGATGATCCTTCCCCATATCTGTCCTTCACCTGGAGAGGCAAGTTTGATGCGGGTGAACTGCATCGACACTCCAAGCACTTTGTCTTTATATTTAATGGGGAATCCCCTAACTCCATGTATGTCCTGTCGTCGAGCCCATTCCCGGTTGGGTTCCCGTCGGCATTCTTTTTCCATGTCCTCGATGGCAATGTCTTTGGCTTGGGCGGCGATGCGCCCTATTTTTCGGACTCCCAGGGGAATGCGCTTGTATGAATCCTCCAAAATCTGTGTGGGCTCTCCATTTTGCGCAATGGGATGCCCCTTGCTTGCGACCAAGTGAAGGCATTCGTTTTGATCGGGACATTCCTGACGCATGGGGCAAGTGTCGCAAATGTCTCCCGGCTTGATGAGCCAGATGCGGCCCAAAACCATGTGCGGACGTTCCAGCAACCGACTTCCCACCATATCGAGGAGAGCTTGCCAGGATCGCTCCTGGGCCATGTCCAGTAAGAGATTTTTTAAGGAATCAAATTCGGGCTGGTAATTGGGTTCTAGTTCCATGTGAAGAGTTTAAACGATTTCTACATCGCAGGAAAAATTTTTGTAAAAACTTTTCTAAGGTCAGAAAGTTTGAGTTAGAAAATTCTGAACATCAGAAGGAGGGACTAGATAAAGCATTCATCTGCTTGCTGGATACAATCTTCGATTTTTAAATTGGGGTCATCAAAAACTCCGCTACTGAAGCTCATGGTCAGGCCAATTTCCCGGCCATTGAGGATGAATTTTTCCTGCTCAATTTTTGCGCAAAGTTTTTTAATGTATAAACTGACTCCACCCGAATTGGTTTCCGGCAACAGCATGACAAATCGTTTATTGCCCCAATGGCAAACAACGTCTTGTTTGCGGGAATTGAAATCGAGCCACTGGCCGACCTGAACGAGGATTGCTTTTTCGCCTTCGGGACCATGAGACGCGCGCAGGATATTCAGGTCGTCTATGTCCGCCATGACCATGGCAAAGGGTTTTTGACTGCGCTCGAAACGGTATTTTTCATAGTGCAGTTTTTCCACCATGTTGCTCCGGTTGGGCAACCCGGTCGACGCATCGATGCCTGGGGACAACGCCAACCTTTTTTCCAGAAGTTGAATGGTAGAGATCAACTCATCCTTTTTCTTTTCACCCCAATCGGGGAGGGAAGGTTTTTTAAAACCGTTAATGCACTTTAATATGGTTCCCTTTAGAGATGCTGGAGTGAGAACGTCTTTTGCGAGGTAATCCCGGGCACCTTCTTTCATCGCCAAAACGGCGACCGTTTCGTCTCCCTGCCCGGTCAGCATGATGACGGGAACGGAGACCGACATGTTTCTCAGCTGGAGTAAAAACTCCAATCCGTCAATGTCAGGTAAAATATAATCGAGCAGAACGCAGTCGGGGGATTCATTTTTGCAACGCTCCAATCCATCCTCTCCAGATTCTGATTCCAGAATGGACCAATTGATCCCATTTACTTTTTCTAAAAGCCGCTTGTAAAGAAAACGATCGTCGGGATTGTCGTCCACGATCAATAATTTTACCTGGGAATCTGTTTGCAAAGTCATGAGCCGTTTCCCTTGTTCATGGGATCATTAAATGGATAATAGATGTAATTGTTTGCAATTTAAGGTTAGTCAATAAATCAAATAAAGTCAAATAAATTAAATAGTTGCGGGTTATTTGGGGTCGGGAAAATTAAGGCATGAAGGGGTGGTATCCGGGAAACCCTCCTTAATGTTAGATGTTTCGAAGGGTTGAAAACCTTTGTATTTTCCAGGGTTAGCTGAGTTTCCGGGTTTTCTTAAGACAGCATTGTATTTTTTCAGAGTTGGGGAGTGACGGCCAGACAATTGAAATATCGTAGTTTGAAGCGCCAAAGGGTATAAAGTTTGGCGGGACGCTGGTATGATCCAGGTTCAATGTGGACAGCTCATTTTGATTTTTTAAGTGGATTCTATGCCATATTTTGATCACAACTTTCTGGAGGATATTACCTCAATGGTGAGGTCGACCTCGCTTTTTAAGATCGCGATGCTGTGTTTTTTATTGGCTTTGGCTCCCGGTTGTGTCGCGCAAAGAATTGTCGGCAACGAGTTTGTCCATGACAATAAAGGCTATGCGTTTTTTTTGCCCGGAGTTGACTGGGAAATTGACGAAGAAGCATGGCGTAATGAACGGGATTTTGGTTATATTATTGTCAGTAAAAAAAACAAATCGAGGGTCGTCAGGAAATCCCGCACTCCTAGCGGCACGCAACCAGATAACCTGAACATACGACTTGTTCCTGAGAAAAAGGTTGAAAAACTGCTTCTGGATATGGACTTGGGTTTTCGACATAAAACCCATGCCAGCGAAATTCTGGTGGGCACCATTATCGAGGGGAGTCTGATCAAGTTTATTAAAGGAAATTTTGCAAAAAATGATATTGATTTGCCAGAAAGCCTGATTGCAGGTTATATGGAGCGCCTTCAGGGGTTTTATTTCTCGCTGGATGCCACGCCTGCCGCTGTGACGGTCAGAACCCTGGCTCAGTCCAGACGGGCGTATCGGATGGAGTGGGTTGAAGGGCAGAACTTGCGGGTTTTGTATGGCATTTCTCTTCACAAGGAATTTTTATTTTTTTCCTTGCAGATGAACCTGAAGTTGCCGGCAGAAGAAATTGAAGAAGGATTGAAAACCCTGGACCAGTTGGTGGAATCCGTTGTGATCACGGCAGGGATTTGATTTGGCAAAAAGGCAATGCTCTCGGAGTAATAATGAGAAATTTTCTTAAATTAAATGGTATGCTATGCTCTCGCATTTAAACCATCTCTCCGATGGTTTAAAAAGGGGGGGGACCTGCGCTCTCTTCCACCAAGAGGATTGCCTGTCGAGCTTTAAGGATAGTATTCGTGAGTGAAAATGAACCTATGAAGAAAAATATTGCCAAAGAAGTATTGAAACTGGGCGTTCTTTTTATATCACTTGCCGTTGCGCTGGGGTTTTTCGCCAGTATAGGTATTTGGGCCGCTGTTTCCTTCCTGAAGTTTTTTGGCATAGAGACCTTGTAGTCCCTGGAAACCTGTTCAGCCCGGTTTCAGAAATCTGTTGGCCTCCTTATCAACGTTAAGAGCAATCAAGCTGGTTGTCAAAATTGAGTTGAATTTTCCGGGTTTGCTGTCGTCAATTCCAGAAAATAGTGAAAAACGAACCCCATATTGAGCTTTTGCCGTGTTCAATGGTTTTAATTTTGCAACCAATTCCCATTCTCCTCATCTTAAACAGTACGAAACGAAAAAATGGATTTTTATGGACGAAGGCGTTGAAAACAAGTTCGAGGTATTGGATACGGAGATGACTCCCAATCCAGATGCCTTCAAATATATTTTAAATGCTCCGGTTATTGGCTCAGGGGCCCGGTCTTTCACATCGGAAGATTCTGTCGACGGGGACCATTTCATCCGATCAGTGTTTGCGTTGGGGAATGTCCAAAGCGTCTATCTGTCTGAAAATTTTGTCACGGTTTCTTTCCTCCCCGCGAACAATCTGGAACTCCTTGTGGATGCGGTCGAGGAAATCATTGAAGAACATTTGAGCTTTTATGACGATCAGAATACCGAGACCGAGGGAAAAGAGGAGGAAGATGAGCCGTCCATTTTAGAAAGCCTGGACAAAATTGACTTTCCCAACCTGTCGGATTCTGAAAAAGCCGCCGTGATCGACGCGGTGCTCGATGAAACCGTCCGGCCCGCATTGGCCAATGACGGCGGCGGCCTCACCATTCTCGATTTTGAAGACAACACCTTGCGCATCCGATACCAGGGAGCGTGCGGAAGCTGTCCAAGCTCCCAGACCGGCACTCTCCGAGCCATTGAAAACATTTTGCACTCCAGCCTGAAACAAGAAATCCGGGTCATCTCTTCCAGTTGAAAAATTGTTGTTCCAATAGACCACAAAATGAGAGAGCGGCCTGCTAGGCTTACGCTTCTGCGATAGGGGAATGGCGCCTGTGCTGGGCCAAGGTTTTAAGTATTGACCAAGCGTCGCCTGGTTTTCCGCCTGTGGTGCGGGGAGAGTTGCTACTCAGGAAAGGGCTGGCCGTATTTTTCAGAAAATTTCTTCAGACGCTTTCTGGCATCTTCCACATATTCGGGATAATTGTAGCTGGAATAAATGTCCCTGGCCTTTTTTATATTGGCGATCGCCAGCGTCCCCCGGTCGCTTTCGTCATACAGCAGACCCAGGTTCCAATAGGCGTGGGCGTTTACCGGGGCCAACCGGACCACTTCCTGAAATTCCTGAATCGCCGCATCGAGGTCTTTGGATTTCCAATACAACAAACCGCTCTGAAAATGACTGTCGGGGCCAATAGAGTCCAATCGGACCACTTCGTCGGTTTTCTCAATGCTTTTTCTCGCCGTATTATTTTGAGTGGGATCATTGGCAGGATTCAGGTCGTCATCGAGTTTTTCAAATCCACTGTTTTGTAGCTCTTCCAATGCCTTCAGCATTTCGTTGACATTTCTCTCAATTTCATTGGGTTGATCCGTATTATCCGCTGAAAATTGATCCTCTGGCTGAGGTGAGCCTGGCAGGAGATCAACAAGGTCCGATGGGATGGGTTCATTTGTGATGGTTTCTTCGACCGGCTCAAAAATATTTTCCGGGTTATTTTTTTTAAGCGGTTGTACTAAAATTTCATTAGAGTTCAGCACTTCCGTTTTTTCGGTGTCATTATTTGGAAGCAACGATTCTTCACTCATATCCTCCTCAGTTTGCAGCTCTTCCAGCAACTTGAACATATCGTTTATATCCTGCTCAGTGTCTTTTTGAAGAGTCGGAGCACTTGAAGGCGGTCCATTCTCGGCCAGTGAAATATGGGGAACGTTTGCCCACCACACAGCGATTGCCAAAAATGAAAATAGTATTTTTTTCATGGAACAGCCTTCCCGATTCATTTTGAGGATTCCCAGATATACAATTTTCCCGCCTATTAATCAATAAATAGTTTTTCTATTTTCTTTCAATAGGTTGCAGCACTCACGGCTGTTGGTAACCTGTTGATACCCTGTTATGAAAAAATTATCCCCATGGAGAATTAGCTCGCGTAAGGAGTTCGATCCCCCCGCCTCCAAATGCGAGTGAGGGCATGAAGGACAGGCGTTCGCTATACCCGACTATCCCTGCGGGGAATGAAAGTTAATTAAGAAAACTCACAGAGATATGAAGGCAAAGGTCGAATATCGCAGGCTCACCCGTTATCAAGAAATTTGGTGGTCAAATGATCGGCAGTCATGAAAATTAATTTGGCCGGATTGTTGATTAATAATCCCAGTCAAAAACCCAGACATTGACAAAGCGCAGTTTAGGGTCATTGAGCTTATCTTCCAGCTCGTTCACTTGCTTTATGCGGTCCTGACGGTAAGGGGCCGCGAGAGGATCTTCCTCGAACACTTGCAAAAATTTTGTTTTATATTTTCGATGCAGTTCCAGGATTTCCTTGAGTGGCAAGATGCATTCGAAAACCAGTTTGTCCGGTCCAAGGTCCAGTTTTTTAAACCGTCGATCCTTCGTTAATTCCAATTCATCCCACCAGGAGACCTTTTTTAAAGTCCACAATTCGCCACTTTCCTCATGGGTCAATCCCGTCAATGCAAGTCCAAGCGCCATAAAAATCCTATTTATTGAAAAGTAAATCTTCCGGGTGATATTCTAATCGGTCGAAGCATTCCCGCAACTTTTTTTATGATCGCCCTAAAGTCCCTGGTCATTGGGAAAGTTCAAAATCTTCCGGTTTGTAATTGTATTTTTTAAAGTATCGCCGCAAGCTTCTCCTGGCCTGGGCTACTCCCTTTACATTCTTCTGATCTAAGAATATTTTTTCCGCCTTTTTGGCGTTGATGATAGCATTGGCGCCGTCTTTCATTTGGTCGTATAACCTGGCCAGGGAAATAAAAGTTTCAGGATCGTTGGACTCGCGTTTTACTTCGGCTTCATATTTTTCAATTTGACCGCGCAGGTTTTCCCTGGGTTCCGCTTGATCTTTTTTCAGACGTTTCAATTCCTTTTCCAGAAAACGATTCACAGCATCGACAAAATGGCGTTGCCATTCCGAGCTCAACTCGTGAATTTTCTGTTCGATATTTTGCTCTTCCAGGATATTCACGCGTTCCGTCTCGACCGCTGTGGCCAGAGACGCTGTCATCACAATCAAAGAAAACGCGAACAAAAAAAAGAAAAATTTTCTCATGGTCATCTCATATTTGATTTTCGTATTTCAGGATCTCCAGAAAAACCAGAGGCCTGACTGGGACCGGAACTTCAAGTCATTTTCATTTTTCCCGTGTATGCAGACTACAATAGTTTTCGGGAAAAACAAATGAGATCAATCACATGGGGTCTAATAACGCATCCCAGGTTCTTAAGAAGGCCTTTAACTTGGCTCAAGCGGAGAAAGGCTCATTTCCCAGGCTCTTTTCAAAAACACTAATATGTTGAATTATATGAGGTTATTTCTAAATTCCCATTTTTTACTTGCAAAATATTATTCTCTGAAAGATTCTGAAATGAATCAGGCGGG
>CAYPQH010000080.1:0-10072 GCA_964412825.1 uncultured Nitrospinaceae bacterium | reverse complement strand
TCTCCTCAACCCAACCGGATTCCTGGACTCATACCCAGGAATCCGGTTTCTTTTTGGTTTTTCCTTGTTTAAGACATTTCGTTCGAATGGATGATCAGGGAAAGATGAAAAGGATGTATTTATAAATCCAACAAATCCAACTACAATACGCAAACCGCTCAAAGTTTTCTTTGGGGAGTGATCCAAAAAAATCTATCGGCAGGAAGGTATTTTGCCCTGGGACATTCAGGATTCAACGGATGGTTATATGAGTTTTCGTTTTTTTAAAATGAATCAGTCAATTTTGCTTGGACTGTCAGGGGCTTTTTTCACCTTACTGTTCGCCCTGTTGTTTGACAACCTGGTGAACTCCTGGGAATTGAAGACCCTTGATATGAGATACGGGATTCGAGGCGAGATCCCCACGGACCCGTCCTTGATCATGATCGATGCCGATGATAGAAGCGCCGCTCAGTATGGTTCCTGGCCATGGGACAGAACCATCCATGCCGAATTGCTTGAATTTCTGAAAGATGCCGGCGCCGCAGTCGTTTCCTTCGACATTCTGTTCAGCCAACCCAAGGACCCTGAAAAAGACAGGGCATTGGCCCAAACTTCAAAACGACTGGGGAACGTCGTGCACCCGGTGGCGGTGAGCTTGTCCGAAACAAAAATTCGCCACAAAGCGGACCCGTTGTTTGAGACGAAATTGTGGAAAAACACATTTGCGATGCCAAAGGCTCAGGCTTTGTACCATACCGATGATGTGATCTTTCCGTTGCCTGAATTAATGCAGAAGAATCTTCTGGGCCATATCGCCACCAATCGTGATGCCGATGGCATTGTCAGGCGTGTTCCTTTAATCGTTCGTCATAATGACAAACTCCTGCCCTCTTTGGCTTTTCAGACGGTGTTGCAATTTTTGCAAGTACCTCCAGAAAAGATTGAGTTTACGGGTTCTGCAATCGTGATTCACGAAGCGCGGTTTCCCGGAACAACCGAGTCAGAGGAAATTGTGATTCCAGTGGATTCCAGAGGGCAAATGCTCATCAATTTTGCGGGGCAATGGGCAAGAACCTTTAAACATGCTTCCTATGCCGATGTATTGTCCGCCAAAACGGAAACCGCATCTGAAAAGGGCGAGGGCCTGGAAAACAAAATCATTTTTATTGCGAATACCTTGTCGGGAAGCGACATGAAAAGCATTCCGCTTGAAAAAAATTTTCCGGGACCGGGGATTCACGCCAATATTATCAACACCCTGTTAACCAGAAACTTTCTCAAAGAAACGTCTTCCTTCTTCAATGTTGTCATCATTATTCTCATCAGTCTGGCGGTCGCCCGGATTCTGTCCATCTCTCACCACACTCCCAAGATACTGCTCCTGATTTTTCTGACGGCAGGCTATGTAGGAGCGGGGGTACTGTTGTTTTTTTTCGGAGTGATAGTCAAACTCTTTTTGCCCGTATTCTCTGTGGCGGTTTCCAGCGTTCTGGTGCTGATTTATCAGGTCAAAACAGAAAAAAACATTTCAGAGGCGCTGAGAGGCGAAAAGCAGTCTTTGGAAACGATCAATACGATCATTGAAAATGAACGCGATGTCATCGCCAAAATCCAAAGAAGCCTGCTGTGCAACGATCACCCGAAAATTCCCGGGCTCAATTTTTTCTCCGATTACCGACCCTCCTCCAAGGCTGGCGGGGATTATTATGATTTTATTGCCATCGATAAGGACCACCTGGGCATTTTGATAGCGGATGTTTCCGGGCACGGGACACCAGCGGCGGTCATCATGGCAATGATGCGGGCTCTGGTGCGGTCTTTTGTTCACGAGACCCTGTCTCCAAAAGAAACCCTGAACAGGCTGAACAAAACCCTCAGGCAGAACTTTAAGTCGGGTTATTTCATTACCACGTTTTATGGAGTGATTCATCTTCCCACCAACATCATGAAATACACATCCGCAGGGCATCCCCCTCCCATTCTGATCGACTACAATACCGACCGAGTTCAGGAATTGAGCCTCGATAAGGGAATTCCGCTCATGATTTTGCCAAACAGTGAACTTCAGGAAGGCGAAATTCACCTGCCACCCAACAGCAAACTGGTGCTTTATACCGATGGAGTTTTTGAGGCGAAAAATCCAACCGGAGAAATTTTTGGAACCCACCGCCTGACCAGCTGTCTGCGTGAACTTGGAAAAAATCAGGGTGCAGAACCATTTGGAAATCAGATCAAGGAAAAAATTCAAGCGTTTGCAGGAAATACCACCTTGCAGGACGATTACACTCTGGTCATTTTAGAAGTGACCTCTTCCGGGAAATAATCGTAAAGCAAACAGGTGCATGGAAATCGCAATGATTTTCAAGCTTGAAACTCCTTAAAGTGTAACCTTAAGCGGTTTTGATTCCATCCCCCTACTTTTCCTTACCTCCATCCACATATTTTCAGCCGCAAAATCTGACTTAAATACGGAACCCTCGATTTCAGTCTCCCGGCGACCCCTCGCTCTCCCATGCATCATTTGCGCCGCATGAATTCATGCATGGACCATGCATCCCGCCAATGAACCTCCCGTCAACTAAACATTTAACACCATGAAAAATAAGGGGTTATTTTTTATTTTTGTTTTGGCACGCCGCCTGCAAAAGAAAGGAATAGAAGTCGCTTTTAAAACGGTTAAAAAAACAGAATTTTTATAACAATCTATTTTGGTAAGGAGAAAAGCCATGCAACTGACTCAATCTTTCTTTCAATCCCTGGATGACTGGATCGATACGGTGGAAGTCGATGCGAACCTCTCTTCCGATTGCCTCCATTCTGAATGCACTGGAGGTTGTTCACTTTCCTGCATCCTCCCTCAGGACTCAGATTTCCTTGAAGATTCTTACGTAGATAGAGAGAGCTATATTTGGTGTTCGGAACTGATCGAGAAAGGAGGCCTGAAATGACGACTTTAATTTCTCACCATAAAAGCATGAGTCTCGATCTTTGTAAGTCCCCGATCCAGACCTTCGACGGAGAAAACAAGATCCTGAACACTCGGCCCATCAGGAAACAACCGGCAAAATGCAGAGGAACCGGTTCTCGATCATTTGCTCAGACCATTTATTTTTTGAAAAAGGAAAGTCTCATGTTGGTTGGCGAACTTTTCTAACGATAGTTTATTCAATAGAATTTTTTAGAGAACGAGGTTTTTCCTGATTTTCAGAGGCCCACCCATTTTTCTGGCAATTTCACTCATCTTCAGACAATACCTCTCAAACTCGCTCACGCCTATATTTTGAAACTTTTCAGTTGTTTTGTCCTCTTCCATGTATTAATTCCCCTATAATAGTCCTCAAGGCAACAAATGGCAGAGGATGGTAATGAGTTTGGAAAACAATCACGAAAAAATACCCATATATATCGTACAGAAAGATAATCGATATTCGGTGAAGTGCCAGATCAACAGGGTGGCAGACTGCCTGGAGATCGGTGAATTTTGTGACAGTCAGGAAGAAGCTCTGGAATGGGTAGAAGAAGAATGCTGGATTTTTTCCGGGGAAGGGTGGATATGCTATGCCTGCGTTGAAGGCATATGGAAAAAGGTCGTAAATAAACGGCAAGAAAAAGAGGATGACCGATGGAAAGGATGACGATTAAGCAATCGGCATTGATACGGTCAGGTGGCCTGAAAAATTAAATAACCTTCCCTCCTGCTTTTTCCGCCCAATCAATCGATCTTCTCAAGTCTGTCCTGAGCCGTCTCTTTCGGCGGTAATAAATCCTCCAGAAAAAAAGCCGCGAGTTCGGAACGGCTGGCCAAGCCGGTTTTCTGGTAAATTGATTGCGATTGTTGCTGGACGGTTTTGATTTTGGTCGTGCGAATGTCGGCGATCTCCTGTAAGGAAAATCCCTTTAGAAGTAAAAACCCCACCTCGGTTTCAGCCTGAGTCAATTTCCATTTCCCAAACTGTTGTTCGATCTTGACGGAAAGCCCCGCCAGCAATTGATGGGTTTCGTTTTTCCATTGCTCTTTTTCCTGATGCAGTTTTTCCACATCGACTTTTAGAGAGGTGATCTCCTTTTTCGCCAGAGCCAGTCTTTTCACAGCCAACACAAAAAATGTTCCGCTGACAGCTAATAGCAGTCCTTCCAAAATGAGGTGCGAACCGGTACCCCCGCTTCGGGAATCGGTGATGAGGTCCAGCCCCACCAGCACCGCAAACGTTCCCGACAAAAACAGAACGAGTAAATTGCCCCCCCGGCTATCTTCCATTTGACCTATGGCTCTCCTAACTGGTTAAAAAATAAGGTATTTTCTATCATCCAAAGTCCGGATAGAATTTTTTCCTGCCCTGGACGAAACTAGTGAAAATTAACTGATCACGAAGGAGGTTACCATGATTGATTTGCCATTACACCCAATAGCCGTTCATTTCCCCATCGTTTTAGGATTCATCCTGCCCGTTGCCGCTCTTGCTATCTGGTGGGCCATCCGCAAGGAACATTTACAACAGAAGGCGTGGGTTTTGGTCGTCTTTCTTGCTCTTGCTTATGGAGTTTCTGCGTTCGTCGCAGTTGAACTTGGGGAAGAGGACGAGGAAAAAGTGGAAAAAGTGGTTTCTGAAAAAGTCATCGAAGAGCACGAAGAGGCCGGTGAGTTGATCCCCTGGATCGCGACCGGGCTGTTCCTGGTTTCCCTAGCGGGATTTTTACCGAAAAATTCTCAGCGGTTTCGTCTCGCGCTGGGCGTTTTGAGTCTGGCGGCAGTCATCCCTCTGGCCAATACCGGTCATACGGGAGGAAAGCTGGTTTATCAATATGGCGCGGCCAACGCGCATCTTTCAGGGGAATACAAGGCGCTGGTCGGATCGGGAAAATTTTATGTAGAGAATGCGAAATCCGATGACCACGAACAGGAAGAAGATGACGATGATTAGAAAAACATCATTGCTTACAAAATGATTGATTTTTTGGGCCGATTTGGCTAAAACCCTCCTCCATATTTTAGTTGGGGGAGGGTTTCTGCTTGTTATCAATTATTATATTGAAAAAAACTTGACTGAACGGTAAATATTTTATAAATTATTCATTATTTACTAAATCGATCTCATTCATGAAAATCGTCGAACAAACCTCGGAAGAAATCAAAAACCAGATTCTGGATGCGGCCTTTGAACGCTTTGGCCGTTATGGAATTGGCAAAACCACCATGGTCGAGATCGCTAGGGACTGCGATATGTCGGCGGGAAATTTATACCGGTATTACCCCAACAAGAAAGAAATTGCCGCAGACTGTGCAGGGCGGTGTATGCGAGCCGCCGAAGAGTTGTGGCGGGAAATCTTAAAGCAACCCGGATTGTCGCCTTCCGAGCGTCTGACCACCATTGTGCTTAAGAAGCTCAACTACCTGCATCAACAATTCTCGGACCATCCGCCGCTTTTCGAGCTGGTCATGTATATCAGCGGCGAACGCGGCGATCTGGTGAACAGGCACATGGGAGTCCTGCAATCTCTGGTGGCGGAAATTCTTGCGGAAGGCAACCGAACAGGGGAATTTTCTGTTTCTGACGTCCTGGGGACGGCCCGGGTTTTTCTGGCGGCCACGACAAAATTCATCGCGCCCCATTTTATGGGGAGGCATGAGCTTAAAGAGTTGGAAAAAGAAGCCCATGAGGTTGTGCAATTACTGATTCAGGGTCTCGCTGTACGGTAAATTTTTTTTGCCCTAATTACTAAATATTTTACTAATTATTCAATATTTTTCATCATTTCAGAGGATCATAGCGATCAAAATGAGTTTTGGAGAAGGTGTCATCCGTTACCGCTGGTGGATCATTTTAAGCACAATTTTGCTGGTGGCGACTGCCGCCAGCGGAGCCCGGTTTTTAGGATTCTCGACCGATTACCGGGCGTTTTTCAGTAAAGGCAATCCGCAACTGGAAGCGTTCGAGAGAATACAAAACACCTACACTAAAAACGACAACGCCATGATCACTCTGGCTCCAAAAAATGGCAAAGTGTTCACCCGTGAGACCCTGGCGATCGTCGAGGAAGTGACCAAAGCCGCCTGGCAGATTCCTTATTCCATTCGGGTGGACTCGGTCACCAATTTTCAGCATACCTGGGCCAACGGCGATGACTTGGTGGTGGAAGACCTCGTGGAAAATGCTTCGGGGTTTTCGGAGCGGGATCTTGAAAGGGTCAAACGAATCGCCCTGGCTGAACCGCTGTTACTGCACCGGCTCATCAATCCCGCCGCAGACATGACAGCGGTAAACGTGACCGTCAACATGCCGGGAAACTCGATCAAGGAAACTCCGGAGGTGGTGGCCTTCCTGCGCAAAATGGCGGAAGATATCCGGGCCAAACATCCCGACGTGACGATCTACCTCACCGGGGTGGCGTTCATGAACAACGCCTTCAGCGAAGCCGGACAGGAGGACATGAAAACCCTCGTCCCCATCATGTACTTGATCGTCTTCATATTTCTGATGGTGGCGGTGCGGTCTTTCTATGCAACTTTTGTCACTATTGTGGTCATTGCCTTCTCTATTCTTACGGGAATGGGAATCGCCGGATGGTTTGGGGTGCAACTGACACCGGTTTCCGCTAATGCTCCCACCATTATTCTGACACTGGCGGTCGCGGACAGCGTTCATCTCCTGGTCACCCTGTTCCACGAAATGCGGGCGGGAAAAAGCAAACGTGAAGCGATCATTGAATCCCTGCGCGTCAACCACCAACCTATTTTCATCACTAGCTTGACCACTACCATCGGATTCCTCAGCTTGAATTTCGGCGATTCACCGCCTTTCTGGCACTTGGGAAACATCGTCGCAATCGGGGTGATGGCGGCTTACGTTTATTCCGTGTTCTTTCTTCCGGCAGTCCTTTCGGTTCTGCCTCTCAAGGTCAAGAGCAGGAGTCAGGCCCGAGTGAAGTTTTTCGACCGGTTAGCCAACTTTGTGATTCATCAACGGAAACGATTGTTCTGGGGCATTCTGGCTTTCACTATTGTTATTGCCGCGCAAATACCAAGGATTGAGATCGATGAGAAGTTCAATGAATACTTCGATACCCGCTACCAGTTTCGCCTCGACAATGATTTTGTGGTCGACCGCCTCACAGGGTTTTTTTCTATCAGCTACTCGTTGGGAGCGGGAGAATCAGGTGGCATCAGTAATCCGGGTTATCTGAAAACGATAGAAAAGTTCGCTGACTGGTACCGGCAACAGCCGGGGGTGATGTATGTGAATATTCTGACCGACACCATGAAACGGCTGAACAAAAACCTGAATTACGATGACCCGACCTATTACCGGATTCCCAACGAACGCAACCTGGCGGCGCAATACCTGTTGTTGTATGAATTGTCTCTGCCTTTTGGACTGGACCTGAACAATCAGATCAATGTGGACAAGTCGTCCACCCGGTTCACAGCGATTCTGGAAAACATATCGACCCGCGACGCCCTCGATCTGGAAGACCGGGCGCAGGCCTGGTTGAAAGAAAACGCGCCTGTTGAAATGCTGTCTCACGGGGCGAGCCCACTGATCATGTTTTCCCACATTGCCAAGCGCAACTTCAAGAGTATGCTGGGGGGAATGCTGTTGGCGCTGGGTCTGATTTCCCTGATCCTCATGATTGTATTGCGGAGCTTCAAAATCGGATTGATCAGCATCATACCCAACATCGGGCCTGTTGTTATGACGTTCGGGGTCTGGGGGCTGCTCTTTCAACAAGTGGGCTTTGCTGTGGCGGTGGTCGGTCCGGTGGCGCTTGGGATCATCGTCGACGACACGGTGCATTTTTTGAGCAAATACCTGCGCGCCCGGCGGGAACAGGGCAAAAGCCCCGAGGACGCCATCCGTTATTCATTTCATACGGTGGGCACTGCCCTGGGCGTGACATCGCTCATCCTGGTGGCTGGGTTTCTGGTGCTCTCTTATTCCGGGTTCACCATGAACGCGCATTTGGGAGCCATGACTACCATCGCCATCCTTTCGGCCCTGCTTGCAGATTTCTTCTTTCTCCCGCCGCTGCTCATGAAGCTGGATGGCGGAAAAAAGGACATGAGCGGGATGAAGGGTTCTGTGGCTACGTAAAAGATGTAAACTTTCATAAATTTAACACAGCGATTTAATTCTTGTGTCAGGAGAAACGCATATGATTCGAATTATTATTTTATCCACAATATTTTTTCTTTTCCCCTTGTCCGTTATGGCCGAGACGCCAGAGGAAAAAGGACTGGCCATTGCGGTTGAAGACGATAAGCGCGATAACGGATTCGACGATTTTACCTCGAATATGGTGATGGTATTAAAAAATCGTCAGGGTGAAAAGAGCACCCGGTATATCCGCAACAAAACCCTGGAAGTGGAAGGTGACGGAGACAAATCCCTGATCATCTTCGACAAACCAAGGGATATCAAGGGAACGGCCTTGCTGAACTTCACTCATAAAACAGGAAATGACGATCAGTGGTTGTTCCTTCCCGCTTTGAAACGAGTCAAGCGCATCAGTTCGTCCAATAAATCGGGATCGTTCATGGGCAGTGAATTTGCCTACGAAGACGTGACCAGTCAGGAAGTGGAAAAATACACTTACAAATGGATACGCGATGAAACCCTGGATGGAAAAGAATGTTTTGTGTTCGAGCGCTATCCCGTTTACAAAAATTCCGGCTACACCCGGCAGGTGGTCTGGCTCGATAAAAAGGAGTACCGGGTCTACAAGATCGATTTTTACGACCGCAAAAAAGCGCTTTTAAAAACCCAGATCAACAAAGGGTATGAGCAATACCTGGATCAATACTGGCAACCGGCTGAAATGGTCATGAAAAATCACCAGACAGGAAAAAGCACTGTTTTAACCTGGTCCGACTATAAATTCAGAACCGGATTGAAGGATAAGAATTTCAACAAGAACAGCTTAAAACGCGCCCGTTAATTTAGATGAAATACCCGCTCGGTCAGCGTATGCAATTGTTGCTCAATCCCAGGCAGTGGCTCGGGGTCTGGGTTTTTATTGGTTTGATATTTTTTCAAACTGACTGGGCGAGCGCCCATGAGTTGTCCGGGTTTGTGGGGGGAGAGACTCGCTTATACGCCCAAAGCGCCATCCAGGAAGGACAGAAAGACCATTCCGCTTCTTTCGTTTTCCAACCGGAGTACTACCACGAATTCGAAAGTGGCAGTAGTTTCACTTTCGTGCCCTTTTATCGTTTGGACAGTGCCGACGACGAACGCACTCACTTCGACCTCAGGGAGCTCAGTTATATCTGGCTTCATGATAACTTTGAACTGCGGTTGGGCGTGCGCAAGGTCTTCTGGGGCGTCACCGAAGTGGTGCATCTGATCGACATCATCAATCAAACCGATCTGGTGGAAAGCATCGATACGGAAGATAAATTGGGCCAACCCATGGTCAACCTGTCGCTGGCGCGGGATTGGGGGACGGTGGATTTTTTCATGTTGCCCTTTTTCCGCGAACGCACATTTCAAGGACGTGCGGGCAGACTGCGCTTTTCCCGTGTGGTGGACACGGACCGGGCGGTGTACGCAAGCGCCGCTAAGGAATGGCACACCGACTGGGCGGTTCGCTACAGCCATTATTTCGGCGACTGGGATGTCGGATTGTCTCATTTCATCGGCACGGGACGGGAACCCACCTTACTGCCGGGTACGGACAGCTCCGGCAACGCCATCCTGATTCCCCTTTATGAACAAATCAATCAGACCGGGCTGGATGTCTCTTACGTCATCAATGACTGGTTGTGGAAACTGGAGGCGCTTTACAGGTCTGGGCAGGGGGATGAAGATTTCTTTTCCTGGACCGGCGGGTTCGAATACACGTTCACCCGGTTTCTAGGCAGCGAGATGGACTTAGGCCTGGTTATGGAGGCCATTTACGACGAACGCGGAGACCGCGCCACCACACCATTTGAAAACGACATTGCTTTGGCCATGCGTCTCGCCGTCAACGACCCCGAAAGCACAGAAGCGCTTGTCGGTCTGGTGCAGGATGTGACCGGAAACGCCCGCTCGCTGTTTCTGGAAACCAGCAGACGGTTTGGCGACCAATGGAAATTAACGGTTGAAATGCG
>CAYPQH010000079.1:0-10226 GCA_964412825.1 uncultured Nitrospinaceae bacterium | reverse complement strand
GAGCCCCAGCATCATTCCCATAAACGGAGGCAGGTGCAGGAACTGATGAAAGGATACCGCCGTTGCCACGGTTCCAATTCCCATGCAGATAATGATTTTCGCCCCTGGCTTTAATTCCACAACCTCCTTGCCTCCTTCGGGTTTTTCGTCCGGGACGAAGGGATACATGATGGCGGCCGGAATCAACCAATTGATGACAGAGGGGATCATCAAATAAGCAAATTGCAAGGTTTCCACTTTTCCAGAGGTCCAGACCATGAGCGTGGTGATGTCACCAAACGGGCTCCAGGCGCCTCCGGCATTGGCGGCGACTATGATGTTGACGAAAGCCGGAACGATGAACTTGGCGTTTCCCCCACTGACTGCCAGGGCTACGGTGGACATCAACAAGGCGCTGGTCAGATTGTCCGCCAGGGGGGATAGAAAAAAGGTGATCAGCCCGGTGGCCCAAAACAATTTTTTAAACCCCATCCCTTTTCTAAGCAACCAGGATCTTAACGCCTGAAATACGTTTCTTTCGTCCAGGGTATTGATATAAGTCATTGCAGAAAGAAGGAAGAAAAATAATTCTCCAATTTCGCCAATCAGTTCCTTGAGATGTTCGTGGGCGTGTCCCCCTGATGGATTCTGGGACTCGTAAATCCCGATCAAAGCCCACATGAAACAGCCCATGAAAATGACGGGCTTGGATTTTCGCATGTGGACTTGTTCTTCAAAAACTACCAGAGTATAGGCAAAGACAAAACAGATGAGCGCCAGGTATCCTACCCAGGCGGATGTCATAGTATGCATATTGAAGTCCTTAAGTTGGCTATTTTGGGTGAACTTTATGTGTCGCTAAAACAATGAGTGGGGTGATTTCTATCCCAAAAATCTGACTACGGATACTTACTATAGCCTGAAAATTCCTGTATATGTATCTATATTACAATACTTTAAGGGTTTTGCGAAGGAAATTATCCTGATATCAGGATAAAATGTCTTATAATCTCTTAGGATGTACGAAAATATTCCTCAATATTGTTGAATTTCTCCCGGTTATTTGATTTTCGTGCCCGCCTGTTTTATTGATAAATATTGGACTGCGGAATTATTTGCGATAATCGGGGGTGATTTGCTCCACAAGTGATATCATTTCAGGCCATTTGGGTCTTGGAAACGGCGGTATTTGCAGATGGGCAAAACGGCTTCAGGCGATAGTTTGAACCCGCCCGCGCTAACATTCGGAAAGCCTTTTTTCTGCATTGTCCTGTGGGGCGGGTTGTTTCGCGACCGGGGGTCGAGAAACGGAAAATATTCAAACGAGGCTGTGTGAAAAGGGCGGTTCTGTGATGGGAGGACGGTTCATAACTTCCAAAAAAATAACAACTTCTATGACTCTTCCGATATAACGAATAAGATTGACTGTGGGGTTATATATGATATTCTTTGGCCTATCGTGGAGGATATTTGGTTGAGGAATTCAACAGGCACTTGGAAATTTAAAAGAAATTATTGGCTCATTGACTGGTTTTGATTTAGTTCAATATCTTTCTGAAGGCAAAAAGTTCGTAGATGATTCCATCCAGGAATTGCTGCCCCGGAAAAATAGCTATCCCGAAAGTATCCACTCAGCGATGGATTACAGTGTGACGGCTGGTGGAAAAAGATTGCGTCCTATATTGGTGATTGCGGCGGCTGAGGCTGTAGGGGGAGACCGGCAGACGGTCCTGCCATTTGCGGTTGCCGCCGAGTTTATCCATACTTATACCTTGATTCACGATGACCTTCCCGCTTTGGACGACGACGATTTTCGCCGTGGGAAACCGACCAATCACAAGGTATACGGAGAAGCGATTGCTATTCTGGCGGGAGACGCCTTACTGACCCAGGCGTTCATCCTCATGACAAATACCGGGTTGCTGGACGGTATTTCGGCAAGAGATGCCATGAAAGCCACTCATGACATGGCCCAGGCCATAGGAACCGGAGGCATGATCGGGGGGCAAGTGGTGGATCTGGAGTCGGAAGGGAAACCTGTACACTCCGAAGCCCTTGAATACATACATATTTATAAAACGGGTCATCTGATTCGAGCCTGTGTTTGCGCAGGCGCTAAATTGAGCGGGGCAACCCCGGCTCAATTCTCTGCCTTATCGCGCTACGGAGCGCATATCGGGCTGGCTTTTCAAATCATTGACGATATTCTGGACATCACTGCGGATCAGGAAAAGTTAGGAAAAGACGTCGGGAGCGACATAGGAAAAGAGAAAGCGACTTATCCGGCTCTTTATGGTCTCGAAGAGTCCAAAAAGAAGGCGGAAGAACTGATAGAAGAAAGTATTGCCTGTCTGGAGCCATTTGATGATCGAGCCGATCCCCTCAGGGAAGTAGCCCGGTTTTTTGTCCAACGTACATTTTGAATGGGTTAGCTTATGTCTAAGCTTTTAAGCCAAATAAAAGATCCTCGGGATTTGAAAAAGATAGGTCCTGAAGATTTGCCTCAACTCGCTGGCGAAATTCGCGATACTCTTTTACAGGTGATTTCTCAAAACGGAGGGCATCTTTCCTCCAACCTGGGTGTGGTGGAGCTGACTCTGGCGATGCATTATGTGTTTGAGAGTCCGAGGGATAAATTTGTCTGGGATGTTGGGCATCAGTCCTATGTGCACAAGTTGCTGACTGGAAGACTCGATCAGTTTCATACTCTCCGCAAGCAGGATGGCTTGTGCGGGTTCACTAAAAGAGAAGAAAGTGTTCACGACCACTGGAATTGCGGACACGGAGGGACTTCGATTTCTGCGGCTCTGGCTTTTGCCCAGGCAAGAGATTTGAAGAATGAACACAATAAAGTCCTGGCGATTATCGGCGACGGGTCTTTGACTGCCGGAATGGCCTTTGAGGGGCTGAACCACACGGGTCATATAAAAAACGACATGATCGTTGTTCTGAATGATAATGAAATGTCCATCTCGGAAAATGTGGGAGGGATGTCGGCCCATTTGAGCAAGATTCTGACGGGCCAGGTCATGACTAAAATCAAATCCGAGATCGACGAACTTCTTCTTGCCATTCCCGGAATCGGAAAAGATATTTCCCGTTATGCCCATAAAATTGATGAAGCGATCAAGGGAGTTTTTATTCCCGGTAGATTGTTTGAGGACTTGGGCTTCCGCTATGTCGGCCCGGTAGACGGCCATGACGTCCATGGAATGATCGAAACATTTGAGAATATCAAGGATCTCAAGGGACCCACCTTGTTGCATGTGGTGACCAGAAAAGGCAAGGGGTACGAGGTCGCAGAGGAAAAAGCAGATGTGTGGCACGGAGCGAAACCTTTTGATATTGCCACCGGGCAATTTGTAAAAAAGAAATCCAACCCGGCCTACACGTCAGTATTCGCGGATGCTTTGATTGAACTGGCAGAAAAAGATGAAAAAATCATCGGCATCACAGCGGCCATGCCCGATGGAACCGGGATCAGCAAGTTTCAGAAAGCATTTCCCGACCGCACATTCGATTGCGGGATGGCGGAGCAACATGCGGTCGCCTTTGGCGGCGCGCTTGCCATTGAGGGCTTCAAGCCTGTTTTGGCTATCTACTCGACATTCCTGCAACGCGCTTACGACCAGGTGGCGCATGACATTTGCCTGATGAATCTTTCGGTCACTTTTGCGATGGACCGGGCGGGCATCGTCGGCGAAGATGGGGCGACCCATCAGGGATTCTACGACATCGCTTTCTTGAGAACCTTGCCTAATATGGTGATTATGGCTCCCAAGGATGAGAACGAATTACGGCACATGCTCAAAACCTGTATCGACCATCCGGGACCTGCGGCTTTTAGATATCCGCGTGGGTCGGGATTGGGAGTTGAACTGGACTCTGAAATCAAAGCATTGGAGATCGGTAAAGGCGAAGTTCTCAAAGAGGGGAAGGATTTGGTGCTGTTCGCCTACGGTCATATGGTTCCACCCGCTTTAGAAGCGGCGCAATTGCTTGAAAATGACGGCATCAGTGTGGCGGTGATCAACGCCCGCTTTGCCAAACCGGTGGATAAAGCTCTGGTTGCAAAATACGCCGATATCACGAAATGTTTTGTCACCCTTGAGGAACATTCGCTAAACGGTGGGTTTGGGTCGGCAATCCTCGAAGTATTGCAGGATGATGACGTGACTCCCGGAGTTCGGACTAAATGCATCGGTCTGGGCGATATAGTTCTCGAACATGGCTCAGTCAACGTCCAGCGCAAAGAACTCAAACTGGACCCTGAGGGGATCTATGAAACGGTTCTTGAACACTACGCAAAAGTGATGGATATATTGCCTGCCGTCGGGAAAGAAAAGAAACTGTTCACAGGGAATGGAAAAAAGACGTTTATGAGTAATGTCAAGAAGGACCACCTGAAAATTAAGCAGTCTGTGAATGGCTAGGATTTCTCAAGTACGGCGTGCAACCCGGGAAACGGAAATTGAGGTCGAACTCAATATCGACGGGACCGGTGTGCACG
This sequence comes from uncultured Nitrospinaceae bacterium, assembly GCA_964412825.1. GTDB lineage: Bacteria > Nitrospinota > Nitrospinia > Nitrospinales > VA-1 > JADFGI01. The sequence goes on along the minus strand of CAYPQH010000079.1, from coordinate 5,737 downwards.
ATATCCAGACGTCCATTCCATTTCTCGACCACATGCTTTCTCAGCTGGCCCGCCACGGTTACTTCGATCTCAAGGTTCGCGCCAAAGGCGATATCGAAATCGATTACCACCACACCGTAGAGGATATGGGGCTTGCTCTGGGAGAGGCGTTCAGCAAGGCAATGGGTGATAAAAAAGGCATTCGCCGGTTTGCCCAGGCGTCAGTGCCGTTGAATGAAGCGCTGGCGCATTGCGTGGTCGATATTGCAGGCCGCGCGTTTTTTGTTTTCAACGTGGAATTCCCCAAATCCAAAATCGGCCAGTTTGACGTCGAACTGGTGCCGGAGTTTTTTCAGGCTTTTTCAGCCAACAGCGGCATCACCCTGCATTTCAACGCCGAATACTGGACCAACCTGCACCACATCATTGAAGCCATGTTCAAGTCGTTTGCCCGCGCTTTGGATCAGGCCTGTGCTCTCGATCCCAGGTCCAGTGAGGTTCCTTCCACAAAAGGCAAGTTGTAGATGATTGCCGTTATCGATTACGGCATGGGCAACCTGCGGTCGGTCCAGAAAGCGTTGGAAGCCGTTGGCGCTCGCGCTGTGGTCACCCGAAATCCTGCGGAAATTTTATCCGCATCGGCTGTTGTTCTTCCCGGTGTAGGAGCCTTCAAGGATTGCATGACCAATCTGCATCGATTCGACCTTGTGGACGTGGTTCACAAATCCATCCAAAGCGGCAAGCCTTTTTTGGGAATTTGTCTCGGCTTGCAGTTGTTGTTTCATCAGAGCGAAGAATTTGGTCAGGTTGCCGGTTTGGAGATTTTGCCGGGAGACGTAGTGGGTTTTTCTGGAAAAACTTCAGCCCTGGCAAAGGGCTCCGACCTCAAGATTCCCCACATGGGCTGGAACACCGTACAGGTGAAAAAAAATAATCCGCTTTTTAAGTCGATCCCCGATGGGTCTTATTTTTATTTTGTCCATTCTTATTTTGTGGTTCCCGAGCAATCTGATGACATAGCCACCACCACAGAGTATGGGATCGAGTTCGTGTCCAGCATCCACCACGACAATATTCACGCTTTTCAATTCCATCCTGAAAAAAGCCAAAAGCTGGGTTTGACCCTTCTAAAGAATTTTTCAACACTTCAGTAGCGCATTATAATCCGGTGCGAGGTAGGGTCGGCCTTTGCGGTTGCCTTGCCTTGAGGTATTCTATTTCCCTCTTTAATATTCTTCTTAGATGGGTTGCTTGATTGAACTCCTCAAAACCAGTTCAAAACACAGATTACCTTCGGGGTATCTTATTCGTCATGGTCACGGCCCTGTTGTGGGGGTTTTTGCCCATCATCCTGAAAATTGCCCTGACTGGATTTTCAGCGGGGACCATCGCCTGTTTCCGATTCTTTTTTGCATTTATTGTTCTTTTCCTCATCCTTTCCATTAATGGCTCTCAACCTTCCCGGTTTTTAAGAAAGCCTCCATTGCTTGGAATTGTGGCAGGAGCATCGCTTGCGGTCAATTACTTCGGGATGACCGAGAGCGTGAACCTCAGCAGTCCTTCCAACGCGGCGATTCTCATCCAACTTGCGCCGGTCATACTTGTCATTGTGGGAGTGGTGTTTTTTAAAGAGCGGGTGAACTGGCAACAATTTTTAGGGTTTGCCATTGCGGCGGTGGGGTTTTCCCTGTTCTATCTGGATCAACTTGGGAACGTGAAGGACATGGAACTGTATTCCTCTTCCACTATTTATATCGTATTGGCCGCTGTGGTGTGGGTTCTGTACATTTCCTGCCAGAAGGTTCTCAGCCGTACCTATGGTGCGCAAATGCTGAATCTGCTGGTTTACGGAGTGGCGGCTCTGGTTCTGGTCGCCAAGGTTAAGTGGCCGGAATTTTCAGGAATTGGATGGAAGGGCTGGACGTTATTAATGGTTTTAGGAATCAATACCCTGCTTGCCTACGGAGCCTTGGCTGAGGCTGTGAAATACATTCCTCTGACCGTTATCAGCCCTGTGATCACTTTGAATCCTCTCATCACTTTGTCCGCGATGCTCGTTCTGCCCCAATTCACCGATGGCCTGCTGGTTCCAGAGACCATTGGGACCGGGGGATATATTGGCGCAGTGATTGCCGTCGCCGGAGTGGTCCTGGTGCTTGCCAGAAAATAACCCGCGTGTCGCAGGCCCCAATATTGACGAGCCCTGGGTTCATACGTGTGATAGTTTTCCTGTTTTTTGTTTCAGGGCGGGATGAAGTTTGGGAGAAGCGGATATTCAGTGAATCTTGAATTCGACGGGCAACTAACTCTCTTCTTTCTTTTGGAATATCAGCCCCAATAAGAACATAGGGGTTCCTTCATTCTCATAGGGAATGAAGGTTTTTGCGGTGCTTAATTTTTCCACTCCAGAGACGCTGTGCCCGCTTCCGATAACGGTTGTGGGAAGGCCCACATCAAAATGAAAAATTCCTTTGGCATCACTGCTGGTTTTTTCTGAATGAGTTAAGCGCAGTATCTCCTGGACATAATGAGATATTTCGACTTTAACATTGCCTGCGATGATGTTAGAAATTTCCGTCACGATATTGCAAATATCCTTCATACCTGTTGCATCGTCACCAAATAATCCCTGATAAACTTTTTGAGCCACTTCCTCGGAAAAATTGAGGATGATCATGATTTCAACATTTTTTGCTTCATCCGTGAGCTTGATGACGGCGCTGATCTCTCCCGGTAAATCTTCGGATTCTATCGGGGCAAGAGGGGAGGCGCTCAGCATAAAATTCTGTATGGCCTCGCCTGTAGATTTTGTAAAGGCATCGATTAGTTTTTGATCGACACTTTTTCTCATCGTATCTTTTATCGAAAGCATTCCGACGATTCGGTTTTCCTCCATCACCGGGAGATGGCGGATTTTGTTTTTCATCATAAAATTTCTGGCATCTTCAATCGAGGAGGAGTGTTCCAATGAGAGTATGGGGACATTCATGATTTTTGAAACCTCGGTGGTTTCAGGGTCCATGCGTTGGTTGATGGCTTTTCTAATGAAGTCTCTTTTAGTCGCTATTCCCACATAGCGATCATTTTCGGTAACTATGAGTGAGCTTATTTTATTTTCATTCAACAGCTTCAAAAAATCCCGAAGTGTAGAGTCTTGAGAGATGGTGATGACGGGGGAAGTCATGTAATTACCGATATTCTCTACATTTATTTCTTTCAAAGCAGTGTTCATAAGCCCTGTACCATTAGAATTAATATTTAAGTATATATAAATATTACAATAGGTTAGAAGGGCAAGTCAAAGATAAATATTTCTATCTTATTGATTTTACTAGAAATATGTTGAAAAAACGCCCATTTGGAGCCCTCTGGTCAATCCAGACCGGAGGGGATCGACCTATTGGTTGTGGGATTTCATGGCTTTATCGATTTCGCGGGTGGCGTCGCGTTTTTTGATGGTTTCGCGTTTGTCGTATAGCTTCTTGGCTTTGCCGAGGGAGAGTTCTACTTTGGCTCGACCGCCTTTGAAATAGATTTTTAGGGGGATCAGGTTGTAGCCTTTTTCCTGGGTCTTGCCGATCAGTTTGGCGATTTCACGTTTATTGAGGAGTAGCTTTCGTTTCCGCATGGGGTGGTGGCTGAACTGGCTGGCGGGGGAGTAGGGGTTGATATGAAAATTGTTGAGCCAGACTTCTCCCCGTTCGATAGTGGCATAGCTGTCCACCAGATTGGCTTTACCATCGCGCAGGGACTTCACCTCGGTTCCGCGCAGGACCATTCCGGCCTCAAGAGAGTCTTCGATGAAGTAATTGTGCCGCGCTTTTTTGTTCTGACAGATGATCTTGATGCCGTCCATGATTATTCTGGGATTCAATTTTGACAGGGTTGATCGGGTTCCGATGTTAACCATCTACTTTAGGATGGTAATTGGAATTTGTCCAGCCCGCTCAATTTTTTTTGATCGTGAGAGAAGTCCCCACCCTGCATTTCAGTTTGTTTGCGGCGTTGTCCTCCCGGCAAAAAATTTCCAACTTGCCCCAACTGTTGATCAGGCAACCGATCTCCTTAGGCTTGCATTGAGAGTAGTGAGATTTAAGACCGCGAAGGTGTTTCCTGCCGATTTGCAGACTCATGGAATCCGTTTGAATTGTTCGCAGAAGGTCTTCTGAAATATTCGAGATAAGATTTCCGAACCGGTCGATAACAATGATTTCCCCCGTGATCGTGCCTTTGTGGATTTTTGGCTGGGGAAGTTCCAGCATGCAGGGGTCGCTGATTTTTTGGCCCATTTGGGACAGCGAAGTTCCTTTGGCGATCCATGCAACAGCGGGGGCGAACACGTCGCGCCCGTGAAAAGTGGATGACGGAGCGTCCAGAAAAAATTTCGACTTGGTCAGTTCATAGACACGGGATGCGGGCTCAATAGCGGGAGTCAGGACGCCGTTGTCGGGGCCCACGAAAACGGCCGATTTGGTTTTGACGGCGATGGGTCTTCTTGCACTGCCCACGCCGGGATCGACCACGACAAGATGAACCGTATTTTCTGGGAAGTAAGGATGCGCGGATTCTAAAGCCAGGGCCGCCTGCCGAATGTTTTGCGGTTCGATCTGGTGGGTGATGTCGATGATCTGAGCGTTGGGCAGAAGGTTCAGGATCACGCCCTTCATGATCCCGACAAAGGGATCGGCAAGTCCGAAATCGGTTGTCAGGGTTATGACTGCACGCATCCTGAAACCAGTTCGTCCGAGACCTCTTCAATTTTTACCGGAACCAGTTGGTTCATGAGGCGGTCGCCGCCTTCGGCGATGACGGGAATGTAATGTTCGCTGTGGCCTTTCAGCCATCCCGTTGCCGGGTCGCGCTGATTCTCAAAGAGAACGGTGACGGTCTCGCCTATTAACTGACGGCGGAAGTGGAGGGATTTTTCATGCACCAGGTTGGTCAATTCGCCGCTTCTTGCCTTTTTGACGGTTTTGGCAAGACTGCTCTTGAAAGCGTAGGCTTCGGTCCCTTTGCGTGGTGAATAGGAGAATGAATGCAAGTAGGTGAACGGTAGGTTCTCGATGAGTTTACGGGTGTTTTCAAAACTTTGGTCCGTTTCACCGGGAAAGCCGATGATGACATCCGCCCCCAGTCCCAACCGGGGGATTTTCGTGAGCGCCCGATGAACCGTGTCCAGGTATTGCCGGGAGTTATAGTTGCGCCGCATTTTGGCGAGAATCGCGTCGTCCCCACTTTGCAGGGGGATGTGCAGGTGCGGGCAGATATTTTCGCAGTCGGCCATGAGATTCAGCAGATCGTCGTCGATTTCCATCGGGTTGATGGAACTCAAGCGGATGCGATAGTCTCCCGGCAGTTGAGCGATCTCTTGCACCAGAGAAGAAAAGGTTTCGGGTTTTTCCTTTTCCATGCCGTAGGTTCCAAGGTTGATGCCGGTCAGGGTGATTTCTTTGTATCCAGATGCGATGGCCTCTTTGACATTGTTGAGGATGTTTTCCCGATCGTCGCTGATGGACTTACCGCGAGCCCTGACAACGGTGCAAAAGGAGCATTTTTCCTCGCAACCGGTCTGCACCTTGATGAAGGCTTTGGTTTTGCCTTGGAAATTGGACACCGGGATGGTGCGGAACACCCGTTTGCGATGGATATCCGACATGAAGATTTCAGCTTTATCCCCTTTATTCCACGGTGATTTTCCGCCCAGTTTGTTTTTGATAAGTCTGGCGATGTCCAGTTTGTCCGCATTGCCCAGGATAAT
>CAYPQH010000078.1:0-10441 GCA_964412825.1 uncultured Nitrospinaceae bacterium | reverse complement strand
CAAAAGTCGAAATGACTTCCAAAGGCCGGTTGAGATTTTTGGCCATCTCAATCGCGGTTTTCAACCCGCCATAGGCGTAACCACTGCCATCGACAGCGACCACGATCTTGCCGCTCGATGGTTTGTCTTCGTGCAGACCGGGAATATGCTTTATCACCAAAGTATCCGTTTGAATCCGCCGAATGACCCGTTCGGCTACTGTGCCGATCTGGCTGTCTCGGATTGCGCCCAATCCCAATGCGCCCATAATCACCAGATCGTAATTGGACTCTTTGATATCCCGGACCAGTTCGATCCAGTTTCGTCCCTCCAGAGATTTTCCGACGAAAGGAATGCCGGCCTCTTCGCAACTCGTCTTCGCCACTTCGAGATAAGAGTCTGTGATGACCTCCATGCCTTTGGTGATCAACTGATCGTGGATATTGCGTTGTTTTTCAAGTTCTTCCTCATCCTGATATTCCTCCGGCAAACCACTCTCCATTTGCCGAAAGCGGACATCGTGCATTTTTGCCGCGTAAACATGGCTCGCGGTAATGGTTGTCTCCTCGGGCTTCTCGCCCGATTTGGCAAACTCTAAAGCAATATCGATGCAGGAATTGGAAAAGTCAGAATTATCTACGGGCAAATAAATATTTTTAAACATTGGGTTTATTTCTCCCTACAACTTCCCTTTAACAGAGAGTTGGATCGTCAAATTGCAAAAAAAATTCGGGTATACGATTAATTCTTTATTTTAATAAAGAATATTGAGCTGGAAATTATTATGGCTTTCTAGGGTGCGATTTTAGCAAATTATTCACCCCTGTCAATGATAAAAGTCTTCGGATTAAGACTGTATTTCCAATCCTTTACTGGCATTTCCAAAATCTTTTAACCGCACACGAACAGAATATTTTCTCACCTTTGAAACCATTGCTCATAAAATTCAACATTTTTGTTTTCCTCCCACACTGGAAAGAGGGCTGGAAGTCCTTGAAAATGGGTGTTATAAAATATTTGCATGGCGCAATACCAAAGATGTTTTGCCTGCCGATGTTTTTTTAGCTAAAATACTAATGCTTGTGCGCCTCATATATCTGATACATTCACGACTCTGCACACAGAAAATGGTCACTTTCAGACAATCGAGTCTTGTTCTTTGGGGATTACCCCAAAAACCCGGAATTAATTCCCCGTCAAATAAAATCTAAATTTTACAATACTCCTTGAGGAGGGTGTGATGTTATTCGCCAGTAAAGAAGAAGTTTCCAGTCAATTGAAGGGCATTTTGGGACAAAACAACGGCAGTGTCACACTGGAAAGCGTCAAAAAACTACGCTCCGACCTCATCGACATCCTCGTGGAGAACTCTATATTCAATGAGTCCAATGAAATCAAGGGGCTTTCAAGGTACCTCATCAAACTGACCGCACTCGAACTGGGCATCGTGCCTTCCTCTATTCAGGGCCTTTATGAAGCTATGGGGCGTGGGGAATACAGCGGATTCACCGTACCGGCTCTCAATACCAGAGGAATGACCTATGATATGTGCCGGGCCATTTTCAGGTCAGCGCATAAAGTCAATTGCGGAGCCCTGATCTTTGAAATTGCCAAGTCTGAAATCGGTTACACCTTCCAACCCCCGCATGAAGTGGTTCCGGTGATTCTGGCGGCAGCCATTAAGGAAAACCACAAAGGACCCGTCTTCATCCAGGGAGACCATTTTCAGGTCAACGCCAAAAATTTCGCTTTGGACCCCGATAAAGAGATCAACGGCTTGAAAGACCTCATCCGGCAGGGGATCGACGCAGGCTTTTATAATATCGACATCGACACCTCCACCCTCGTGGATCTCAGCCAGCCCAATGTAAAGGAAGAGCAACGTCTGAATTTCGAAGTCGGAGTGAAATTGACCCGCTACATCCGTCAACTGGAACCCGAAGGAATCACCGTTTCCGTGGGTGGTGAAATCGGCGAAGTGGGCAAACAGAACAGCACCGAAGAAGAATTGCGGGCCTATCTGGATAATTTCAACGCGAAACTGGCTGAAAAAGAAGGCGACGCCAAGGGCATCAGTAAGATTTCCATCCAGACCGGGACCAGCCACGGAGGCGTGCCACTTCCCGATGGAACAGTGGCCGACGTCACTCTCGACTTCGACACACTGGCAAACTTATCCCGCATTTCCCGCGAAAACTATGGTCTGTCAGGTGCCGTTCAGCACGGCGCGTCCACCCTGCCGATGGACCTGTTCCACAAATTCGCCGAATTGAACACCAGCGAAATCCACCTGGCGACGGATTTTCAGAACATGATCTACGACAGCAAACATTTCCCCGCCGATTTTAAAGAAGAAATCTACAAGCATCTCAGGGTCAAGTTCGCCAATGAAAAGAAAGACGACATGACCGACGAACAGTTCATCTACAAAACCCGCAAAAAAGGTTTCGGCGAGTTCAAAGCTGGCTTTTGGGGATTGCCTCAAGAAGTCAAAACTGAAATTGGCAAAGAGCTTGAGGCGAAATTCGACTTCCTGTTTCAGAAGTTAAACGTGAAAGACACCGTCGAAATGGTGGAAAAAACCGTGACCCTCGTTCCCATCAAACCCAACCTCGAAAACGAAATTTCCGCGTGTAAGTAAAACTCCCAGCCCTTTTTTCACCGCAGAGGGCGCAGAGAAAACCAAAAATTTTGACAGGATTAACAGGATCAACCCTAGCCATTGTCACCGCTGCCGTTGCGAGCCGCTAACAGCGGCGTGGCTGTGGTATCCACCTTTGCCTTCATGCCCGGCACGGGTAGATCCAGGGTCTCTGGGTTGCTTCGTCGCAAATGCTCCGCGCAATGACGGTTCAATGATCTACCTATATTAAAACCACATTTTTGTGGTTAGAATAATTCGACGACCCAGCACCGCCCTACTCCACAGGCTTTCCTTTAAATTTTCCTTTACAAAACCCCATTATTTTGATATTTCTAGAAATATGGAAATATTAACCGCAGTATCAGCATTATCGGCGCTCGCTCAGGAGAGCCGTCTGGAAATTTTCCGGTTTCTGGTTCAGGCCGGGAAAAATGGCATCCCCGCCGGAAAAATCGCCGAGCGTCTGGACCTGCCTCCATCCACCCTGTCCTTTCACCTAAACCAATTGAAGCAGGCCGAGTTGATCTCATGTCGCCGGGAAAGCCGGACATTATTTTATTCTGCCAATTATGATTCCATGAACGACCTGCTGGCTTATCTGATGGAAAATTGCTGTCAGGGCGAGCCGGAAAATTGCGACCTCCCTGCCCTGTGCGCGCCAGAAAGTTCTGGGGATTGAGATCAACCGCATGAAAAGTTCACCTTTAAATATTCTCATCCTCTGCACGGGCAATTCCGCGCGCAGTATCCTGGCCGAAGCACTCATCAACAAATACGGCGGCAAACGGTTTAAGGGCTTCAGCGCCGGGAGCCACCCCGTGGGCAAGGTCAATCCTGTGGCCGTCGAATTACTTTCAGCGTATGGCCATCCCATGGATCATCTCCGAAGCAAAAGCTGGGATGAGTTCACTTCACCCGATGCGCCGATTATGGACGCGATCATCACGGTTTGCGACAACGCGGCAGGAGAAACTTGCCCGGTCTGGCCGGGGAATCCGAAAAATGCCCATTGGGGCATGGAAGACCCCGCGGCTTTTAAAGGAAAGTTCCACGAAAAAATGACCGTGTTCGAGATGGTTTACCGGGAACTGGAGCGATGCGTTGAACGGCTCATGGACCTGCCCCCGGACAAACTCACTCCTTCGCAATTGCAAAACAGCCTTGAGGAAATTGCAACATGAACGCAGTCAGTACAACCGTCTGCAAGAAAAGCAACGCTGCCGAGATGGGTGTTTTTGAACGTTATCTCACCGTCTGGGTGTTTCTCTGCATTGTGGCGGGCATTACGCTTGGTCATTTTTTGCCGGAACCATTTCACGTCATTGGTCGGGCAGAGTTGTTTCGCGTCAACATTCCGGTGGCAGTACTGATCTGGGTCATGATCATCCCCATGCTGTTGAAGGTTGATTTTAGCGCTCTACACGAAGTGCGTTCGCACTGGAAGGGAATCGGCGTTACCGTTTTCATCAATTGGGCGATCAAACCGTTTTCCATGGCCCTTTTGGGCTGGTTATTCATCTCCAATCTTTTCAGAGACTTTCTTCCGGCGGATCAAATCGACTCTTACATCGCTGGGCTCATAATCCTTGCCGCCGCCCCCTGCACAGCAATGGTATTCATCTGGAGCGACCTGACCAACGGAGAACCCAACTTCACCTTGAGTCAGATTGCCTTGAATGACGTCATCATGATTTTCGCGTTCGCGCCTATTGTCGGCCTGCTTCTCGGACTCTCATCCATCATCGTCCCCTGGGAGACGTTATTTTTGTCCGTCGCCCTTTACATCGTGACACCCGTTCTCGTGGCTCATTTTTGGCGAAACCGACTGGTCAAAAGTAAAAATAAAAACGCTCTTAAAACAACTCTGAGCACTTTGCACCCCATGTCGCTGATGGCGCTTCTCACCACGCTGGTATTATTATTTGGATTCCAGGGAGAACAAATCATCAAGCAACCCATGATCATTTTTTTCCTCGCCATTCCCATAATGATCCAGGTGTATTTCAATTCCGGTTTGGCTTATCTATTGAATCGCAAGTTAGGCGTCGCCCATCGCGTTGCCGGGCCTTCGGCCCTAATCGGAGCCAGTAATTTTTTTGAATTGGCGGTGGCGACCGCGATCAGCCTGTTCGGTTTTGAATCCGGGGCGGCTTTGGCCACGGTGGTCGGCGTGCTGGTGGAAGTTCCGGTGATGTTGTCGGTGGTAAGAATTGTCAATTCGACTCGCGGATGGTATGAAAGCCCCATGTCGCTCAATCCAGAAAGGGCTTGACCCCTAACTGGCCTCAATAAGACAAACGATCCCTCCTGCCAACCCAAACACCATCGACAATGCAGTGATTTGATTTGGCGTGATCGGCGCTTGCACCAACAAACAGGTGACGGGGTAAGAAAAGTGTCTCACCAAAGACAGAGGAGCCACTGGTATTTCAAATTGGTAGGGAATGTTTGATTTGGGCTCCACCCCCATGGCACGCTCTCCTTCTGGATGGACCGGAAAGTAAAATCAGGCAATTTTACCAGACATCACTACTCCAGCCAAACGAGGACTTCGCGTTCGGGGTCTTTCAGGTCGAACAATGTCTGGGGAACGAAACCGGTTTCGTGGACGCGTTTCTGAATAGCAACGAGGTCGATTTTCTGACGTTCGATCGACTCCATCACCGGAGGGTCGATGATATCTTTAATATTGTCGGCGACTCTGGCTGGCATGGTGAGCCGGATTTTATTGCCATTGGGTTTGACAACGTTAATTTTGAGGTATTTTGCGATGCCGTTCAGGCGGAGAACATCTCCTGAGTCTGAAGGCATTTCAGGAAGGCTGATAGCCTGGGCCTGAGGATATAAATCGGAGCACAATTGCCCCAGAATAAATCGCCAGGAAATTTTAGCGTCCAGGCGCTCAAGCATGGTGGACAATCCGTGCAGGGTCCGCATCAAAAAAATCAGCTCCGGCGGAGCAGAAGATCGGAACCACCATTTCATTTCGCCGACAATCTGGTCAAACCGTTCGCTCATGCGCCAGTCCTTAATATCGTAGGGCGCTTCTATGAGAAAGGGTTCGAACAGCACATTGAGGAGAGCGGGAAGGGTCGAGCGCAAGTCCTGAAGTTTTTCCGTATCGAATCCGATCATACCAAGACAGGCCATCGGGTCCAGCGGCTCATGATTCTGCAAAGCCAGGATAGTGCGCAACAAGCCCAAACGGACTTTATCTGAAATCTGCAACACACAGCCGTAATCGTAAACGATCAGGGAAAATTTTTCCCGCCCGGTTTGACGAAACGCAAAGTTTCCGGGATGCGGATCGGCATGCACAAATCCGTGTCTGAACAGCATATGCAAATAATGCCGGATCACGACCCGGCCCATGGCCTGACGGGATTTTGGAGCGAGGGTCTCGGCTTTTTCCAACCCAAAACCTTCTTCCAGACTTTGCACCAACACGGTGGAACTGGACAAGTCGGGAAAAACTTTTGGGACGATTACATTTTCTAGAGGAGCCGCAAGTTCCGCGTATTTTTTCTGGTGTTCGATTTCCTGACGATAGTCGAGCTCCTGCTTAAAATTATTCCAGAACGCGTCGCGGTAGCCGTCCATGTGGAACCCCCATTTGGCGACAGGCCCCACTTTCGGCAAAAAACCCATGAGGGTCATTTCCGCTTCCACGCTCTCGGCAATCTCAGGGTATTGAATCTTCACCGCGACTTCTGTCTTATCCTTGAGTTTTCCAAAATGCACCTGCCCCAATGAAGCGGGACGACAATTTTCCTCTAAGCTTAGGAAAATAGAATTCAGTGGCGCTTGATATTTCTCCTCAAGGAGTGAAACCACCTGATCGAACGGCATCGCCGTGATGGCTTTATCCAGAGTATCTTTTAGGGCCTGATCCTCTTTGCCAAAGGTCATGAACTGGCCGACCTTCGCCGGCAAGCCTCGCGACTGCCCTAAAACCTCAACTAGATAATTCTTTGCCCATTGCCGCTTGTCCTCACTGGTGGCGTTTTTCAGGGAACGAACCGCACGACCGACTTTGAACAGATTCACTCCTCGCTTTAACAGAGAAATAAGTTTCATGAACCGCTTTTCACTGGAACCATGCGTCCGGCTTGCGCCCCGCGTCGATTTTTAAATTGATTCACTTCGGTTATAACTCCTTCAGGTAAAGTCTCGCTATTGTCTTTGGACCGCATGAGAAGCACCAACCGTGGGGTATTGCTATCCAACAACCACTTTCGCCCTGCTTTGAGAACTTCTTCCTTGGTCACTTTCTTTACCGCCGCCACAAGTTTCTTTTTGTAATCAAAATCCCCATCTTCCTCCGTGGCCAGGTAATAGATATTGCCCAATACTTCACCGATGCTTTCGCCTTTTTTTTCAAGCGACACGATACGGCTTGCGCGGTAGCGCTCAAATTCTTCATCGGTCAGTTTGTTCAGCAGATCCCCCGTATGCTGGAGCCACGCATCGACTCTGCGTTTCAGCTCAAACGAATCGTGATTCGCCGATTGAATAATGAAACGTAAAAACATGCGATCTTCCACGCTCTGCTGGAAACTCCAGACAATGTAGCCCAGTTGTTGTTTGGTCCGCATTTCTGTATAAAAATCACTTTCGATAATGGCCGCAAGGAGCATGGCTCGCGCCTGCCTTTCCATCGATTTCTCACCGATTTGCAGTCCGTAGGCCAGGGAATTATTGTTGTCCAGAATTTTCCTGGAAAATAGAATTTTTTCGGCAGGGTCCAGAACCGCCACCACGTCCTCATACCTTTCTTCCCTGGGCAAAGGCTTGCTTTGAATTTCGTCCAAAAGAACGCGAATGCTTTCACTCACCTTGTCATCCGTCCAGTTGCCATAAGCCGCCCCGGTGATATAAACTTTTTCATAAAGTGTTACCGCATAGGCCTTAACGTCATCCAGTGTCAATGGCTTTAATGCGGCGAGGCTTTCTTCTTCGGTGAACTGCTTTTCCATCAACATCAGGCGATTGTAATACCCTCCCCTTGAATAAGCCTTCCCGTATTTACTGTTTTGCAATCCGCGAATCATCGCTTCTTTGAGATTGTCAAATTTCTGCTGATCGATTTTTATAGTTTTCAGGTTTTGGGTCACCAGACGAAGCAAGTCATCTACCCTTTCCGAATAGCCTCCCAGAGTAAGGTTGATGCCTTTTTTGCCGGACCCCAGACTATAAGACAAACCCGCAATTTGAATCGGATATACAATTTCGTTCAAACCTTCCCTGATAGCGGAAATGTACAGGCCGGATAGTTGCGCGTTCTTCACGCTGTCATAAATATGAGGCGTTTCGATGCGAAGGCTTAAAAAGACTTTCGGTTGTTTGAACCGATCATCGAACTGAAACCATATTTTAGCCAGATCGTCGTCCCTCACGAGGTGCGGTTTTTCTTCCGCCAGTTTCAGGTTGTTCGGAATAAAATCGTTCACCTTGGGATAGGTCAATTCAGCGACCCGAACCGGAGACTTTAATTTTTCAAACGACGCTCCACCCACTTCGGCCAGGGAAAACTCGGCCCCGTAAAATTTATCCGTCTGGTCGGTTGCAACCGAATTGGTCTTCAAGACCACCAGCGCGTTTTCCGGATTCAATGTTCCGAGAATGGCCTGATAAACCTTTGGATCGAATTTTTTATAGAGGTAGGGCAACGTTTCCAAGTCTTCCAGTTTATAGTCCTGCATCAACCCGGCCCGACCCGCAACATATCCCATTCCTTCGTCCGGATTCTTCCAGTCAAAATTGATCTGCGCCATGGTCTGGCTTTCCTTGAAGGTGTATTCCTTTATTCCATTTTCCTTGAGCATTTTTATATACGAAAAGGTCAGTTCAAGAATTCTCTCGTACTTCTTCACTCCCTTTTTGGTGAGGGAAACGTTTATGCTCATGGAATTTATGTTGTCGTGACTGGAGCCGCCTCCTGCGCTCAAGCCCAGGACCAGCCCTTCTTCCTTTAATTTGGACAGCAGGGAACCTTTTCCCTCATAACCTAAAATCGAACCAAGGATGGAAGCCGGTTTACTGTCCTGATGATCTTTCAACCGGATGGTGGGGAATTCTATTTCCATGGACCGGACATCCTTGATCATTTTAATTTTCAAAAGTCGATATTTTCCCTTGAGAGGACGGCGAAATTCAGGGTCAATTTCCGGCATTTTCACGGGATGACTTGGAATCTCTGAAAAATACTTCCGCACGGCCTTTTCCTGGTTTTCCAGAGACAAACTGGAAATCATCGCAAGTTTCATATTGGATGCGGAGTAATACTTTTTATAAAATTTCAGCAGAGCCGGGCGATTGTCTCCCGCCAGGGTGTCCTTGTTTCCCGTCCCGAAACTACGGATGGGATGCCCCTCTTCCGCCACCTGACTGGCCACATAATTAGATCGCCAGCCGTCACTGCGGATATTTTTGTCATGCTCACTGTTCACCGCGTTGACTTCTCTTTCAGCAAAGGTCTTGTCAAAAAGCGGCGCCTTGAAAAAATCGCTGAATCGGTCCAGCGCGCCTTCAAAACCATCGTGCGACACTTGAAAAAAATAATTGGTGATCGCGCCTCCGGTGTAGGCGTTGCTACTGCCGGAATTTTCAGTCAGATATTTTTTATAGGTTCCCGCTTCAGGAAATTTTTTGGTGCCCAGAAACAACATGTGCTCAAGATAATGGGCAAGACCCATTTTATCCTTGGGATCAAAAAGGTGTCCCACTCCTACCGAAAGCGCCGTTGCGCTTCTATGCACTTCGGGGTCAAAAACCAGAAGAACATCCAGCCCATTTTCCAGGGTCAGCGTTTTGGTTTCCCGCGTCCCCGCAACCGCCGTAAAACTGGTGAAGACAAAGAAAAAAGTGAAAACGATATGAAAAATGATAATTCGAGAAAATTGTTGCCTCAACACTAAACACCTCCAGAATTCCGCTTTCTATAGAGAAAAGCGAAAAAGATTTTAAGAGCAATGGTATTTTGAAAACCTTATAACCCTTGCAAGTATAACGGTTAAATTGTCGGTCCCTCATTAAAAATTTTTCATTTAACATTGACAAAATCGCACGTCACAACATAGCCATCACCAATGGATTTTATTCGCCCCACCCGATGAGACCGATGCCGGCTATTATCAACCCCGAAGCTAGAATCCGTTGTTTCCCGAATGGTTCGCCCAATTTCCAGCATCCCCAGTAAACAACCATGAGCACGCTGGTTTGGCGCAAAGACACCACGGTGCTGACATCCTCGAATTGCAGGACCACGCAAATGAGGCCGTAAGAGCCCAAAGTGGCGACTCCGGCAATCAAGGCTTTCATCCATTCTTTTTTCCACACGGCAAATAATTCCGCCCTGGGTTCTCTCCAAAAAAGATAAGCGACATATAAAATGAAGCCGACAAAGGATTCCATGAAGAAAAATAACAGGCCGTTGGTGAACGCCTGATCGGGAAAATGAACGAAGAACACGTCCATTCCCTTTTTATCCACCAAACTATAAGCCACTACCAACGCCAGCGTATAGAATGCCCACCGGAGGTCTTTATGAAGAATCGCATTCCAAAGATTCTTGACTCCGTGGATCACCCCCCCTTTGAAATGTAAAATATAAATTGCCAGTAAAATAAACCCGATGGCAAAAAAGGTATAAATACTCAGCGTCTCGGCAAGGAAATAATAAGCAAAAAAGGGAACAAACACCGGTGCCGAACGCGCGATGGGATACACATAAGAAATGTCCTGAGTGCTGTATGCCCTTGACAGACAAAGAATATAAACCCCATGCAGGACACCCGACAGAGCCGCCCAAAAAAGCAG
>CAYPQH010000077.1:0-10476 GCA_964412825.1 uncultured Nitrospinaceae bacterium | reverse complement strand
TAAGGTTCGCAGGGAGTGCCGTACATCATTTTTAAAAAATTGCTGGTGTAGTCCAGAGAATTATCGGGGTAGGGGAGGGCCTGTCCCTTGGATTTTTTATAACTGTACGCCGCAATGGTTGGCATTTTTGCTAAAAGACGGTAAATCGTGATTTCAATTTCACGTTCGTCTCTAACATTCAACTGGTTTTCATAGAACGTTGCCAAAGCACCCACCACGGCGCTTGTCACAGCCATGGGATGAGGGTTGTTGGGAAACCCGTCATAAAACTTTTTGATAGATTCATGAACCATTGAATGCCGGGTGACATGATAATTAAAATATTCAAATTCCGCTTTATTGGGTAGATTGCCATATATCAGCAGATAAGCCGTTTCCAGAAAGGTGCTTTTTTCTGCCAGTTGCTCGATGGGAATCCCTCTGTACAACAGTCTTCCCTCGTCACCATCCAAATAAGTTATTTTGCTTTCGCAAGACCCCGTGCTGAGGAACCCGGGATCGAAAGTGATCAAACCCGTTTTAGAGCGCAGGGTCGATATGTCGAAGGCTTTTTCTCCGCAGGAACCTTCCAGCACTGGAAACTCATAATCTTTTCCCTGATAGCTGAGTTTAACGTTCTCTCCCATGATATTTTCCTCGCTATTATAGATTTTGGACTGACTTTATCATGCACTCTCTCGGGATATCAAAGTTACTTTAAAGTAAATAATTTAGTGACTAATACCCTTATCGGAAAAAGTTCTTGTAGTTTAAAGTCTAATTTTTAAATTATTCTACTATTGAAATTAATACTTTCCTTTATAATTGCCGAAAATTTAAAATAGGACCAAAATCTTCGAAACAGTTTTTATGAATTAAAGCATCGACTTCCCTTAGAACCCACCCATTGGAGCGGGCTAAATGAAAAAAAGCAACCTACTTTTATATCTGATGTTAGGAGGTATCACATCGGGAATTATCTGCGGCTGGACTTTTGGTAAGGAAATGGAGGTTGTGGCGTGGATGGGAGAAATCTTTCTCAATCTCCTCAAAATGCTGGTGGTTCCGCTGATAATTTCTTCAATGATTGTGGGTATCGCAGGCTTGGGCGACGTCCGAAAAGTGGGGAAAACCGGAGCCATCACACTCCTGTATTTCACCACCACAACCGCTATCTCCGTGGCTCTGGGATTGATAATGGTCAACCTCATCAATCCCGGCGTGGGGATTGAAATGATCGCGCAGGAGCTTCCGCAACGAATCGCCGAAAAAGAAGCGGTGGGAATCACGGATATTCTGAAAAGTTTTGTCTCGGACAATCTGGTTCGGTCTATGGCCAACCTGGAAATTCTTCCCATCATTCTGTTTTCTCTGGTATTCGGTGGTGTACTCACCACACTGGGCGAGAAGGGCAAGCCGGTCATCGCCTTTTTTGACGGAGTCAACGAAGCCATCATGAAAGTGGTGCATTTGGTGATGTATGTCGCTCCGTTAGGTGTGTTCGCCCTGGTCGCATCCAAACTGGGCGCGGCAGGAGGAGGGGATTTGTTTTTAGCCGAAATCATGAAGCTTGGGAAGTACACTATGACTGTTGTTCTGGCACTGATGATTCACGCGGTGGTGGTTCTGCCCTTGATACTTTGGTTTGTGACCGGTAGAAATCCACTACGATATTTTATAAACGCCAGTGAAGCGGTGGCAACCGCGTTTTCCACTGCCAGCAGTTCCGCCACTCTTCCGGTGACGATAGAATGCGCCGAAGAACGCAATAGGGTTTCTCGCAAAGCTTCTCTTTTCGTTTTGCCCCTTGGCGCTACAGTGAATATGGACGGAACCGCCCTGTATGAGGCAGTTGCCGCGCTGTTCATCGCGCAATTGTTTGGTATCGAACTGGGGTTTGGGCAACAAATGATTATTTTCCTGACAGCCACCCTGGCGGCGGTTGGCGCGGCGGGAATTCCCGAAGCCGGTCTGGTCACCATGGTCATGGTCCTGCACGCGGTCGGACTGCCTCTTGAGGGAATCGGTATGTTATTGTCTATTGACTGGCTTCTCGATCGCTTCCGCACCGCGACCAATGTCTGGGGCGATTCCGTCGGTGCGGCGGTGGTGGATACTTTGGAAAAAAAATACGTAGAAGGAGGGAAATAAAATTGATAATCAAAGTTGTGTTGGGATTTGTGGTGGGAATTCTTTCATCCGGCACCGGATTGGGGGGAGGGTTTCTCGTCGTGCCTTATTTGATTTATCTGGGAAAACCAGCCAAAGTGGCGGTGGCCACATCTATACTTTTTGTCGGGATCGTCGCAATATCTTCCCTTTGGGCCCATTCTAAACTGGGAAATATCGATATAAAAACAGGGCTGATCCTTGCCGCCGGAGGGATCATAGGAGCCCAATTGGGTCCTCAGATTCTACAGAATATATCGGATCAAAATTTTAAAATAGGGTTTGCAGTTATTCTCATCAGCACAGGAATCTGGTTGTTACTCAACGCAAAATCTTGATTTTTTCTACATACAAGTGAAACGGAAAAATCACTCGGCCAATTGGCCCAACTCATTCTCCCAATACGAAATGAGAGATTTGAATTTTTCCACATGTTTCAATTCTTCCGACTTCAATTCTTCGTACATTCTCCGTCTGCCAACCTCTTCCTCGGATTCACCGGACGTTTTTTCTACGAGAGTCTCATAATACTGCACCGAATTTTCTTCACTGATCACACCCTTATAAAGAATTTCCAACCGGGCTTTAATCATTGCGGTGGTTTCCTTCTCATTTTCCATAATGTAGACTCTTAGAATAATTTTAGACCCGGTTAACGGGAAAGATCGAATTATATCAGTTTTCTTGTATATGTCATCCTCGTACAAAATCAATCATGAGTGATGTAAGGTGAGTGAAGGACAAATCACAGATATTTGGCTTAAATCCAATGGAACATATAATAAAAACCATGAACCTATTTGAAGTAAAGGATTTCTTTGCGTCCTTGGCGCCTTTGCGGTAAATTTGTATTCAGTGTTTTAACGAAATATTAAAAATCGAGAACCGCATGACAACGAATGTAAAAACCGCTTATAGCGATTTAGTCGATAAATTAGAAGATATCTCCCGGCTTGGAGGGGTGATGAGCACCCTGCACTGGGATCAGGAAGTCATCATGCCGTCGGGTGCGGCAGAATCCCGAGCCAAACAAATATCCGCCCTGGCGGGAGTGATCCACGAGCGCAGTACCAACCCCGAACTGGGAGAATGCCTTTCTCAGTTGAGTGAAGAAGATCCTTCTGCCTTCAATGCGTTTGAAGCCTGTAATATCCGCGAAGCGCAAAGGGAATACGACAAGGAAACCAAGGTCCCGATAAAAATGGTTCAGGAGATGGCGGAGTTGGGTTCCAGAGGGCATTTCATCTGGGCCAAAGCGCGGGAGGACAATAAGTTTTCCGATTTCGCCCCGACTCTAAATCGGTTTATCGAGTTGAAGAAAGAATGGGCGGCCTGTGTGTTTCCCGACCTTTCAGCCTATGACGCGAATATCGATAATTTTGAGCGTGGGACCACCATGGCGGAAATCGCCCCAATATTTGAATCATTGAAATCTGAACTGATCCCCCTCATCCAATCCGTCAAGGAAGCCAAATATCAACCCGACACTTCCTTTCTGGAAGGCACGTTTCCGGTGGACAAGCAGGAGGCTTTGGGAAAACAAATCAGCCGTGATATGGGTTTTGCCTTCGATCAAGGCCGGATGGACGTTTCCGTACATCCATTTTGCGGGGGTGGACATCCCACAGATGTTCGTATCACCACCCGTTACCGCGACAGCGACTTTATTGAGTCCCTGTACGCAGTCATCCATGAAACCGGACATGGCCTTTATGAACAAGGGCGAATGACCGAAGGACGCGACCTGCCAGTTTCAGAAGCGCTCACTATGGGCATCCATGAATCCCAATCCCTGTTCTGGGAACGCATGATAGGGCAAAACAGAGCCTTTTGCGTTCACTATATGGAAACCATTCGCGCCACATTTCCGAAAAACATGCAAGCCGTCTCCGTCGATGCCCTGTATGAAGCCATCAATACCTGCAATCCATCATTTATCAGGGTGGAAGCCGATGAGTTGACTTACCCCTTGCATGTGATCCTGCGGTTTGAAATTGAAAGAGGATTGTTTGACGGCTCGGTGACTGTTCAGGATTTACCTGAACTCTGGAATAACAAAATGAGTGACTATTTAGGCGTGCGACCGCCGACAGACACGTTGGGAGTTCTTCAGGATGTCCATTGGAGTGGAGGAGCTTTTGGGTATTTTCCTTCTTATACTCTTGGCGCCATGTACGCCTGCCAGTTTTTTAATACCATGCGACAAGAACTTCCCGATACCGTGAAACACATCGAAGCGGGACATTTTGCTCCCATAAAAACCTGGTTGAATGATAAAATTCATTCACAGGGGAGTTTGTATAGCCCACAGGAACTGGTTCAAAAAATCACCGGCGAACCCCTCAATCCGAAACATTTTACCGATTACCTGAAAACCAAGTATCGCGCCATTTACAAAACGATTTAAGGAAAACGAAAGATGAGTGATTCCTTGATTGGAAACGCAAAAAAGAAAGATAGACAAAACTTTTGTGCCGTATGCAGAGAACCACTTCCCGATGGAGCTGTGTTTTGTCCGCATTGTGGCCCTCCAAATCCACCAGAAGAAGAGCCGGATGAAGGAATTGGATTCGGGCAGACCTTTTTTAGAATATTTTTAATTGTCATTTTATTTGGAGCGGTCGCCATCTTTAAACTGGACATCAACCTGACGGACTATACGGATGAAACCACACCGTCCGAGCCCGTCAAGGTATCACCCGATGGCACGAAAACGGCAAAACCGCACGTGGTGGATTTTGAAACCATCAACCATATAAAAATAGACAAATCGAAAGTCAGACAGAAACCATCGAATAAGGGGAAAATTTTGACCGTTTTGAAAAAAGGAACCAAGGTCAAAATTCTGGATAGTAACGAAGACTGGTTGAAAATCATAGCCGATGGAGAAACCGGTTGGATATCCAAAGATGATCTGGATGTGCAGATTCGTTGACCGTCAGGGTTTTGATGGGTTCTGCAATACCTCGCGGGTGACGATCAGAGCTTCTTTAAATTCATCGTAATTGCGTGTGACTTTAAATTGCGGAAATTCTTCGATCACGTTGTCCGGTGGACAATATAAAATACCCGCGTTTGCTTCCTTCAGCATGCCCGTATCATTATAAGAATCTCCGGCGGCGATCACTTGAAAATTGAGATCTTTAATCGCCCGGACCGCTTTGGTCTTCCCATCCGAAATACGCAATTGGTAATCGGTGATTTTTCCGCCATCGTCCACCACAAGGCTGTGGCAAAACAGGGTGGGGTGGCCCAGTTGCGCCATCAAGGGGCCGGCAAATTCGTAAAATGTGTCCGATAGAATGATGACCTGAAATTCCGATTGCAGCCATTTTAAAAATTCAACCGCTCCCGGCAAAGGTGCGATTCCGCCGATCACTTCCTGAATGTCCGCCAGTTTGAGATTATTTTCCTCGAGGATTTTTAATCGCCCCCGCATCAATTCATCATAATCCGGGATGTCCCGCGTGGTCAGGCGCAATTTTTCGATTCCGGTTTTTTCGGCAAACGCAATCCACACTTCAGGAACCAACACCCCTTCAAGGTCAAGACAGGCAATCATTCGCAATCATCCTTTCACATCGAATTCAAAATAGTTTGGGCCGGTTATTATAGAGGAAGATGGGAGGAATACAAGAGACGCGCTGAAAATCAAGCCTTTCCAATGCGTTTTTTGATAAAGCCCAAAAAGAAATGTAACTCTTCATTTTTCATCAAATAGGAGATCGTTCCAAAGCTTACTATTCCTGCAAAAATACAACCTGTCAAAACCACCACCCTGACGCCAAGAGAGTCTAAAGGATCGAACCAGGCATAATTACAGATGTAAATGATGATGCCCATCAAGGTAGAGGACAACGCCAATTTGAGGGTGGACAATAATATTTTGCGGCCCCCCATCAAACCCAATCGTTTTCTCAAATAGTAAATCAGCAATAAAATATTAAATAATGCAGAAATGGAAGTGGCAAGGGCCAGTCCCCCATGTTTGAGTGGTCCCATCAATAGCAAGTTCAACACGATATTGAGGAGCATGGACCAGGCGGCGATTTTTACCGGGGTTTTGGTGTCATGAAGCGAATAAAAGGCCGGCGCGATGATTTTGATTCCGGCGAAAGCGCACAGCCCGATAGCGTAATACAACAGGGCCGTTGCTGTCCCTTCGGTCGAAACGCGCAAAAATTCGCCGCGTTCCCAAAGCGTGTTGACAATGGGAAAGCGCAAAACGATCAAGCCAACCGTAGCCGGGACGGTGATGAAAAGTATGAGCCTGATTCCGAAGGCGAGAGTTTTGATCAACTCCGGAAAATCTTTTTGCGAAGCCTGCCTGGACAGCATGGGCAGGATGGCCACTCCCAATGCCACGCCGAACACGCCCAGCGGCAATTGCACCAGACGATTGCCATAATACAAATACGAAATCGAACCACCCGGCAACAAAGAAGCCAGCAACGTATCGACCAACATATTGATCTCGTATACGGCCAGGCCAAAAATGACAGGCACCATCAGCTTGCCAACCCTGATGATATCCGGGTTTTTGACTTTAAAAGAGATCACACAGCGCAAGCCTTTTTTTATGGTGGCCGGAATTTGAACCAGTAGTTGCAGGAGTCCACCCGCAAGAACTCCTATGGCCAGTCCAAAAATCGGCTCTTCCATCAGCGGCGAAATGAAAAGGGCCCCGGCAATCATACAGATGTTGAGTAACACAGGAGCCGCAGCCGGAAGCGCGAACACACCGAAGGTATTCAGGATTCCCATGCAAAATGCCGCCAGTCCAATGAAGATCAAATACGGAGCCATCCACCGGGTCAGTTCAACCGTCAAAGCGAATTTTTCAGGATCGTCGAGAAACCCCGGCGCGAATACAGTGACCACTCCGGGACTGAAAACAATCATCGCCAGGGTGACAGTCACCAACAGCGCAAAGAGTATGTTGAGCAGGTTGGCGGTCATTTCCCAGGCTGATTTTTCCCCTTTGGTGTTCAAAATATCGCTGAACACGGGGATGAAAGCCGCGCTCACCGCGCCCTCGCCCAAAATTTTTCTCTGCATGTTGGGGATACGAAAAGCGACAAAAAAGGCGTCTGCGGCGGCGGATGATCCAAACTGCATGGCGATCACCAAATCACGTAACATTCCAAAAATTCTGGAAACGAGGGTCATGCCGCCAACGGCTCCAGCCGCCCGGCTCACTTTTTTAATATTTTCCATGCAATAGGAAGGAAGATTCGGTAGGTAAAATGAATCTGTTTATCAGATGCAACTGATTCCCAAATGGGAATGAAAGTATAACAAAATTGCCAGTTTGAATGAATTTAAATATTTGGATAAACGATTTAAATAAATTCCCAGTGGGTTATACTAAAATCTAAAAATGTCATTGTTTACAGAAGGAGAGAGAATGCCTCAATTTAAATTGAGAGCCAAAGATAAAAAAGGTGTCGAGGCCATTCAGCAGGCGTATGAAAAAACCGTCATCCTGCAACGACAAAAAAGCATTACGTATGGACGCTGGGATTTTGCTGTTTTTGCTAAAGCCAGTAAAGAAGAAACCATTCTTCGCGTGGGTTTTGCAGAGCACGCCGTAATTCAACGAGCTCCGCTTTATATTGCATCACTCGCCCAACCGGGCTTGATGGATCTTAACGGCATCCCCATTGAAGAATTCATTACCGAAGATATTCCGGAAGAATATCAGGGTTTGGAGATCATTCAGGTGGACCCGGTAAGACCGTTGACGATTCAGGAAAAAAAGTCCCTTCCTCCTATCGCCACATCTGCGGATAATATTTGTAGGGAATACGAAGATCAAAACATCGCGGTCATCCAGGCCCCGCGCGAAAACGATTGGATGATTGCCGTGATGAAATACCTCAACGAATGCGATCAGGCCTTTCCCGACCCGGTACAGGAGTCACTGAACCAGGTGAGGAATCAGGGTAATTTGTTTTCTTTTGGTGGGGACCGTGGTTCTTCAGGCTATGTGAATTGACCTCTGTGCCGCAGGCGCCACTAAGCCTTTTTGTCCACTGATTGTTCCAGGTTTTCCATTAATTCTTTAAACGATTTATCTTTAAGGGTCTTGTCGAACTGAGTCCGGTAGTTTCGGATCATGCTGACGCCTGAGATGATGAAGTCATACACTTTCCAGTTGCCTTTTTCTTTTATCAGCTTGTAATCCAGGCTGACGAATTTCCCATGTTGCTGGACTTTAGTTTTGACCATCGCGAATTTTCCTTTGATAATTTCATCCATATACCGGATTTCGCCAGCACCAAAATTTTCAATATTTTTGGCGTAAGATCGCTCTAAAAGTTTGCGGAACATCCTGGTGAACTCAACCCGTTCTTCAGGGCTTCTCGGTCCCCAGTTTTTCGCGAGCGCCCGCACTGCCATTTGTTGATAATTAAAACGTTTGTCGATGGTTTTACGCAAAATTTTACGACGCGCTTCCGGGTCCGCTTTCAGTTTTTCATCCTGAAGAATATCAATGACCCGATTGATGGTTTTCTTTAAATTCTTGGTGATGGCCGTTGGCTGAGCCATGACTCCCTGAGGCGCTGACAATACAAACAGGATCGCCAGACTCATGACAAAATTAAAATATTTACTTACATTTTGCATCACAACACCTCAAATGGAATTATCAACAATCTTCAGTAGTGAACTGGATTTGGCGAGCTTGTCCATTTAAGATCCTGCACTCAGCATGCCAAAGAATTACAAACACACCTTAAATTTTAAGAAACAAAATATCAGCATATTTGGGCATATTTAATTTTTTTATAAAATTCCAACACACCACAAAGTTTCACTAAATCAGCTTAAATGTGCAGATTTTCATACAATGGATGGGGATATCCAATAGGTGGGGGAAACTGTGCCACTCGTCCTCCTGAAACTTCTGGTCAGGTATTTTTGTCAAACCAGAATTCTATCTCGTCCGTTTCAACTTCAAAATCAGCGCCATGTTCCGTATTGGGTGGAACATGATACCACTCGCCAGCGCGAATTATAGTTTCCTTCCCATTCATGGTGAGTTTCAACACCCCTCTGGTTATGATTCCATGATTATCGGTGTCATGCGTATGCAGAGGAATGGAGGTGCCTGCCGGATAGGAAGCGAACAAGACATCGCATCCCTCGGATTTGAGTTGATGCGCATCGAAACGACCCTCATAAACCGGCAATGCTTTAATTCTTTCAGGATACTTACCCGCCATATAACTCTCTTTTGTTTAGATATTAGCAATGACTACGGCAATAATACATTTGCCGAACTGTCAATGAGCTTTTCCAATTCCCTCCGGGGAAAACCCGCCTTTGCCATTATGAGTATTCCGCTTATCAGGGCCGTCACATGATTTGCGATACCCTTGCAATCAATTTCCGGCCTTATTTCTCCTTTTTTTTGCCCTTGTTTCAGACGTTTGGCTATGGCATTTCGCAATTGCTGGAGCGCGGTGTCCAGTGTTTTATTTGTATCCGCGTCGTGTAACGAATTCTCCATTAATGACAGAACAACCATGCATCCTCCGGGATGCGGTTTGTTAAAATGCAGGGGGATGACTTCTTTAAGAATATCCGTCAGGACATTCTTCGCCGTTTTCGCGGTCGCCAGCGGTTCGATGAATTTGACAAGAACGTTTTGTAAATAATAGTTGAGGGCTTTTTGAAATAATTCACGTTTATTCCCGAAGGCGTTGTAGATGCTGGTCGGTTTCAGTCCCATGGCCTGCTCAAGGTCTTTCAGGGAAGTCCCGGAATAGCCCTTCTTCCAAAATAACAGCATCGCCGACTCCAGCGCTTTATTTTCGTCAAAACCCTTTTTTCTGGCCATTTGAATATCCGCATATAATTGTTAAATACTATTTTATAGTATTTACTACAAAATAGCTTGACAAAGCCATCGCTCGCCCATATTGTAGCAATCACTATAAATAAATCGTGCCAACCATTTTATCAGGAGAGACTGACTATGGGAAACTATTCAAAAGCAAACATCGGAAAACTGAACGACCTGCACGAGCACGTATTTGCGCCCGACGCGCTTCCCGAACCGCTGGTGGGCAAGGTTTTTCTGAAAGAGCTTCTCGATTTAAACTCCATGGAAGTGTCGCTGAACAAGGACACTCCGAATACCGGCAACAACTTTTTTCACACGCACAAAAATAACGAGGAAGTGTACATTTTTCTGCGCGGTACAGGGGAGATGATGATCGATAAAAACCGCTTTCCGATTGAAGAAGGAAGCGTAGTGCGGGTCCCGACCGGAGCCTACCGCGCCTGTTGGAACACCGGCAAAGAGGATCTGTATTACGT
>CAYPQH010000076.1:0-10551 GCA_964412825.1 uncultured Nitrospinaceae bacterium | reverse complement strand
GCCTGGGCATCGCCTTGAGCGAACTGGGGCAATTTCGTTCGGCCCTCCCCCACCTGGAAAAATCCATCCAGATGGCCCCAAAACTTTTCAAAGCTCAGAATTTCATGGGGAGAGCGTACGTCCAATCCGGTCAGTATGAAAAAGCGATTGAGCCCCTGAAACAGGCGATCCACCTGGTTCCCGATTACCTTGAAGGCTACAACCGGCTGGGCGCCGTTTTCGTGGAGCTGAAACGCTATGAAGACGCCGTCAAAGTTTTTCAGGCAGGGACCCAACTGGACCCGGATTATCTAAATGGATACATCCATCTGGGGTCTCTCCACACTTTGACCAATGACCATGAAGCGGCCATCCACGATTTTAAGGAAGTGATCCGAATCGATCCCCGCCATGTCAAGGCGCATTACAACTTGGGTCTCATTTACGATGTACTCGGAAGATTTGATGACTCTGAAGCGCAATACAAAAAAGTGATCCAGATCGATCCCAGATTTGCCCCTGCCCATTCCAGCCTCGGCTGGGCCCTCCTGGAAATGAACCGCCCCAGGGAGGCGGTGGAACCGCTCAAACAAGCCGTCCTGCTGAACCCCTCCAGCGCCGACGGCTATTTCAACCTGGGTTGGGCGTATGTGGATCTGAAGCATTTCAAAAAAGCGATGCGTGAGCTTAAAGAAGCCCTGCGCTTGAATCCCAACCATACCGGAGCCCAGGAAAGGCTGGAACTGGCCCAAAGAATGATAGACCGGGATTCTGAAAGAGTGAACAAGAACTCTCCTGAAACCAGAAGAAACCGCCCTGCGCCCCGTGATCCATCCCAACCCGTGATCATCATCACCCCTTAGCGGTCGTACAGAGGCCTGGCCCGGACAGCCGAAAACAGTCAGGAGTTCTGCAACATCCCATTGGTTTGGCAAGTGTCCGCCAAGTACCGAGGCAGAAAACCCTGTGGACAACCCGGACGGCTTGGACGCCGGTTTCAACTAAATATCCGATATGCGTTGATCACTTTGCCCGGAATAATTAAGGGCCTTCAAAACAAAGGGATTTTCCCTAAAGCAGAATCAATAAATAAGTTGACAGTAAATAAACGAAGCCTTTATACTTCCCCCTCCACATCGGAACCGATGGGTTTGTGAGTGAATAAATGTAGGTTTGATTTCATATTTAACCAGGCTTTTCGACATTAAACCTTTCACCCTCTCCCGGGTGATCTTTTATAATAATCCAACGCTACTATAAAAGAGTGATCCTTATGGAAACCAACGACACGGCACTCCAGGAACAACCACAGGAAGAAGAAGAAACACCTGTAGATCTCGGTGCGGCCAGAGAAATCATCGAACAAATACCGGCATCGCCCAACCAAAGGCGATACCTCATACCCACCCTGGCAAAAATTCAAGGTGCTTATCGCTTTCTGCCCGACCCGGTCATAGAATTGCTAAGGGCCAAATTCAAAATTTCCCGCGCGGAAATATTTGGCGTGATCTCGTTTTATCCCCAGCTGATGATCACGGAACCCGGAAAATATATTATCAAGCTCTGCTACGGAACCGCTTGTTTTGTCAAAGGCGCTGAAATCATCGCCAATAAAATACACGAAAAGTATCATATCCACCCCGGTGACACGGATAAGACCAAATTGTACACATTGCAAACCGCGTCCTGTCTGGGTAACTGCGGTGCCGCGCCGATGGCCATTATCGGCGAGGACACACATGGGACCATCGACCCTGAACAAACGCTGGAGATACTGGGAAGCTACAAGCTTGAGGAAGATGAACCACCCGTCGAGACTGAGGAGATTGAAGCTGTATGAGCACGGTCGTCAAAAATACCATCAACTTTAAAATCAACGGGAAAGAAGTTTCAGCTCCAGAAGGCACTGTGATTCTGGAAGTAGCCAACCAACAGGGTTTTGAGGTGTCCAACCTCTGCTACAACCGGAAGCTCAAACCCTTCGCGGCCTGTCGAACCTGCATGGTCGAAACCGTGACCGACGGCAAAAAGGAATTGGTTTATTCCTGCACCCACCCCGTTGCCGAGGGCATGGAAGTAAAAATCAATACCGAAGAAACCGACCGCTACAATAAAGCCTGTCTGGAAATGCTGTTGGTGGAGCATCCCCTGGACTGTCCCATATGCGACAAATCCGGAGTCTGCCCCCTGCAAGACAATACCGATACCCTCAAGCTCTACAATGGCCGCTTTGAGATCAACCGCAGAAATGAGCCAAGCATCAAATCCAATCCCATCATCGAATTCTATTTGAACCGGTGCATCATGTGCGGGCTGTGCGTCCGCGCTTGCGACGAGACGCAGGGCGTGCAGGCTCTCGACTTCCATAAACGGGGCATGAGCGTCGGCATCGGAACCGCCAACGACGAACCTCTGGACTGTGAATTCTGCGGGCAGTGCATCACCGTTTGCCCAACAGGCGCTCTCATGGACATGACATCAGGAGCGCGCGGACTGGCGGCCATGTTCACCAACACTCTCACTACTTGCAGTTACTGTTCATGGGGTTGCACCATTGACCTGCAATCGAAAAAAGGGCAAGTCCTGCGCATCGAGGCGGATGAAGGTTACGATGTCGGCATTAACGACGGCAACCTTTGCGCCAAGGGCCGGTTCGGTCACGGCATCATCCACAACGAGGACCGGATAAAAACCCCATTGATGAACCAGGGTGGCGAATTCAAAGAAATCGGCTGGGACGAAGCCATTCAAACCATCGCCGAAAGGTTGCAGTCTGCGGTGAATCGAAGTGGACCGGAAAGCATCGCCGGCATTGGATCGGAAAAAATGACCAACGAAGAAAGCTTCCTTTTCCAGAAACTTTTTCGCGGTCATTTTGGCTCCAATCAACTCAACAATCTGGCCAATCTCCGAGCGCCTTACGTCAACCGTTTCATGCTGGACTGTTTCAAGGGCGGGATCGAATCCAAACCCATCACCGAATTGGAACACGCGGATGTGGTTCTTATTTTCAACTCCGATCTTCCCGCAGAGTATCCAGTAGGCGGCAACTCGATTCGTAAAGGCGTAGTGTTCGCCGGCACAGACGTCATCATAGCGAATCCACGCGATGTCGTTTTCAAAAACGAAGCCCTGACCGACATTCGCCTGACCTTCACCCACGGCGCTGACTTAGCAGTGGTCAATCGGTTGACCCGCATCATCATCGATGAAAAACTCGTCGATCTTAATAAAGCCAAAACGGGCATCTCCAATTTTGATGACCTGGTCGATTCATTGAAATCCTACACCGCCAAAGATTCAGAAAAAATGACAGGGTTGTCTGACGAAACTCTCACCCATGCGGCCAGACGGTTTGCCCGGGAAGCGGACCGGTTCATCATCATCGGCAACGACATTCTGGACACGGGTCAGGGAGAAGACATTTTAAAAGCCCTGCTCAATCTTTCACTACTCGTCAACTGTGGAGGCACAGGAAGCATCAGCATTTACCCTCCCAGAGAACATTGCAACTCCCAGGGCGTGAACGACATGGGAGTCACTCCTGATTTCCTTCCCGGTTATCAGCCTGCTCCAAAAACGGGAGACGAAAACCTGGCGGACGATCTATTCGAAAATTGCGTCAACGGGAAACTCAAACTTTTGTATATCGCCGGTGAAGACCCCCTGCACACCTATTACAAAGCAGGCCTGGTCAAAGAAGCTCTGAAAACAGTCCCCTTTCTGGTGGTGCAGGATGTGTTCATGACCGAAACGGCTAAAATGGCCGACATTGTTTTACCCACTTCCACCTTTGCTGAAAAGGACGGAACCCAGACCAATATGACGCGGCATGTGCAGAGTGTGAAATCTGCCACTCTGCCTCAAGGCGTGTCGAAACCTGATTTCGATATTTTCTGTGAAATCGCCGAAGCTTTGGGCAAGCCTTTCGAGCACAGCACAGTTGAGGAAGTGCAGGAAGAAATTGCAGACAACGTCCCCATCTATAAAGGAATGATGCCGGGGACCGACTCAAAGCAATGGCCCGCTTCAAGTTTTGTAGGCAAAGCGGAGTTTCAGATCTGCCAGCCTTTGGCGGAATCCGATAAAAAGGAGGGTTATCCCTACCGTCTGCAAACAAACAATAACATGTTCCACATCGGCAGTTACACCCAGCACGCAAAAGCGCTGGTGGACGTGGGTCCTGAATGTTTTGCGGAAATCCACCCTGAAGACGCCGAGGCTCTGAGCCTCCAGGATGGAGACCGAATCGTCGTTGAGTCTGCAAACGCAAAGGTTGAAGTGCCGGTAAAAACCAATTATGTGACCACTAAAGGGATGGTTTATATTCCCCAGAACTGGATCGATGTTCCCGTGAATCTCTTGAGGAATGGAGAAGAGGGATTGGTTTCGATCAAAGTTTCAAAAGCTGATTAATACTTATTCAAAAAAATATAACTTTTAAAACGACAACGCGCTCATGGCTGATTTAAAGGAACAACTGCACTCCGACCACATGGTCCTCAATATGGGACCGTCTCACCCTGCGACTCACGGAACGGTCAAGTTTCTGCTGACTCTGGATGGAGAAACCGTGGTACGCATGGAGGTCGAGATCGGATACCTGCATCGCGGCTTCGAAAAAATGTGCGAAAGCGTGACCTACTCCAATGTATTCCCCTATACCGATCGTCTGAACTATTGCTCGTCCATCATGAACAACATCGGGTACGCGCTGGCGGTTGAGAAACTTTGCGGCATTGAAGTGACGGATCGATGCAACTACATCCGTGTGGTGACCAATGAACTGTCGCGTATCTCGGACCATTACACCAACATCGCCGCGGCGGCGCTGGAATTGGGAGCGTTGACGGCATTCATTTATTTTGTCGAGGCTCGTGAAATCGTTTGGGATCTTCTGGAAAAAGTGTGTGGCGCACGCCTGACTTCCAACTACATTCGTATTGGCGGTCTCATGTGCGACCTGCCTCCAGGGTTCGACGACGACTTGCAGATTGCTTACAAAAAGCTGGACTCTCTGTTCGACGATGTAGACAAACTGCTCACAAAAAACAGAATTTTTCTCGACCGGATGCGGGACACGGGAGGCATTTCCAAAGAAAACGCGATCTCATGGGGATTCACCGGTCCATGCCTTAGAGCCTGCGGGGTGGATTACGACGTCCGTAAAAACCATCCTTACCTGGTTTACGACCGCATCGATTTTGACATTCCGCTGGGGACCACAGGCGACAATTTTGACCGCTATCTGGTCCGTATGGAAGAGATCAAGCAAAGCCTTAAAATTATCAAACAAGCCATGAAAGACATGCCGGACG
The DNA here is from genome assembly GCA_964412825.1 of uncultured Nitrospinaceae bacterium. Classification (GTDB taxonomy): domain Bacteria; phylum Nitrospinota; class Nitrospinia; order Nitrospinales; family VA-1; genus JADFGI01. The sequence goes on along the minus strand of CAYPQH010000076.1, from coordinate 5,254 downwards.
GCCCCATCAACGTGGCCAACCCCTATATGAGAGCGCCGGCAAAACCCGATGTGTATTCCCGTATGGAAGAAATGATCGCCCACTTTAAGATGGTCATCGACGGGTTGAAACCTCCGGTGGGCGAAGTTTACTTCCCCACGGAAGCGGCCAATGGCGAACTGGGTTTCTATCTCGTCAGCGACGGAACCGGAAAACCCTATAAATGCAGAGTCCGCCCCCCCAGTTTTACAATGACCGCGGCGATGGAGGATATGTGTAAGGGCGGAATGCTCGCCGACATCATCCCCACCTTTGATATGATAAACATGATCGGCGGAGAGTGCGACCGATAGCAAATCACTTTCCTCGAACTCTAGCCCTCCCCGCGTATAAAACTAAATACCTTTGCGAAATTAATTTGAACGTTTTCTCCCTGCGTTGCAGGGCGGGTATCGATTTCACTTACGAAAAGCCCGATTCTTTTTTTATTCGCCAATGACCCGAATTCTAAAATTTATATTTCTTTTCGCAGGCTTGGGCCTTCTGGTCTGGGCAATAAAATCAGTCGATACTGCCAGCGCTTTCAAGCTCCTTCTGGATGTCGGGTATGGTTTTGCGCTCATCATGCTGGTTTCCACCTTCAGTAATTATCTCTTCACCCTGGCCTGGCAATACAATTTCCACCCGGAGCAGGCATTCCGGTTCAGCTCGTTACAACTATGGAAAATCCGGCAAATAGGCGAAGCCTACAACGTCATCACCCCTCTGGGGACGCTGGGAGGAGAGCCGGTCAAAGCGCAACTTCTAAAAGACCATTACGGGTTGACCTTCAAGCAGGGGCTGGCGTCTCTGGTCATCACCAAGACGACGATGCTGACCGGGCTCATTACTTTCTTCATCCCGGGGATCATTCTGATCTATCAATCCGAATCTTTTTCAGCAGAGTTTAAAACCATCAGCCTGGTCGGAATGGTGGTCTTTTCCATCCTGATTTTTCTGTTTTTTTTATTTCAAGTCACCGGCATGCTGGGGGTTCTGGCATCCTGGGCGAGCCGGGTTATTCCAGCACTTTCCGGGCATGCCTTTCTGGATCAATTGAAAACACTGGATGGATTGATGTCCGCCTATTATCGGGAGTTTCCCGGTCGATCGGTGAAATCCACTGTTTATGCGTTTTTCGGATGGGCGATGGGATTGGGGGAAATGTATTTCACCCTGTATTTTCTTGGCTATGACCCGACGTTCGCGGAATTGTGGATCATCGAAGCATTGCTCCAACTGGTAAAAGTGGGATCATTTTATATCCCCATGAGTCTGGGAGCTCAGGAAGGCGGTCTGATCGTCATATTCATTGCCCTGGGCCTGCCAGGAGATCTCGGCCTGGCCGTATCCTTCATGCGCCGAATAAGGGACCTCATTTGGGTATCGATAGGCTTGCTACTGGGTTGGAGCATGGCTTTCAAACCCGCCAAAATCCAACCCGACGCCTCGGAAGGCTAAAAAAACACCCTCCGCTCGTCAGGAAAAACTTAATTCCCAGAAATGCTCCTAGAAAACATCCCTTGAAACCCCCCGGTCACGGCCTCTGCCGCCAGGAGTTCTCTTCATGGAATCGGTAAAAACGTCTCCCTGCTGAACCAGTCCATCGTGGACGGTTCTGATCGTGCCGATCCGGTTTTCTTTTATTTCCGCCGCGGCTTCGTCGATCATCTCTTCTTCCTTCTTAGCTGCTTCCGGGTTTGTTGCCGTGGCCTCGGAAGTCTCTGCGTTATTCGCTGAGGCCGTTTCGGTGGAAACGTCTTCGTCTTCTTTGGCTTCTTTCATGGATTGCTTGAAATTCTTGATACTTTTGCCGAAGGCGTTGCCTATTTCAGGAAGTTTTCCGGCGCCAAAAATAATCATTATGATGACCAAAATAATCATCAATTCGGGGAAACCAATTCCCATCATGGTATGAATCTCCTATTGAAATAGAACAATGAGTTTGCGAGCATTCTATCAGAAAAAGATTATGAAAACATAAAAAACCCTGTCATTGCCCCGACAGGTGAGATTTCATCACGCCAATGCACTCAACATATTGATTTTAAAGTTCTTGGCCCATAAAAACTCCGTCCCGCATAAAAAAAGAGGCCGACAAAATGCCGACCTCTATTCCGATAAAATCGTACCGGGCTTTCAGTTTCATGTTTCAATCTGAAGACCGTTTTTGCCCGCGCTTGTCAGCCGCCGATATGACCGTTCAAAATCGGGGAGTTCAATATGGACTCGTTGCCATTGGCATTCTTTTTTGCCGCCTTGAAATGCATGGTGGCGTCGCCGTGTTTCCCCAGTTTATCGAGGCAAATGGCTTCATTAAAATGGGTCTCACCGATGCCATGATCTATCTTGGAAGCTGCCTGAAAATGTTTCAACGCAACATCATGATGACCTTTCCCCCAGTGCATGATTCCTTCTTCGTTATGCATGTTGGCATCCGCATTGGCTCCAGCTGGCAATTTCATTGGTCCTTCACCGGCAATTGCGGTCAATGGAACCAGAAAGAATGCGAGCGCTACAAAAACCATCATAATTTTTTTCATAACTATAAACTCCAAATAGTGGTTTGATTTTACCTCCCCGTCTCAACTGATCTATATTTATAAACTTATCATTTCAGCCATGACTTGCAACCATTTTCTGCAATCCTTATTTATTAGATATAATTAGGCAGAAACCCATGATAAACAAAGCCAAAATACAACCGTTTGCTCATTTTGACGAAGATAGAAGGTTACATTTGAGAACCTTGCGCGTTTCCAGGTCCACATTTTTGGCTATTCCGACCGCGCTGACCTGCAAAACCAGTTTCGATTTGTAAGGGTCCCAACCGGGGCCGCCGATAGCGCGAATATTTACTTTTAAAGAAGAATCGTCTTGTACCTGGACCACTTGTTCGGTGTTTCCTTGCGTCCCCGGCAAGACCTTATAGTCATAACGACACAGTTTTTTATCCCGAGGTAATAATAACTCTGGTGAGCCTTCGCAGATTTTTCCCACATCCGCTTCGCACTTTACCGTCCACAAAAATGTTTGCATCCACGCAGAATCAGTCAAGCTGTCTGGAACTGTCAAAAATACTTCGTCGACAGCAACACCTGGCTCCACTCTCATACTGTTGGGCCAAATACCGCCGAGCCAATTACCGCAACCCGCAACCATGCCTGACACCAATCCCAAGACAATCCACCAGCCCAAAAAATATCTCGATAAAAATTTTTGTCTCATGCAACTCGCCTTTAAACAATATTGTCGGATCAGCTCGTCCGGTACTATTGTGGTAACAAATTTTCTTTTAAAAAATTGACCCGTTATTCAATTAGGTTTAATATAACTAAAAACTGAAAAACCGTTTTAGTTTTTTTTAAAGAAGCCTAAAAAAACTCAACCTGAATTATTTTCCGACCCAGATAAATAAGGGGTTGGCGATTGTAGAGTCTCCCAAAAAAAAATCAAAATTTAGGCTTTCCCGCATTTTATATTTCAACTTTTCCCGGTCCCTTGATGGAAATCGAAGAACTCGTTCAGAAAAACTTTGATGGAACTACTCTGAACCTTGAAAATAGAAAAATTGGGCGTGAAGGAGCAGAAAAACTCGCCAAAATGGAAGTTCTAACCAAAGTGTTGAATTTGGAATTGGGTGAAAACGATATTGGCAATGAGGGCGCAATGGCCCTTTCAGAATCTCCTTTCCTGGCCCAGTTAAAAGTACTGAACCTGAAATCGAATAACATTTCGGCAGAAGGTGCCCGAGCTTTGGCAGAATCCCAAAATTTTGCTCAGTTGGACCAACTCATTTTAAAGTTCAACCGTATTGGAGAAGAAGGGGCAATATTCATCGCAGATTCCGAACACCTGGCAAAACTCACGACTCTGGATCTTTTCAGAAATCATATCGGACCTGCGGGCGCTCGCGCCATTAAAACCTCAAAAACCCTTACCCGGGTGACTCGTGTCCGGTTAGACTGATCCATTTTTTCTCCATCCCAAACTGAATTCTTCAGCGCATCAACCCAATGCATTGACACATGGACCTGACCAAGATATTTCCACGCAGTCCCAGAAATAAAATGAGCTCTCTTGTTCACCTCCCTCGGATGATCGACAAAGCCCATGCCAGCAAACAAAATACTTTGGGAGAATATATTTTTCCCTGCCCGCTGGACCAGATTATTTTAGATTTTCTTGAGATAAACGCAGAGGAATGGGTGCATCTGGTGACTTCACAAAATGAAGAACAACTGAGCCGATGGGTTGAAAATAAATGCCGCTCCCGAAGTTCGGAAGAAAAAGAGTCCGTCAACCGGAAGATTCTGGAACGCCAACCCGACAGCGAGGACCGCTGGAAACGTTTTTATGAGTTGCGGGATAACATTGATCCGTCACGAAAAAACGTCACCACCTGGGTCGATCTCATTGACCTGGAAGAAGGCCGCCTTTCACCCGATTGAAATTTACAGGGAAACTCGTCTGTTTCTTTGTCCTTTGAATTGAATACTAGTTCGACAAAACTTGACTGTCCCATATTATGAATAAGATATTTAAAAACCAGCGTTCGGCAAAAAAAACTCCAAAAAAAAAGCGCCGGACTTTTTGGGGGAATTTAGCTATCGGCTGTTTGTTTCTAACCCTGATAGCTCTGGTCCTTTCCTCCATCGGCGCAACCGTCATTTATTTTAAGTACTCAAAAGAATTGCCCGATGTCCGTTCGTTGAAGGAATTTCAGCCCAGTACAATCACCAAGCTCTATTCAGACAGTGATGAATTGATCGCCGAATTCTACATCGAAAAAAGGATACTGGTCTCACAGGAAAAAATTCCTCTAAAAATGAAACAAGCGACGCTTGCCGTTGAAGACTCCCACTTTTATTTCCACTTTGGGATCGATCCCAAAGCCATCCTCCGCGCGTTCATCACCAACTTTAAAGCCGGAAGAGTTGTGGAGGGGGGAAGCACCATCACCCAGCAGTTGGCTAAAACACTGTTTCTTACCCGCGACCGAACCATCACCCGGAAAATAAAAGAAGCTATTTTGGCCATTCGCTTGGAGTTGATTTTTTCCAAAGATGAAATTCTCGAAATATACCTGAACCAGATTTATTACGGCCACGGGAGTTATGGCGTCGAAGCCGCCTCTCGCACCTATTTTGGCAAACCGGCTGTAGACCTCACTTTTGAAGAATGCGCCCTGCTGGCAAGCCTTCCCAAGGCACCCAATAATTACACCCCTTACCGT
>CAYPQH010000075.1:0-10665 GCA_964412825.1 uncultured Nitrospinaceae bacterium | reverse complement strand
ATAGCGGCGCGTTCGGCTTTTTGAGTTTCTTTTGAAATATGATCGCTTAAATTTATTGGCCCGAATTTCCCCGGAAAGAGCATCTGGAAACACAAATGCGGGTCCTTTGTGGTCAGTTCTCTGATTTCCGCGACCATGACCCTGGTGTAGGCAACCAAATCTGTATCCGGTGTTACTGGCAGTCTTTTCTTGACCATCTTGACAATGTATTTCTTTAGATAGTTGACAATTTCCTGTTCGCTGGCTCCCTGGGAAAACCGTAACTTCGCATCCATTATCAGCGCCTGGTAGATCGCCGGGTCATATTTCCGAATGTCGTTGTACAGGGGGATCCTTAAAAAATGAGCTTCTATCTTTGCTAATTCCGTGGTTTTTTTTATCGGAATGGTGCCGAATTCCTTGCCATCTGTAATGCGCGTCACGACGTTTGCCTTCAGGAGTTCATCGTGGGATGGATACCACATGTCATGGGAGGGGGTGGTGAACGCCTTTTCTGAGAATTTGCGGTCGATTCCGATCGAGGTCATGAAGACTTTTTCCTGCAGATACGCTTGCTTGAATTGTTCTTCGGTAAAACCGGGAAAATGATATTGATGAAAACCAAGTTTCGCCTTCTGATGCAGTATTCTCGGGTTCCCTGCCAGGAATGGAATCGTGCAGGCGCTCAAGCAACCTTTGGAGGAATAAGTGGTCAGCTTTTTTTCCTTAATGAGATTTCTTAAAAACCGGGCTTCTTTTACCCGGCCTCCAAAACTATCGAGACGGATGATTTTGATCCCCGGATTTTTTTTAAATATCTCTCGAACTTCCTCAGTCAGTCCAAAAGATATTCCCCCGGAAATGACCAGTTCCTCCCCATTTTGCAGGAGGGAAAATTCCTTCTTGGAAAACTTGTCGGTCTCAAAAGCGATCTTCCAATATTCTCTCAACTGAGGGAAATAATCCGGCAGTTGGCCGAGGGTCCCCACCATTCCTAAAACGATTGCGATCTTGGTCAATATGGCCCAGAGGTATTTTTTTGTCCGTTGGATATGCGAATTTGCCGACCTCCAGGTTCCAATGATTTGCCACGGATAGATAATGAAAATAAAGGAGGCGAATGATAAAAAATAAACAAAAAACAGAAGTCTTATATTTTCTTGAGCTTGATCGATGTAGGACGCTAAAGCAACGAGTCCAAATCGGATCGCGATTGACAACAGGAAAATATTGATCCAGTAGCTGACACCCAGACAAAGTTCGCCTTTCCAATGCCTGAAAAAGTAAGGTCTTTTTTTCGGGAAGGGGGTGTCTTCCCTGACGCCTCCATTTCTTTCTATGAGTAAATCCGCAACAATCAGGGGCAACCTGGTTTTGCAGGCGGGGCAAACCTTAGTCACGCTTTCAATTTCTGATTCACATTCAGGACAATATATGGGAGCCATAATGGGTCTGCTTTTTAATACCTTTCTTTATAGAATAAGATTTTTCCAATAGCCGTATTTGTCAATAGTCGGCATGGACTCAACCCCACCGCTGGTGCCAAATTCGTTCATTGATTGAGCTTCAAAATGCGGGTGTGCCTGAAAATTTTTGTTGCGTGTAGCCTCCCGTCACTCTCTCCGTATCATAAATCCTTCCAGAAGGAGTATGCCCGCGACCATAAGAAGAAACGGAGTGGCCAGAGGAGTCCCTGTGGAACTGCCTGCCGTTTGCCTGGAATCCGCGCCAGATGAAAACCGCACCTGCATGTTTCCTAAAAGTTGTCGCACTTCTTGCTCGGTTATTTTTTCCGAATTAGATTCCAGCGTGTCGATGTTCACCGTGAACGTTCCTGCTGGAGTAGCTTTGTCCGGTAGTGTGGAAACAATTTTCGATTCCTCGCTTTCCAGGGGACTGGAATTTTCCTGAGAGGTCAAACGAAACAGGCGATACACTCCCGGGATGAACGTATCTTCAAAATGAGTTCCCGCCAACCGGGTGATTTTGCCATCGGGTGATTCTATGAAAAGCAAGGTGTCCGCAACCCCATCCTTCCTTTCGAAAGTCTCTCCCACTAACAGTTGCTGGTGCAGAATGCTTTCCAATCCACGTGCCGAATACTTCACCCACCGCTGAATCCACGGAAGAAAAGTCGGTTGAATGGGAAAATTGTTCCAGTCCCGGTCCACACTGGAAACGTAGAGAATGACCTTGCCCTTGCCAAAATCCGACTCCAAAACGGCGGGGTATTGGTTGGTGAATTTGAGAGGAACGGTGTATTTTCTGTTTTCCCTGGGTTCCACACTGTAGAGAGAATTGAAACGAATGCTCTTCATTTCTTCAAGCGACTTGCCTTTGAAAACCTTCAAAACCGGGTGGGCGCTTTTTTTGATATCCAGTCGGAAGGGTTTGTCTTTGCGCCCGATCTGGTGCAAGGCTTTGATGGAAACGGGAAGCAGGTTGCCCAGCTTCTCATTATAATATTTGGGGTCGATTTCGTCCCCCAACGCGATGAACAACGCCCCGCCTTGTTGGACGTATTTTTCCAATTCCCGCTCGTAATCGAACGGCAGTTCCCGGACATTGCAAAGCAGGACCACTGAAAAATCGAAAAGATTGCGTACCTGCAGTTGTTCGACCGTGGAGACCGTGGGTTCTATATTCGAAAGAGCCACTGTGAACGGATTGAGTGCGTTTTCCAGATAAAACGATTCCCGTTGGTGGGCGATGGTTTTGGGGTCGCCATCGACCACCAGGGCCTTGATTTTTTGATCCGGTTGGTAGGAAAAAAACCGCTTGTTGTCTACGTTGAGCGCGTCGTCGGGAATTTCAACGGTGCCTTCTATTGCTTCGTTTCCCTGCATTGGAAAGGTGAACTCCTTTTTCAACTCCTCGGCGGCGGAGAATTTCAAACTTGCCTGCGACTTCTGCTTGCCATTGACAGTAAGCGAGACATTCAACTCGTTGATGGGACGGTCCGGCAGGAGATTGGCCAATCTGGACTTGACCCGGATGATCCGGCTGTTGGTGAGAAATTCCTGGCTGACCTCCGCCTGTTTTACCGCGGCGCTGTTTTTCTCCGTGTGCATTGCGGAAAAATCCACGATGGTCACTGGATAGTGTTTATTGGCCTGCTCCGTATTCAAAAACTCATCCTTCCTCCAGCCGTTTTTATCCAGGTCGGTAAAAATGAAAATCTGTTTTTCCTTTTGAGTGGCCGATTCCAGAAGCTGGACAGCCTTGGTCATTGCTTTGCCAATGCCGGTGGTTTCAAATGAAGGCTTGGATGTTTTGAGTAATTTTACCGCAAGAGTAGGGTCTTCGGTCCAATCCATCAGCACGCGGGTGGATTGGGAGGCCAAAACAATGCTGTAAACGCTTTTTGCCGGGATTTTACCGACGGGCGTAAGCAATGCGGCAACAGCTTGGGCGTAAAGGGTGCTGTCTTCTGTCTGCATTCCCATGCTGTAAGAGTCGTCCAGAATGAAAACACTGGCCGATGGCGAGGTGGGAAGTAAATCCGCCGGACCGTCAAACGAAAATATGGGATGCGCCAAACCCAAGCTGAGTAACAGAATGCCAAGGCATCGGATCAACAGCAAAAGCAATCGGTTGGGGGTGGACTTTTTGATCGACCGTTTTTTCGACTGGAATAAAAGATAGACCGCAGAAAAGCGGATGCGTTTTTTCTGCCGCCTGGTCATCAGGTGGATCAGGATGGGAATGGCGATTCCGAGCAGGCCGAAGAGAAAAATGGGGGACAGGAAATTGAGGCTCATGGCCTGTACCCTCGGTGCAAGAGGAGGCAATTCATTCTTCTCGATTGCATACAGGTCATCATATTTTGGTCATGCTTTGTCGCTTTAGCAGGTAGTAGCTCAAGGCCTGATCCAGCGGCGTCGTGGTTTCCAGGAAAACGTAATCGACCCCTAACCCCAGAGCCAGGCTACGATAGGATTCAATTTGACGTTGCATCGCTTTCTGATATTCCTTACGCACATCCTGCGGGTCCAGTCCGATATCGGGATCGTCTTCCAGCGATTCAAAAATAATGTCTCCATCGAAGGGAAGCGACACCTCGTCCGGGTGCAGGACATGAAACAGGACCACTTCCAGACCTCTCGACACCAGGAGCTTGAGGTCTCTTTGGATATTGTCTTCCCTGGCAAAAAGATCCGAAATCAGCACCAGCATGCCGCGGTTTTTAAGACGTCCCACAAGCGTTTCTATCACCTTGTCGATGCGAGTGACGCCCTGGGGTTCGATGGTCGAAAGACCGTGCAGGATATGCTGTAAGTGGGAAGTCTTGGACCGGGGCGGAATGTGGTGAACCACGGCGTCATTGAAAAGAGTCAGGCCCACAGCGTCGAATTGCTTCAACAGCAGGCAGGAGAGGGATGCCGCCAGTGTCCGGGCGTAATCCATTTTAGTCATACCGTCCTGGTTAGGGGAAACATAGCCCATGGACCCACTGCAATCGAGAAGGAGGGTGCATTTCAAGTTGGTGGATTGCTCGAACTGCTTCACATGGTATTTATCTGTCTTGCCCACGACTTTCCAGTCGATGTGGCGGATCTCATCGCCGGGCGAATAGTCCTTGTATTCCGCAAACTCGACGCTCGACCCTTTGTGGCGACTGCGATGGTTGCCGGACAGCAGGCCCTCCACAAGATTCAGCGCCCGTAGTTTCAAGGTGGATATCCTGGCCAGAACTTCGGGATCGTAGGAAAATGTTTCTTTTTCGTCCATGACGGTATAAAAATTAGTGTCGGTAGATAAAGCCCAATGTAATCATAGATATTAAGGCCGGAGTTGGCAAATTATATTAGGAAACCCGATTTTATCAAATGCCGGGCGGTCGTCCACCTTGGCGGTTGACAACTGGATAAAGGCTTATACAATAAAACGTTGCAACTCTATCCCATTAAATGAAAAAGGGTCCATCTTATGAAAAAACCTTTTAATGACGATCCCATTGATGTTCTGGTCAAAAAACATCTGCTTCGGGCAGGGACCGTCCTCGACCTTCGGCTCAAGTATATTGGCGACGCCGGGCTGGAGTATCTGGCTAAGAGTGAAGAATTGGCCGGACTCAAGGAGTTGAACCTGGAGCGAAATGAGATCACCGACATAGGAATCAAAGCTCTGGCGGAATCGAAATTCATTACGGGCTTAAAGGTGCTGCATCTGGAACGCAATGATATCGGCGATGAAGGGGCCAGGGCGATCGCAAAATCGCCGGTTTTTTCCCATCTGACCAAGCTCAATTTGTGGAAAAACAAAGTTGGGTCGGAGGGCGCTCGCGAGTTGGCCGATTCCATCAATCTGGTGAGTCTGGAAGCGCTGGACCTGGCGCAAAATCAAATAGGGGACGAGGGGGCCGAGGCTTTGTCTAAGAGCCCGACTTTGTCGGGGTTAAAATATCTGGAAATTTTTGGAAATTCCCTGACAGAGGAAGGGGTGAAAAAACTCAAAGAAAGCGAGTCCTTCACGAACCTGCAAACCCTGGTTGTGGAATAAAATATTGCCCAAGGGCATCTATCTACGAGCGAACCATGACTGAAATATTTGCGAGCGTTAGGTTAAACCGTGATATCAACGTTATTTCCCGTGGCTTTGGGGCCGCTGGATTGGGTGGCTTTTGCGGTCTCGGTGGCGGCTTCGATCAATTTAATGGCGGCCTGGCCTTCTTGCTTTTGAGCATTGTATGCCTTGCCGGTTGTTGCGGATTGAATCTGCGGCGGAACGGCACCGACGTTACCTATTGAGGGCATATCTTGAACTCCGGTTAATTAAAATCATCCTTAATTATCTTATCGAAAAAAATAGTCAATACTTTAGGTATGCGGAAAAAATGATCAAAAATTTCTGTATTTTAGCCTGTTGTCAGAACTCTAGCTTCTGAGTATGCTTGAAGTGTTACCTTAAATAACGAATAGCGAAATTATTTATCCTGCAGGAGAGGCGTTTTAATGAAAAAATTAATTTGCGGTTTATTGGCGGTATTTCTTCTGGCGGGTGGGTCGTTGTTTCCCGTTTCGGCGTCAGCCAGTTGTGACACCTCTATCACTACTATTTGCACCATAGAAATGTGGTTGTCTCACAAACATAAAAAGAAAAAGAAGGAATTGCGTACTTTTCTCAAGTCCAAATCGATTAAAGTGCTTCGGCATACCATTCAGTACTGGAAACCGAAAGGAGGGCATCCCCCCACCAATATAGCCATTGGAGGCGGTTTGACAGCCGAAGATGCACGATTTGTGATCGACCTGGCTTTGAAATACAATGACGACATCAATGGTTTGGTTCACCAACGCCTCAATCCGCCAAACTATGTCGCCATAGCCACGTCGGCCTGGGATGACAATTCGGAAACGCCCATCACAAAGGATCAGTTGGCGGCCTTGCGCGATACCAAACTCACGACGGAAGAATTTCATAGCCTGTACCGCGAGTTGACCAAGGAAGCCGGAGTTGGGCAAAAGTTTTATTGATCGGCCTGAGGCAGGAGCAGAATCCTGACCACTCCTGGGAGATTTGATAGAAGCAGGATTTTCGTCAAATTTGGGTTTTTTCCGCAGAGTTTTCTTGATAAGCTTTTGTAATTCTGTAGAATGTGGGCCCAAGTCCCAGTCTAAGGCCGGGGGTTGACTGAATCAGGGCCGTCTTACCTTGAATAACTTCTCCACGAAATCATAGGAAAACTATTTTTATGCTTGATATAGCGTTTGCCATGTCGGCTCCGCCAGAAGGCAGTGAAGGCGGAGGGTTTTTGTCGCTTTTGCCGCCGATGATCATGATGTTCGCCATTTTCTATTTTATCCTGATCCGTCCCCAGCAGAAAAAGCAAAAAGAAGCCCTCAAAATGCTCGACGAACTGAAAGAAGGGGACTCCGTGGTGACTCTTAGCGGAATTCACGGAACCATAAAAAAGCTCAAGGAAGACACGGTCATGCTTCAGATTTCCGACAACGTGAGAATAAAAATCAACCGAACCTCCATCTCCAAAGTCAGTGAGGGCAAAGCGTAAATGTATAACGACCTCAAATGGAAGATCCCTCTGATTCTCGCGGTTATTCTTGGGGCCGTCTGGTTGTCTTATCCATTAAAGGAAAGGATCTCACTGGGCCTCGATTTGCAAGGTGGCATGCACCTGGTGCTGGAGGTTCAAGTAGAGAAAGCGGTCGAAGCCAGCCTGGAACGGATGGCGGATGACATCAAACGCGAAATCGAAAACGAGGACATTGAAGTCGATAAAGTTTCCGCCGATCTGGAGGACCGCATTATCACCCTCAAGATGGTGGACACGGTGGACCAGCCGCAGATGGAAAAGATCATGGAGGGTTATCCCTTTCTGGTTAAAATAGAGACCTCGAAAGAAGGCCTGGCGCTGAATTTTCAGTTGACGGATGAACAGGTGGTCCGAATCGAGAAAAATGCCGTCAATCAGGGATTGGAAACCATCCGCAACCGGGTGGATCAATTCGGGGTGTCCGAACCCACCATTCAGGCGCAAGGGGAACGCCGGATTCTGGTGCAGTTGCCGGGAATCAAAGACCCGCAAAGAGCCATCAATCTTATCGGCAAAACCGCCCGGCTGGAGTTCAAGCTGGTGGATGAATTGAGAAGCGTCGAAGAAGCTATTAAGGAAGGTACTCCCGAAGGCGATGAGATTCTTTATCAGCGCAATGAAGATAAAGAGACGGGAGAAGTCACAAAAGAACCTTATCTGGTAAAAAAACGCACCGTGTTGACGGGGGAAACTCTGACGGGTGCTGAGGTCCGCTACGATCAGGATTATAACGAACCTTATGTCGCCATCACGTTCAACAGCCTGGGGGCCATGATCTTTCAGCAGATCACCCGCGAAAACGTCAAGAAGCGCCTGGCCATCGTATTGGACAATACAGTGTATTCGGCGCCGGTGATTCAGGATGAAATCGCAGGCGGTCGTGCCCAGATCACCGGACGGTTCACCACCGAGGAAGCCCGTGACCTGGCTATTATTTTACGCGCCGGCGCACTTCCAGCACCCGTGGTGATTCTTGAAAACCGTACTGTCGGACCCTCTCTCGGAAAAGATTCGATTGAAAAGGGCATCAGTTCTATTTTGTTTGGCGGCGCTTTGGTGATGGTTTTTATCATCCTCTATTATCGTTTGTCGGGCATGGTCGCGGTGTTTGCCCTGTTTTTGAACATTGTGATTCTGGCGGGAGCATTAGCCTATTTTGGTGCGTCGCTCACTCTGCCGGGAATTGCCGGCATTATTTTGACTGTGGGCATGGCCATCGACGCCAACGTGCTGATTTTTGAGCGCATCCGTGAGGAATTACGTAACGGAAAAACCGTTCGTGCCGGGATTGAGGCGGGTTTTGCCAAGGCCTTTCGCACTATTGTGGACGCCAATATCACGACCTTCATTGCCGCTGTGGTGTTGTTTCAATTTGGCACGGGGCCGATTAAAGGATTCGCCATCACGCTTTGTATTGGCATTGCCGCCAGCATGTTCACCGCAGTTTTCGTCAGCCGCTCTGTATTTGACATCGTCATGAGCCGTAAAAAAATAGCCAAATTGAGCATATAAGTGAATTTGCGCTAAATTTTATTAGATCTTAAAACCTGAAAAATAAAAATATGGAAATATTCAAACGGCCCACTGACATTAATTTCATGGGGAAAATACGTTCGGCGATAATTTTTTCGTGCATTATTATCCTCGCTGGCCTGGTGTCGGTAGGCGTGCAAGGTGGGTTGAAGTTCGGCATCGATTTTTCCGGGGGGACTTTGGTTCAGCTTCAGTTTAAAACCGCTCCTAATATCGATGATATTCGCGATGGACTCAAATCCATCAACATGGGCGAGAGTACTATCCAGGAGTTTGGGTCTAAAAACGATATTTTGATTCGGGTCCAGAAGTCGGAAGAAAAACTGGAAGAAGTCGGGCATCAGGTAAAGGAAAGTTTGAAGGACAAGTTCAATCTTGAGGATATTTCCGTGGAGCGGGTGGAAATGGTTGGGCCAAAAGTGGGACGGGATCTGCGCGAAAAGGCACTGCTTTCCATTTTGTACGCGATCATAGGAATCGTGATTTATATCTCCTGGAGGTTTGAGTTTCAATACGCCATTGCCGCCATCATTGCGCTGATTCACGATGTGCTGGTCACTATGGGTGCGTTTTCCATCGCCGATAAAGAGTTCACGCTGGTGATCGTGGCGGCTTTTCTGACCATCATCGGTTATTCCCTCAACGACACCATCGTTATTTTTGACCGAATCCGCGAAAACCTGCGCCGCCGTGGGAAAACTCCACTCATCGAGCTCATCAATACCAGTATCAACCAGACACTCAGCCGGACCCTCCTGACTTCCGGGACAACTTTGTTGGTTGTGCTTGCGCTGTTCTTTTTTGGCGGCGCGATCATACATGATTTTTCTTTTGCCCTTTTGGTCGGAATCCTCATTGGGACTTATTCCTCGATATTCATCGCCAGCGTTTTCCTGGTTTACTGGGAAACAAAATTCAAAGCTAAATAAAAGGCCTGGATGTTGGGCAAAGTTTCCTTGGCGACCCGCCTGAATCGGATCGATTGGGAAAGTCGATGGGTTTATCGCTGATAATATTTTACTTTTGCTGAATTTCCCATCCTCACGTAGTTAGGGCCCCATAAAATTTGCATTCCCATCCATCCCCGTGTACCATTTTCAAAATCTTTCGAATCTTAAATTCATAATTTCAGCGAAGGCAGGATCATGTTTTTCAAGCGTCGGGTTTCCCAATGAATAACCAACTGCAGAAATTGATCGAACTCCAGGCCATCGACCGGGAAATATTGGAATTTGATCTTATTCTGGCGTCCGTTCCCGGTCAGATCAAGTCGGGACAGGCGGATATGGATGCCATTGCAAAAGAGCTTGCTGAGGCCAAAGAAGTCATCGCTGACATGAATAAATCCACCAAGCAGTTGGAAGCGGATGTGCAGTCGGAAAACGATCATATGGCCAAAATTAAAACCAAGTTGACAGCGGTCAAAACCAATAAAGAGTACACCGCGATTTTGACTGAGGTTGAATCCGTGAAGGAAAAAGTATCCGTCTTTGAAGATAAAGAATTGGAGATCATGGAATCGCTGGAGGAAAAATCTGGCGAACTTCCCGCCATTGAATCCCGCTTCAAAGAAGAAGAAAGTAATTTTAAAGAGTACAAGGCTAAAAAAGAAGTGGAATTCGAGCGCGTAAAAGGGGAGAGGGAGGTCGTCAAAGGCAAACGGCAAGGTATCCTGAATACCATTGAGCCCAAACGTCTCGAATTATATAACCAGGTTTTAAAGCGCAACGATGGCGTGGCGGTGGTCGCCGTTCGGGACAGCATGTGTCAGGGATGTTTTCATCGTTTGCGTCCGCAAATGGTGATCGATATCAAAACCGGCGAAGATATTGTCGAATGCGCGCATTGTTATCGTTTTCTATACTGGGTGGAGGAAAACGAAGATCAGGCGAGTGCGCCGAATCAGCGTACTGCCGGATAAAATATAAAGGGCTCACGATTTATGGCGGTGAATCCTTTTTAGTTAAGGAATTTTTTTCAACCCGCATAGCGGGTGGGGCGAAGTAAACCAGATGGTCGCCGTTCCGGTTTTATGACCGGGAGGGAGGAAAGTCCGGGCTCCACAGGGCAGGATACTCCGTAACGCGGAGTGAGGGTGA
>CAYPQH010000074.1:0-10697 GCA_964412825.1 uncultured Nitrospinaceae bacterium | reverse complement strand
AATTGATTTTTCTAAAACGCGCCCCATTTCTGTTTGCCGGGAATATAATAAGAAGGGGTGATGAATTTGAACATGTTGGCGAAGCGCCGGGCCTTTTTCACTTGCTCTTCGCTTTCCTGATGTACTTCCAGCAAATCGCTGTCGAAAACATCGGCAAAATAATCTTGAGCCGCCTCCATCCGTTCGTCCTCGGTTTTGAACAATTCCCTTATTTGCGCCAGTTCGCCCGTGTCCAGCCAGACGCCGCCGCATTGGGGGCATTCGTCGATCTCCACTTTTCGCTTCACGCTCATGAAATGCCGGGACAAAGTAATGTCCGGGCACTTGGGACAACGGTGTCGGGATTCGGTATCGAAGACTCCGGGTTTCCTGTCAATTTCAAGCAGAGCTTCCCCCGCTGATTCGTGGGGCTCGTCGAATTTCTGAAATTCGTAGTTGTCAAACCAGATGCCGCCGCATCCGCCTTTGCAGATATCGACCGTGACACCGCCGGCTTCTATTTGAGTGATCGGATGATTACATGCTAGGCATTGCATAGGGGCTCCTGTTTTTTTGTCCCGGTGACGGTGGTCATGAAATGAAAATATTGGCTTGCTGGGATTCGATCCCGTCTGCTTATAAGATAAGGCAAAGGAGTTGTAATGTAAATAATTGATTTAGTTTGAGTTATGGTGACGTGGAAGCGGCGTTTTTTGAGTCCTTTTTCGCCGGTCGGTGAGTGGGGAGAAAAAAAACCCCTCTCCCTTCGTCATCACGATCTCATGATGGCAAAGGGGCCGAGGGGGGTGGGGGGTGGGGAGACCCCCCTGGGAAATCACTTTGGTTCTTAAAGGGAGGGCAAACTTCCCAAAATTACCATAGCAATCCACGTCCGAAAATTCCACGGCTGATGCCGTTAAAGCCACCGATGGCCGCACCCAAAGCGGCTCCTTGACCTGGGTTGCCGAAAGCCGCACCGATGGCCGCGCCCGCCGCCGCGCCGAACGCGCCGCCGATCACGGTGTCGCCGACGACATCGCCCTGATAGCTATTGTAGCTGGAATAGCTTCTAGTAGCCGGCGGATAGTAGGTCGGCTGTGGGTTATAGGTGCGGTACGACTGCTGATACGTCACTCTGGGAGCTTCGTGCCGGTACACATGTTTTTCAATATAGATATGTCGCGGTTGATTGTGATGGCCATAACCACGATGAGAACTTTTGTGATGCCTGAAATTTTTGTGGTGGTTATGATGGTTCCCATATCCACGATGGCTGTATGAATGATTGTGAGTTTCATCAGGACAATCGTAGCCGTGATCGGTAACAGCTCTGGTGCTTTCATAAACCGTGTAATTGTCCGACTCTTGCCGATGATCGGCCTGAGCATAAGAACTCATGCCTAAAAGAGTGAGAATGCTTAAAGTTACGATTGCCGTTTTTTTCATGACCTGCCTCCGAATTAAAAATCACGTATTGAATCCTAAGTGCTTCGAACTATTTTATGATTATAATTGCATATAAAATTACTGTCAATAGTTTTTTTAAATAAATATGCAATTTTTTATGTTTAATTTGTCTTTTGTTTAGCAGAGGGAAAATGAGGCCGCCGCTGTAGTATTCTAATAGTCCTGAATTGTCCTGATAAATCCGTCCTTATAATAGTGTGGGGTCATGGAGGGCTTTTTGAAAAATTGCAGGCGAGGTAACTTGTTTTTAAATATAGAGTTAATCTTAGTAGTTAAAGTAATTTGTTAGGTGGGCCGATAATTTGATATAAACCTGTTTTACAGGTAGTTATAAATCGAATGAATAGATATAAATAGTTTTCTGCCTAGTAGTAAATACCGTTCACGTTGGTTTATGGGAGAAACTTCAGTGGCGACCCGTGCCCAGGCAATCCGCAGTTTTATTTTAGAAAAAATTCCCCAGCACCCGAAAGACATTGTGGCGATCACAGCGCTTGCCTTTGCCGTGACCCGGATGACCGTTCACCGGCATTTGACCCGATTGTTGCGCGACCAGAAAATCGTCAAAACGGGGACTACCAAAGGCGCGTCTTATTTTCTCAAAGCCTCGCTGGACAAAACCCTCATTTTCCAGATTCAACCGGAAACCCAATCTTCTCAAGTGTGGGACGAGTACATGCAGGACAGTTTCTCCCGCCTGCCTCCATCTGTGCTGGAAATCTGCCGGTATGGATTTAAGGAGGTTTTCAATAACGCGTGCCTCTATTCCGGGGGCAAAGGGGTTGTGGTGAAAACCGTTTGGAAAAAGGATTCTCTGGAACTCAGCATCATCGACGACGGCAAAGGAATTTTCCAAAGCATTCAAAAGGCGCTTGGGCTTCAGGACATCCGTGAAAGCGTTTTGCAGTTGACCAAGGGAAATTTCACCACGCTTCCCAAACAGCATTCGGGACGGGGCCTGTTTCTGGTGTCCCGATTGTTTGATGTGTTCGGGCTTTTTTCCGATGGCTTGTTTTATTGCAAGGACAACCTGGGCGACGACTGGTATCTGGAAAAAAGAAAAATCACCAAATCCAAAGGAACGCGGGTTTCTATGGCCATCAAGTTCGATTGCGAGCGGACTCTGAGACAGGTGCTCGGGCAGTACGGCGTCCAATCAGAGGGCTCCTCGGCAATCGAGAAAACCGAAATCCTGATAAAGCTCAGTCAGATGGAGGACGAGCCGTATATATCCAGGTTGCAGGCGAAACGCGTGCTTCTGGGAATGGAAAAGTTTGGCCGGGTGGTGCTGGATTTTCATAACATCCCGACTGTGGGGCAGGCGTTTGTGGAAGCAGTGTTTGGCGAGTTTCAAGCCCGCCACCCGGAAGTTGTGATCGCAACAATCCACACCAACCCGGATGTGCAGTTCATGATCGATAAAAGCCTGGCGCCAGTGATGGAACAGGGCGCGTTTGTTTCGCGCTCATGAAAACCCGGTATCCTGAGAGAAAGAATGGCAGGGAGAACACCGCCATGATACGAACCCTAAGTGCGCTCATTGTGTTGGGGGTTCTTGGTATCGGGATGGAAATTTTTGCGGAAGAGGTGCGGGGCAAAGTGGTCGGTGTTCTGGATGGCGACACCCTGACTATTGAGACCCGCTCGGGAAAACAGGTCCGGGTCCGTCTCAAGGAGGTGGACGCCCCCGAAGCCTCGCAAACCTTTGGCCGGCAGGCGCGGCAGTTTGTCGAGAGTCTCGCGCTTGGCAAAAACGTCCAGATAAAATACGCAGCCGTGGACCGCTATGGCAGGATCATCGGAGAAATAATTTTTGCCGATGGCCGGATTTTGAATAGGGAACTGCTCCGTCACGGTCTGGCCTGGCATTACAGGGTCCATTTTCCTGTCGATGAATTGCTTCGGGAACGGGAATATCGGGCGTGGAAACAAAAAGCCGGTTTGTGGGTCGATCCATCAGCGGTTCCGCCCTGGGAGTTTCGCCGGGAAAATAACTCCCGAAAGGCACCGCCGGGCCGTCCTGGGGAAATGGATTACAATGGTATTTTCGATTATGGCCTGATCGGCAACACTCAAACCAAATACTATCTGTGGCCGGATTGCCGAAACTACCCCAAAGACAGCCGGGGCTTCGTTGTGTTTGGCAGCAAGCTTGCGGCCAAAACTTCCGGTTTCAGGGTGTCTCCAAAGTGCGCGGAACGCTGAAGCGGACGTTTTCTTGAAAATGCGTTGCGGATGGGGGTTTTGTTGGTGTAAAGTTTTGGATACGTCCTTTAAAAGGACGTCTATTTTAGGCCGCTCTTAAAAGAGCGGTTTCTAAATTTAGAAAAACTTTTTAAATAAATAATAAAAACCATGACTCCAGAATTACTGGCTCCCGCTGGCAGTCCGGAAAAACTGAAATACGCCCTGGCTTATGGCGCCGACGCGGTTTATGCAGGCATTCCTAAATTTTCCTTGCGGGCCCGCGAAAATGGGTTCAAGGACGCTTCATTAAAAGAAGCGATCGAAACCACGCACAAGCTTGGGAAAAAAATATACATCACCGCCAATATCCTGCCGCAAAACCGCAAGGTGGCCTCGTTCAAAAAATCACTGGCCTTTTATGCGGAAGCCAAACCGGACGCTTTTATCATGTCTGACCCCGGGTTGATCCGCTTTGCGCTCGATGAATTTCCTGAAGTTCCGGTCCATCTTTCGGTGCAGACCAACACCATGAACTGGCCCTCGGTGCAATTCTGGCAGGACCAGGGGGTGAGACGCATCATCTTGTCGCGGGAACTTTCTTTGGAAGAAGTTTCAGAGATCCACGAAAAAGTCCCCGGCATGGAGCTCGAGTCTTTTGTTCACGGGGCGATCTGCATCGCTTATTCGGGCCGGTGCTTGCTTTCCAATTACTTCAATCACCGCGATGCCAATCAGGGAACCTGCACCAACAGCTGTCGCTGGGAATACAATGTTCTAAAGGAAGGGGAAGCCCCCAAACCTTCGTCCTGTGGCCAGGAAAACGGGCAAAACGCCGAAGCTCCGCCACAAAACGCGCTTGAAGGGAATTATTTCATTGAAGAGGTTCAGCGTCCGGGGGAGATGATGCCCATCGATGAAGATGAGCACGGCACCTATATCATGAACTCCAAGGACCTGCGTGCCATCGAGTTTCTCAAGGAACTGAGAGCCGCCGGGGTGATTTCATTTAAAATTGAGGGGCGCTCGAAATCCCTCAATTACCTGTCGCTGATCACCAAAGCCTACCGCAAGGCGATCGACGATCTGGCTCTAAACCGGGCGTTCAACCCGGAACTTCTGGATGAAATCAACAAAACCGCCAACCGTGGGTTCACCTCCGCCTTTTATATTTCCAACTCCAATCGCGAAACCGAACGGTTCGATTCCCCGCAGGCAGGCGATCTGCCGCAGGTGTTTGGCGGGCAGGTGCTGGATTTACGCGGTGACGGCATGATGGAAGTGGAGATCAAAAACCGGGTGGAAGTTGGGGATGAAATGGAATACATCTCTCCTAACGGACAATACCGGTTTCACATCAATGCCATGCAGGATAAAAATGGCGGGTCTATTTCGGTCGCGCATGGCGGCAACGGAACGGCCTGGATTCAGGCCGAAGGCCCGGTGGAGCCCTTTTCTCTATTGAGCCTGGTAAAACCAGCGTGACGCTGGACCCAATATAAACGTTCGATGGATTCATTGCGGACAGGGTCTTGAGTCGTGCCGGATTTTCTTACTTCTGAATGTTTCTCTTGTCGTCCTTTTTGGGAGTTTCCGCCCAGGCGATGGTCACGACTATGATCACGACCAGAAAGAAACCCAACCAGTCGGCGAAGTTCTCGAGGCGAAAATCCAGAATATCGTAGGAAAGAGTGCCGTCAAACAACAGGGCCAGCACCGCCAGGATCAATAACAGGGCGAGTTTTTTCAAGGCTTGCCCCGGAGGCCGTGGGAACGGCCCATCGGCCATTCGCAAAAACTATCCTGCTCGTTCAATGAATTTGGTTTGCAGAGCTTCATGATTGGCCGATAAAAATTTTGTTGCATCAGAAGACTGAAATATAATACTTTCGAAGTGGTGTTTTCAATTAATTGTTCCCGACACCTGGGAATCACGAATTCCATACCCTCTGGAGAAACTCATTAAATGGCAGTCCCACTCAGACAGGCGCTCACCATCGGCCTTTATTTATTCCGGCAGAAACTCAAGGGCCGCAAAAAATATCCTCTGGTTTTGATGCTGGAGCCTTTGTTCCGGTGCAACCTGGAATGCGTGGGTTGCGGGAAAATCCAGAAACCTAATGAAATCCTCAAGCAGAATCTCAGCCCCAAAGATTGCCTCAACGCGGCGCGAGAATGCGGGGCTCCTATTGTTTCGATTGCGGGTGGCGAACCTCTGATGCACCCTGAAATTCAGGAAATCGTCGAGGGGTTATTGAAGCAGGGTCGTTATGTGTACTTGTGCACCAACGCGCTTCTGCTGGACAATTTTCTAGGCAAGCTTCCGGTCTCCCCGTTGTTGACACTGTCGGTTCATCTGGACGGGATGGAAGAAGATCACGATCGCATCGTAGCCCAAAAAGGCACATTCAAGACGGCGGTGGAAGCCATCAAAAAAGCCAAGTCGATGGGCTACCGGGTCAACAGTGCCACCACTTTTTTTGATGAAATGACGGTTGCCAAGGCGGAAGAGTTTCTTGATTTTTTAAAGCCGCTTGGGGTCGACGGGGTGACACTGGCGTCTGCGTTTCAATACCGCGACGCGCCCGACCAGGAACATTTTTTAGGCAGAAAACGCACCTTTGAATTTTTCAACGAATTGCTGGAAAAAAATAAAAACGGCCGCTGGGACATCAACCACTCGCCTTTATATATAGACTTTTTAAAGGGCCAGCGCGATTACAACTGCACGCCGTGGGGCAATCCCAATTTCTCTGTACTGGGCTGGCAGAAACCCTGCTATCTGCTCGATGACGGTTACGTAGACTCCTTTGAGGAACTTTTGGAAACCACCGACTGGGAAAACTACGGTCACCAGAACAACCCCAAGTGCGCCGATTGCACCGCGCATTGCGGCTATGAGGCCACGGCTTTAGAAGACGCGACTGCCAGTTTGGGCAATATGGTCCATTCGGCAAAGGCGATGTTTTAACCCGCCCCGTTACACGGGGGAAAAACTTGGGCCTGACACTACTGGAGGCCCGAAGAACCCCGGATTATTGTATTTCTCAAAAACCCATCAAACGTAAACCCTGGGTCTCGCCCCGGCTGGACAGCATCACGCAGGATTTAGGTATTCCGGAAGGACGGTGGTTTCATCCACCTGGGCCTTGTCGATTTGTTCCCTTGTTAGCCCCTCCGCCATCTTCAAGTTGGCTCCCTGCAATTGAGTTTGTTCGAGGTCCGCTTCCTGAAAATCCGCCCGCACCAGATTGGCATTTTTCAAGTTGGCGTTTTTTAGATTGGCCCAGCGCAGATTGGCGCCCCTGAGATTGGCGTTTTCAAGATTGGCGTTTTCAAGACCGGTTTTCTTAAGATAGGCCCCATACAGATAGGCTTCTTGAAAATTCGCCTGCTTGAGGTTGGCCCCCATGAATACCGCGCCTTTGAGATGCGTCTTTTGGAAGTCCGCCATCTGCCCTTCTTTGCCGTTGGATCGCAACCACTGCACGTGTTTTTTTAGGGCCTCTTTAATTTCCTCAGTGGTGACTTCACGCTTGGATGAATTTTGGTTTTCGTTCGTGTCGTTCATTTCAAACTATCATAAACGAGTTGTTTGTTTTAGGGAACCGATTTTCCTTGTTAAGAGCAGACCAAATGCAGCCAATCAAACACCCGTTGTTTGAGAGGTGTTTGGGCTGGATAAATATTTTTTGGTTTGGGTCGCTTGGGAGGTCTGGTTCTGGCGGGGGGTCAGGAGGATTCCACTTGAGACAACAGTTCGCGGTATTTCGGGTTGGCGGGTTCGGCTTTCAGCGCCTGTTCAATGGATTGCAAGGCGGATGCTTTGTCTTTTTTCAAGAATTGAGTCAGGGCGATCTGATAATGAGCCTCGGGGTAATAGGGGTTCACTTTCAGCGAATTTTGAAAGGCTGTGATGGCTTTGCCGTGATTTTTCTGGCCCTGATAAAGCATGCCCAGGTTGAAGTGGGTGAGCATTCCCTTGGGGTTCACCGCAAGCGATTGCTTGAATATTTCCTCGGCTTTTTCTAAATTTCCCTTGAGGCGAAAGCTGTCGCCCAGGTTGTTGAGATAGGTCGAATTTGCAGGCTCCTGGGCTAAGGCCTGCTGGTAATATTCAATGGCTTTGGCGTAGTTTTTTTCGATCTTATAGAGATTGGCGATGTTGTTGATGGCTTTTGAGTCGTTATCTGTTTTATGGGTGGAGATGGCGTGTTCCCATTGTTTTCGGGCTTTATCCGATTTTCCCCTGGCGTAAAAAACCATTCCCAGATTGACCTGCACCTGAACATTATCGGGTTCGACCGCCAGGATTTTTTTAAAAGCCGTTTGGGCGTTGTCGTATTGTTTGAGTCCGAAAAGCACGAGACCTTTTTTGCGTTCGGCCTTGAGGTTGCCGGGGTCGTGTTTCAACGCCAGGTCGAATTCCTCAAGGGAATTTTTGTAGAGCGACATTTTGGCGAATTCGATGCCCAGGTTGTAATGCGATTCTGATTCTTTGGAATCCACTTTGATTTCCCCAGAGGTACAGGAGAACAGGAACAGAGACAGGAAAAAAGCCGGGGGCAGGAATTTCATTAGGGTCAAGTCCGTAGGTTGGGATGAAAAAAAAGGGGCCAGCCGGGATGGCTGACCCCTGGTAAGGATATTACTACAAATGATCAGTTGATGCCACGTCCGGGGCCCGTGTAATTGGTGTCCGCATCAGGAAGTATCCCATCGGGCACGACGCCTATGGAGGAATCGTGAGCATCGCCAATGAACTCCATCGCAAATCCGGTTCCGCTGGAAGGAATGAACACAACGCCCCACATGTCCAACTGCGACACGTTGTCATACTTTCGTATTCCACCCACGGTGGTTGCGACTGTCGGTGCTTCGTTGATACCCACAACTCTCACATTTCCAAATTGAGCGGTATTGGCGGTCGTGATGATATGGGTCCTGGAATTGTTGAATGCGGGGTTTGTGGCGCTGATGCTGTTTCCCGCGTCAACAATAAAAACCCGGTGCGTTTCTCCGGCGTCCACGGTGAAGGTGGTCGATCTACCCCCGGCGTCATTCGGTACGGTGGTCATGCCCAGTACTTCCAGAACCACACCCACCTGGGTCAGGGAAGAGTCGAGGGACGGATGGCTGAACCCCATAAAAGTGTAGCTGTCACTGGGTACGGTTTGCGCGTAGGGTGAAACAACGACCCGGGCGCTATCGGTGGTAATGGGCGCCGATAATATTTGAGCCTGTGCGGTTGCGGCCACAGCCACAAACCCCATCAGGGTGAGCATCATGGTTAAGAAATTTTTTTTCATCTGTCATTCTCCTTAGTCTATATGGCTGAATACGTGTTCGTGTTTTATTTTGTTGTTACGGGCCAACGCCGCTCACACCTGCATTGTCTGCGTTGACGGCGAGGGCTTCACTGTCATGCATGTCGCCGATAAACTCCATGGCGAATCCGGTGGTGTTGGTCTCGATGACCACAGCACCCCAGAAGGAGAGCATGGTGATATCGCGAAATCCGGCTCCAGCAGCTTCGCCAGTTTTAAACGCTGGTAAGGTTGCTACCGGGTCAAAGCGAACGTGACCGTGTTGGAAGTTGGTCGTCCCGGAAATGAACGCCGCAGTTGAAATACTCGTTGGGTTGATGGCCCCCTGCTGGGTACGGACGATGAAAACCCTTTTGGTGGTTCCCGCAGAAAGGGTGAAAGAAGTCGCCGTCCCGAAAGCCGTTTGATCCTTCTGGATGGCATTGACGGTCACTCCGATTTGCGATCTCATGCCAGACAACGAAGGATGGGTCACCGCAATGAAGGTGTAAGACGTGCCGTCGGACTGCCAATAGGGTGATACGACACGAGATTTATTCTCTATAGCAAAAGCATTTCCCGCGCAAACCGCGATCAAGATCAACAAGGCGGTGGCTTGGGAAAATCGCGTAAAAAGCTTGATTTTCATTATGTTTGACTCCTATATATGCAAAATATGCAAATTGAATTTGGTTTCATTTTTGAAAATTGAAACAAGGCCTCTTTTTTGGGGGTCACCTCCTTATCTTCAAAATTATTATTTCCTGGCGGGTTGCCAAGTGGAATTTTCTTCGAAGTCCCAAAAAATGTCCGCCATCGACCTCTTTTGTGATCCAAAACATAACTCCTCATTCCCATTATCGGCATAAGAGTTGTTTTCTTGAGTTTTAATTGATTTCTATGTAATTAATGTAAAAAGATTTCATCTTAGGAAAAAATGGTTTTGAGACCGGTTGTGCTACGCAACGCTTTTTGATATAATTTTCTACTTTTAAAATCGGCATAACTTTCTGAAAGTCAAATAGTTATGAATGAAACAAAGATGAAATTTCACTCCATGACGCTTGGGTCGTTCGTATTTTCCGGTTTATTGATTGCGGGATATTTGGGAGGTTGTATCAGTAATGACAAGATGATATCCCAGGGCCAAACAAAATTCCAGGAAGGTTTGGAATTCGGGTCTTTAAATGATCAGAAGCAGATGACGAGCCGTTTTCTAGAAGCCGTGGAACTTGAGCCTGAGAATGACCGGTACCGCGTTCACTTGGGCATGGCTTATTTCCTTCAGGGGGATACGGAAAACGCGGAAAAAGAATACAAGCAGGCTTTAGAAATTAATAAAGATTCCAAGGATGCCTACCGGCAGTTGGGCCGCCTTTATATGCGCAAAGGAGATTGGAAAAATGCCGTGGCAAGTTTTGAAGAAGATTTGAAAAAACCGGGAGCAACTGTCAGGCCGCATCAGGTTTTTAACTGGCTGGCGGTGAGTTATTTTAGCCTGGGAAATTATGAACAGGCAGAAGAGCAATGGTTGAAAGCCCTCGAGCTCAAAGACAATGCCTCCATCCGTCTCAACCTGGCCCTGGCCTATAAAGACCAGGAACGCTTCGATCAGGCTAAGGACTCATTGCAGAAGGCGGTGGTGCTAAACCCCAAATTTCCACAAGCCCACTACGAACTGTCCCAGTTGTTCATCCTCAATAAAGAAATGAAGCAAGCGGTGAGGCATTTCAAAAAAGTCATTCGACTGGCACCCAGAAG
>CAYPQH010000073.1:0-10758 GCA_964412825.1 uncultured Nitrospinaceae bacterium | reverse complement strand
AGCATGCGCATTAACTTCCATCCCTTTTTGCTACAAAAACGCATTTTTAATCCTCCAAATGAGATTAACCGCCCGAAAGCTATTTCTACACAAAATAGAAAAGCCGGCAGGCTTTATATTCACGGCACAGCTTGTCTCCCTAACAAGGTTGCGCCTAATTAATACCAAATAAAACAATACTCAAAAGGATTTTTTAGTTTTTTTTTAAGAACTCTCCTTTATTTTAAACTGATTAAAAAATGGCGGGCAGACTTTACCACACTTTATTTTTCCCGCACAAGAGTCAAATGAAACTTTTTTTCATTTCGCGTCAACAGGAGAAACACAGAAGCTCCCCGCTGTATTTTTTTGAGAATATTTTCATAATGTTTGCGGCTCATTACCGAGTCGCCATTCACCGCCAAAATTCTATCTCCCGATTTTAATCCTTTAGTCGCCGCCATGCTTCCAATAATTACCTCTTTGATGACCAGACCGTTGTCTGTGTCATCGACTTCTCCTGAGGCAGACTCCAACTCTATTCCCAGAACAGGAAATTTTTCATGAGGCTTGGACAGGCTGGCCTGTTTAATATTTTTTTTTGGGTAATTATCTAATTTAACCGGAATTACCTGGGGTTTCCCGTCTCGAAGAATATCCAGTTGAATGGTTTGTCCTGGTGAAATTACGCCCACGATGCGTATCATCCGGGTCGGAGAATTTATGGCAACGCCACCAATTTTTAAAATAATGTCCCCAACCTTGAGCCCTGCCCTCTCTGCGGGATCGCCTTCAAATACGGAATTGATCAAAACGCCATTTCCCTCCTTAACATCCGATTTGGCGGCCACTTCAGGCCCTACCATTTCGATTCCGACCCCCAACCAGCCACGCCGGACTTCGCCATTTTCTATTAACTGGGTGGTGATTCTTTTAACGATATTGGATGGAATGGAAAACCCAATATTCTGTGCGTAGTTGATGATGGCGGTGTTGATGCCAATGACCTCGCCACGTACATTCAGCAGGGGCCCGCCACTGTTTCCTGGGTTAATGGAAGCATCCGTCTGAATAAAATCCTCGTAGCGCGAAAGGTTGACATTCTCCCGATTCAACCCACTGATGATTCCAAATGTCATGGTTTCGCTCAACCCATACGGGTTGCCAACTGCGACCACCATCTGCCCCACTTTCAATCCACTGGAATCACCGAACTGAACCGATGCCAGGGAAGATTCGACAGGAATTCGAACCACCGCAAGGTCCGTATCGTCATCCGTACCCACCACTCGCCCTACAATTTTTTTGCCTCCAAAGAGAGTGACCTGGATTTTGTCCGAGCTTCTGACCACGTGACTGTTAGTGACAATGTACCCGTTTTTCCCGTCAATGATGACACCCGCACCGGCATTATTGGGCCTGCCTTTATTCAAAGAATCTTGTTTCCGGATTGATGGAGATGGGGGAACATAAGGGGACAGGCTCACCACCGCCGGACGTACCATATCAGCCAAAGACACGAATGCCTGCTCGAGTTCTTCAAGAATCTTCAACCCCTGCGGTCCTGCCAACGCAGTGCCCTGACCAAACAGAAGAGAAAAAATAAGGAAGGCTGGTAATGCGAAAAGTCTAAGCGGTAATCGGATGCTCATGGTTTTTCGAGCCTGATTGGTGTGGACGCGGAAAATAAAATTCCGCAAATTTCACCCTGATCAATGAGATATGGAAGTAATTTGGAACCAACCAAAAATGGACTTCTCATTAAGATGTATTTTTTTCGACACCATAATATGATTTTTCAAAGGCTTGGGCAATCAATATTTTTAGATTTCTAAAAGGTGTATAGAAACTTGATATTGTTCTTGTCGGCTGGATGTCGGCTGGAGTCAACCCTTTTAAATCAAAGGAGTGTAAAATGACAAGGCTGGCTTTTCGGAGCCGTCCCTGGATAAGATTTCTCCTTAGCGAAAGATGAGACACTCTTGTTTTCCCACCGGCGCGGGTTTAACAATGCAATTCCCTTGATTTTCAAATCGGAACATGAAAAAGTAGACCAATGAATACAACAAGCTTTAAAGAATTAGAAGACCGCTCCGCCGAAGAAATCCTCGCCTGGACATTGAACCGGTTTGGGCCTCGGGCTGGAATCGCGTCCAGTTTCGGGATGGAGGACATGGTTCTCATCGATATGGTTTCGAAACTGGAGGGCAATACTATCACCCTCTTCACTTTGGACACCGGTCGGTTGCACGAGGAAACCTACGAAGTTATGGAGAAGGTCCGCACCCGCTATGGGCTGACCATTAATACCTTTTTTCCTGACAGGTCTGCGGTGGAAGGGCTGGTCCGGGATAAAGGATTTTTTTCATTCCGTGAAAGTGTGGACAATCGAAAGGAGTGCTGTTTCATCCGCAAGGTGGAACCTCTAAAACGGGCATTGGCCCAATTGGACGCATGGGTGACGGGCCTGCGCCGCGACCAGAACGTGACCCGGACCAATGTCGCCAAGGTCGATCGCGACGCCGATCATGCAAATTTAATAAAAATAAATCCTCTTGCCGACTGGACTCAGGCCCAAGTGGAAGCCTATATCGAAAAATATTCCGTACCCGTAAATTCTTTGCACAAGAAAAATTTCCCCAGCATCGGGTGCGCCCCCTGCACTCGCCCCATCAATGCGGGAGAAGACATTCGCGCCGGACGCTGGTGGTGGGAAAACCCCGAACATAAAGAATGCGGACTGCATAGATAGCGGAGACAAGTTAACCGCAAAGGCGCAAAGGCCGCAAAGAAAACCAGCAGGAGTGGAGTGTTTTACTTTTGCTTTTCGGGTAAAATGACTTGAAAGGTCACTCCCTCAGGCTGTCTTTTAATCAGGATTTCCCCTCCATGGCGGGACACTATTTTCTTGCAAATAGTCAACCCTATCCCCGTCCCCTCATAGGTGGTTCTTCCGTGCAGGCGTTCAAAAGGTTTGAAGATTTTGTCAATATGTTCTTCTTCGATACCAATACCGTTGTCTTCAACCATGATCATACACCGCCCATCGCCTTTGCAGACCGTGTCCAGGTTAATAACAGGAGGAATTCCTTTGCGGTGAAATTTCAGGGCATTCCCAATCAGATTCAAAAACAACTGGTGCATCTGAGTTGGATCTACCTCTATTACGGGCAGAGATTTTAAATTTATCACCCCGTTATTTTCTTTGATCCGGGTCTCCAGATCATCCAATACCTTATCAACCACTTTCCTTAGATCAATGACCTCATAGGAGCTTTCTTTCGACTCTATTTTTGTATACTGAAGGAGATCGTCGATCAGACTTCTCATCCTTAAAGCCGCGTTTTGCATTCGTTCCAAATAGTTTCTCGATTGTTCGTCAGAATCGGCGATTCTTGATTGCAACAGATCTCCAAAAACAACGATCTTCCTGAGAGGTTCCTGAAGGTCGTGAGACGCCATGGAGGAAAAATCTTCAAGCTCTTTAGCATAGATTTGAAGGTTTTCTTCATATCGTTTTCGCTCGATAGCCAAACAAGCAATGTGGGCTGAAGACTGGATGATCTCCAGTTCAATATCAGTGGGTGGTTTGGTCTTGGTGGAGGTAAGAGCAAACGTCCCAAGAACGCTATCATCGGAGCCAAGGATAGGAGCCGAATAACATGATTTAATTCCCTGGGAATGAGCAAAATCCTTATATTTAGACCACTTGGGGTCGGTGCTGATATCCTCTACAATGACGAGTTGTTTGCTGTATGCTGCAGTGCCGCACGAACCTTCTAATGGCCCGACAAGCAACCCATTGAAAGCGCCTTTCATTTCTTGCGAAAAACTGGGTGACGATCCATTAATTAACCTGGTTCCTGAGTTATCCAATAGAAGTATGGAAGCATAAACATTCTCAACATTTTTTTCGGCACCCACCGTCAGGGTATCAAGGATTTCAGTCAATGATTTCCCCGTAGCCAGTTTTTTCAAAGCCAGGTTTTGAACTTTTAATATTTCCTCATGAAGAGTGTGTGCCATTAAATCAGCCTGTAGGAGTTTTAAAAATAGCGGATTAAATAAAACCTAGAACACATATCAAGAATAATTACAAATTTATTTTGAAAGAAATGCGAGGTTTTGGTAGGGATCGTGCGTATTTAATCATCCTTACATACTACATACTTTGCAACATCATCGGTCAGGTTGAAAGCCTTTGGGATTTATGAAATGATGCCCTTTCATTTACCTTATCTAAAAAATGGATCCCAATTCTATCATAGAACAAACCCGTCAATACGTGGAAGTCCAACTGGAGGGTGACGGTTCGGGCCACGACTGGTGGCATATCTACCGAGTCTGGAGGCTGGCCATCAAGCTGGCCGAGGCGGAGGGCGCGGACCGCACGGTGACAGAGCTGTCAGCTCTGTTGCATGACATCGCCGACTGGAAATTTCATGGTGGCGACGAAACTATTGGCCCTAAAAAAGCCCGTGAGTGGCTGGAAAAATCGGGCGCGGATGCTTCCACCATCGACCCGGTGTGCGAAATCGTGGCGACAATATCATTTAAGGGCGCGGGAGTTTTAACCCCCATGCGAACGCTGGAGGGAAAAGTCGTGCAGGACGCGGACCGGCTCGACGCCATCGGCGCTCAGGGCATCGCCCGTACCTTCGCATATGGCGGCCACAAAAACCGATTGATCTATCATCCCGATCAGCAACCGGTCCTGCATCAGAGCTTCGCCGACTACAAGAAGAACGACGGTCACACGATCAATCACTTTTATGAAAAACTGCTCCTACTCAAAGACCGGATGAACACCCAGGCGGGAAAGAAAATGGCCGAGGAAAGGCATCTTTTTATGGAGCAGTTCCTAGAACGTTTTTTCAAGGAATGGGATGGACAGGCATAAAGAAATTCTCAACCAGTGCGCAAAGCTTCTGGCAAACTCCAGACGGGTTTTGTTTCTGACCAGCGCCGGCATGAGCGCCGACTCCAACATCCCCACCTTCCGAGACAAAGACGGGTATTGGAGAAATTTCCCGCCCTTTAAAGAGAAAAACCTCGAAGCTCAGGATCTCGCCAGCCCGTGGGCGTTTCGCAACGTACTCCCGCACGCCTGGGCATTTTACGAATGGCGACGGCGCAATGCGGAAGAAAACGAACCGCACGCGGGCTACCAGATTATCAACCGCTGGATGGAAAAACAGTTTGAAGGCGCATTCATCCACACCACCAACACCGATGGTTATCATTTGCGTTCCGGCTCACCGGCGGACTCGGTGATGGAGGTGCACGGGTCTATGTGGCGGCTTCAATGCCTGGAAGTGTGCGCTCATAATTTCTGGGACGAAAATTCCGTCCCGCTTTGCGAAATGTCGCATGAAACCATGAAAGCCTGGGACTACCCAAAATGCCCGCATTGCCACGCCATCGCCCGGCCTCATATTTTAATGTTCGGAGACGGGGAGTATGTGGGCCACCCGGAACAGGAACGAAATTTTCAAAGCTTTTTACAACAACCGATAGATCTGGCAATTATGGTTGGAAGTTCGGGCGCGGTGCCGACCAACGATTATATCGCCCTGCACCTCAAGGACCGGGGGACGAAGGTCATTAATATCAATCCCGACCCCGCCACCAATGCCATCGTCGGCACAGAATATTTCCTGCCCATGACCAGCCGGGACGCCTTCATCGAGCTTGATAAAACGGCTTTTGGAGACAATCCGTAGTCCCGATGAATGCTCTAAACCCCCTATAAATAAAATTTCTATCCCCCTCAAAATATAGTATTCTTTTTTAATACCCCTAAGCCATAAAATGGTAATCTGGTGTAAAGGTAGTCAGCCTTGTTTTGTTTATATTGATATTAAGTCATCAAATTCACCCTTGGAGGAGGATTCCAATGCGGGTCGTTATTTTTGCGCTCATTTTATTTTTTTCCAGCTCACTTCCAGTTCACGCTAAATGTGCCAAAGCGAAAGTGTGTGGCATGGTGGGCAAATTGAATCACTTTGCCATTCTGGAAAAATGCCCCGATGCCGGTCCCCTATTAATAGAATGCCGGAAGGTTTCTACTAAAACGATTGAAGAATTACCCGAACCCAACTTTGTTGACAATGGCGACGGCACGGTCACCGACACTGTCAATAAATTATTATGGCTCCAAAAAGGACTGATCGATAAAAAGTACAAACTCAAAGACGCCAGGGCCGCCGCAAATATGTCCGAGGAAGCGGGACTTGAGGGATGGCGGCTCCCCACCCTGCCGGAACTCAAAACCCTCATCTATAAAGAGCGCGTGATTAACACAAGCGGCAAAAAAGCCTGGGTCAATCCATTGTTCGACGATGGACTGGGCCATTATTACTGGACCACAACGACCTGCGACAAAGTCTCCTTCATTCACGATCGTTATCAAAAGAAGATCTGTCAGGAAGGGGAAAAAGCCGCCTGGTTCGTTCACTTTAATATCAATGCCGTTGGCTGGTTCCACACCAATCTGGAAAGGCCTCATATCTGGCTCGTTCAGGACGCAAAATAATCTTTTAAGCCCCTATATCCGATAATAAAAGTCGATCCTTCCCAATAATTTGCAATGCCCCCGCCGGGGGCTTTATTTTTCCACTATTATTAGAAATTTTTGAATCCAACATCCCCCCTGCGTCATCAACACTTGTAACCCAGTTGCTAAAGGACTGCCTCGTGAGGCTGGACCTGAAGATTAATTTGCGAATGGTTTATTACTGAATGAATAATCTAGAAAACTTAAACTTCACCAACTCCTTCATTAGCTTGAGCCCTGAGCTTTATCAGGCAAAATCCCCCGACCCGGTCACTGAACCTTACCTGATCGACTTCAATCCTGCGGGCGCAAAACTCATTGGGATGGACCCGACGGAGTCCGGGCGACAGGAGTTTGTCGAGTATTTTGCCGGCAACAAGCTTCTCAGGGGCTCCGAACCTCTGGCAATGGCTTATTCCGGCCACCAGTTCGGATCTTACAATCCGCGGCTGGGAGATGGCAGGGGCATCCTGCTGGGGGAAGTGACCAACGGCGATGGTCTCAAATGGGACATCCATTTAAAAGGTGCCGGTCCCACGCGGTTCGCGCGCGGATTCGACGGTCGAGCTACACTGGGCGCTTCCATACGCGAATACCTTGCGGGCGAAGCTTTGCACGGATTGAATATCCCGACCACGCGTTCACTGGCGATCATCGGCATACGCGACCTCATCTATCGGCAAACACCGGAACTTGCAGCTGTGCTGGTTCGCATCAGCGATTCGCATGTTCGTTTTGGAAGTTTCGAGTTATTTCATTACACCAATAATCCGAACAGAGTCACCGAACTTGCCGATTATGTCATCCACCATCATCACCCGGACATTGAAAACGAGGCGGACAAGTATCAAATATTTTTTCGCCGTGTCATGCAGAAAACAGCGTTGCTCATTGCAAAATGGCAAGCGTCCGGGTTTGTGCATGGGGTGATGAACACCGACAATATGTGCATCACCGGCGTGACCTTTGACTATGGTCCCTACGGGTTCATCGACCGGTTCGACCCCGGTTACACTCCCAACCATTCGGACACCAACGGAAGATACGCCCTGGGCAAGCAGGCGGAAATAGGATATTGGAATTTGAGCAAATGGGGGGAGGCCCTGTGTCATCTGATCGACCCCGAAGACATTATGGAGGAGCTGACGCAATATCAACCGACTTATAATAAAATTTACCGCGATCTCATAGGGAAAAAACTGGGGCTGGGGATCCTCGATTCAGAGTTCACGGAACTGACGGGCAACCTGTTCCGGCTTCTTTATAATAATCCCGTGGACTACACGAATTTTTTCCGCGCCTTGTCGCATTATCCCGATGGCAATCACACGGGATTACTCCACGCTTTCAATGACCACAAGGAAATTGAAGATTGGCTGAGTCGGTACCGCCGATTGATCGAACGGGAAGGCGCAACTTTTGAAGAACGAAAAGAAGCCATGGATAGCGTGAACCCCAAGTTTCTTCTGCGCCAGTATCTTTTGCAAAGAGCGATCGACAAGGCGGTGAAAGAAGCGGATTTTTCTGAAATCGAACGGTTGCGTGTACTTTTAGAAGACCCCTTCAGTGACCGACCGGAACTTTTCAAAAAATACAATATCGACCCGGACTTTTATGCTGCGGACACGCCAGACTCTTTGTTGGGCATGCAATTGAGTTGTTCCGCCTGAGACCAGCTCATTTCACCGTAAAGGTCAGAGAGAACGCAAAGAAAACCGCTAATAAACAGACAGTATTATCGGGATTGACAAGATAATAAATGGGAAAACATTTTTTTTAATAACGTAAGGTAGATGACATGATCCAAATCGATGGAGAAATAACCGAAATCACCACCCCGCCCAATAAGGCAGACCAATTTCGCGATGTCACCATATGGCTACCGGAAACAGAGGAACACGTGGAGTTCAAATTTTTTCTGGAATCTTTTCAGTCGGCGGGATTTATTGAAGGCGACAAAATATCCATCAAGCTGGAAAAAAAGTTCGACATCGATTCTCTGACGCAAGATCTGATGAAGATGTAATTAGCCTGTTTTGACAACTTTGACACCAGACTAACAACTCTATTTTTTCGCAGACACTCGAGTTTCCCTGAGTTCTTTCAACCTCTGGACGAGGGGTTCGGCTTTTTTGGGTTGGCCCATTTTTCGATACAGGTTGGCGAGGTTGTTGAGTGACACTTTGATATTGGGGTGTTTGGGCCCGAGGAATTTTTGCCAGATAATCAACGATCTATGGTAAAGCGGTTCGGCCTTTTCAAATTCTCCCTTGGCGTAGTACAACCCGGCAAGGTTGTTGAGTGCCGTTGCCACTCCGGGATGTTCGGAGCCAAAAGCTTTTTCCTTGATTTTCAAGGACCTTCTCAGAATGGGTTCCGCTTCCGCAAAATAGCCCATCTTCCGATACAGTTCGGCAAGGTTGTTGAGAGATTGAGCCACTTTGGGATGATCAACTCCCAGAGCCTTTTCTTTGATTTTGATCGACCGGAAATAGAAAAGCTCTGATTTGGTATAGTCTCCCATACTGTAAAAGAGACCCGCAAGGTTATTGAGGGAAGAACCCACTTTCTGGTGTTCCGCTCCAAAAACATCTTCCCGAATTTTCAATGACCGCATATAAAGTGGTTCGGCCTTTTTGTACTTCCCCCGGTTGCGGTAAAATTCGGCCAAGTTGTTGAGCGAGTTGGCCACATTGGGATGAAATTCACCTAAAGTTTGCTCATAAATACCCAGCGATCTTTTGTAGAAAAACTCCACCTTATCAAAGTCTCCGTTTTGATAATAAAACAGAGCCATATTATTCAAAATATTAGCTACGGAAGGATGGTCGGGACCAAATTTTTCCTCCATTATTTTAAGAGAACTCAGATACAGAGGTTCCGCTTTCAAATAGTTCCCGGATTTTCGATAATATTCTGCCAGGTTGTTTTGAACGCTAGCAACTTTAGGATGAAATTTACCAAGCTCCTTTATCCTGATTTCTTTGGCCCGTAGATAAAACGACTCCACCTTCTTGTATCTTCCCCGCTGATAATACAACTGCCCCATGCTATTCAGTGTTTCCGCAAAATCCAGATGATCTTCCCCCAGAGCGTTTTTCCTGATCTTCAACGTTCTTTTCAAAAGAGGTTCGGCCTTTCTATAATTGCCAATCTGGAGGTAGAGCCCTGCCAGAGTTTGCAAAGCCTTCGCTACATAAGGATCGTCAGGACCGTAGTTTTTTACACGTTTGGACACTTCATTTCGGGCTAAAAAAATCGCTTGAGAAAAATCCCCTTGCTGGGAAAGGACCAATATTTCCCTTTTGGTATCCCGGGTGACGGTTTCGTCCGGTTCACCAAATTCATCCTGCCCGAATGCGGGAAATGAATTGAGGCAAAGTCCCATCAGCAGAAGAAGTAAACAGATTTTTTTAATATTAAGGGAGCTATGCATGTGTGGGTCCCATGAAGTTAAATAGCGAAATACCAAAGTTTTTAATTGAGCTTAATTCAACCTTAACAAATAAATCTGACATATAACAGTTAAGATTCCAATTATTAAAATCTTATATCGACCTGCTCTTTTACTCTGACTGTATTTTGACTAAAACCGGAAAAATTGACAATTTCTGGCAGTAAACCGTCAAAATTTATAACCATCCAGGGAGCGTAATTTCCCCTCCAGAATTGCACGCCCGAACACCCGGTACTATAAACTCGTTTACCTATAAATAGTTAGCCTACCCCGCCGATCAAAACAAAAACCACCCGAGAAAATGGCACACCCTTTGCATTAAAAATAGAATAACTTCCAAAAAAACAAAGATATAACCGGGGCGTTGCGGGATGAATCGAAAGCAGGGCCAGCCGCCAGAGAGGAAACGGGGAAAACCCGTTCACCCAAGACTAAGGGGTGTGCTTGCCTTGAAGGCATCACTTTGGATGGCTTTGCCTCATTTATGACACCCTGTCACCCAAGTTAAAGAACAAACCCGCCCAATTTACCCCCAACGACACTCTTGTTGGCTGAATCTTTAGTTTCTCCTCTCCATCGCTATTCTTAACTTAAGCTACAGGTAAATTTTGCCGTTTCCATAAAAACTCTGTGACTCTACTACTTGCCGTTTTTTCAACATAAACTTACCAAAATTGTCAGTTTTCGTTAAATATGTGTGAATTTTGGTAAATCATGCCTACTTGAAGAAATTAAAATTAAAATAAACCTATATTTTACAATAAGT
>CAYPQH010000072.1:0-10964 GCA_964412825.1 uncultured Nitrospinaceae bacterium | reverse complement strand
TTCTCACCGGCGGAAAAGTCATTTCTGAAGATATCGGCGTGAAACTGGAGAACGTTGAAGTCAGCGACTTAGGCAGCGTCAAGCACGTCACCATCGACAAGGAAAACACCATCCTGGTTGACGGCAAAGGCAAAGCGTCTGAAATTCAGGGCCGCGTCAAACAGATCCGCAACCAGATCGATGAGACCACTTCCGATTACGATCGTGAGAAACTGCAGGAACGATTGGCTAAATTGGTAGGCGGCGTCGCGATCATCAACGTTGGAGCAGCTACAGAAACCGAAATGAAAGAGAAAAAAGCCCGTGTGGAAGATGCATTGCACGCAACCCGTGCGGCAGTCGAGGAAGGAATCGTTGCTGGCGGCGGAGTCGCTTTCATTCGAGCGCTTCCCGCACTGGATAAATTAGAAGGCGATCACGATTATTTGCAGGGCGTGAAAATTATCCGACGAGCTCTGGAAGAGCCTGTCCGACAAATCGCCGCGAATGCCGGTGAAGAAGGAACCGTCATTGCTCAGAAAGTAAAATCCCTCAAAGGCAACAATGGTTACGATGCCAAAACTGGTGAGTATGTGGACATGATCAAAGCTGGAATCATCGATCCGGCAAAAGTGACCCGCACGGCTCTGCAAAACGCAGCCAGCATTTCCTCTCTCCTCTTGACCACGGAAGCCATGATCACGGATCTTCCTGATGATAAGGATGACGGACATTCCCATGGCCCCGCAGGTGGCGGCATGGGTGGCATGGGCGGCATGGGTGGCATGGGCGGTATGCCCGGCATGATGTAAAACACCTTCCGCTTTGGTTGGAATTAGAACCCCCCGGTCCTGTGGGCCGGGGGGTTTTTTATTTACCGTCAACGCCATCCCCCCTTCATTTAAAAAGTTGACAGTCCAGCGACCTGACGGTTAATATAATAATATTCAATGAGTTACTGAGGCAGAAGCTGTCTCAACAACTCCATGATACAACATCGGATTGACTCTCTATCGTCCCTTGTTCCGGCAGCGCTGTTTTTAACAAAAAGGAATGACCTTGCAAAATATTCTTGTAATGATCATGGCAGGTGGAGAGGGAAGCCGTCTTTATCCTTTGACCAAGGAACGGGCAAAGCCCGCCGTCCCCTTTGGCGGAAAATACCGGCTGATCGATTTTGTTCTCAGCAATTTTCTCAATTCAAAAATCTACTCCATATACGTTCTGACTCAATTCAAATCGCAATCCCTGACCGAGCACCTGCAAGAGGGATGGCGATTCAGTTCCATCCTTCCCGATCACTTTATCCTGCCCGTTCCCGCTCAAAAGCGAACGGGGGAAAGCTGGTATCAGGGAACGGCGGACGCTATTTATCAAAACATCAACCTGATCGAAGGGCATAGTTACGATCTGGTCGCCGTGTTCGGGGCCGACCACATCTACCGCATGGACATCCTGCAAATGGTCGAGTTCCATAGCAAAAATAACGCCGATATGACCGTATCCGCACTTCCCGTCTCGATGGAGGAGGCCACGTCGTTCGGAGTCCTGCAAGTCGAGCCCGATCAACGTATTATCGGATTTCAGGAGAAGCCGGATAAACCGCAGTCCATTCCCGGACGGCCTGATGAAGCCTACGCCTCCATGGGAAACTACATTTTCAATACGGATTATCTGGTGAATATTCTTTATGAAGACGCCGCCGATGAGAATTCATCCCACGATTTTGGCAAAGATATTTTACCGAAGATTTATCCCAAAGATCGGGTATACGCCTACGATTTCCGCACCAATATCATTCCAGGAAGTTCCAGTCAGGAAGTCGGGGCCTGGCGGGATGTGGGAACCATCAAAGCCTTTTGGGAAGCGAACATGGATTTGCGAAACGTCAAACCGGTGTTCAATCTTTACAATAGCCGCTGGCCGATACGAACCACGAAACACGATGGGCCGCCGGCAAAATTTGTATTCAATGAAGATGGCCGCCGGGGGCAGGCCGTCAACAGCATCGTTGCTGAGGGAAGCATTATCAGCGGCGGCATCGTTCAAGACTCCGTCATCGGCAGGGATGTCTACATCGACAGCGGCGCGGCGATCATCAACTCTTTGATCATGGACCGGGTCAAAGTGGGAAAGAACTGCAAAATCAATATGGCGATCATTGATAAAGACGTGACGATTCCCGATGGCGTCCACATTGGATATAATCTGGAAGAGGATAAAAAACGCTTCCTTGTTGATGAAGAATCTAATATTACCGTCATTCCCAAGGGCTATCAATTCACTTGACCTTACCGTTCACCCAAAGCCCCCCGATTCTTACGCCTTACTTATTTCTCTAGAAAAATCACACTTTAAACGGCCAATATTGTGAACCGAATTATAACCGGACTCGACATCCTTCTTGCGGACCCTGAACGCTACCTGCATGGGCAATCGGTCGGGCTGATCGCCAACCAGACCAGTGTAGCGGGAGACCACCGTCACTCCATCGACCACTTTAAATCGCACGGCTGGTTCCGTCTAAAAAAGATATT
Organism: uncultured Nitrospinaceae bacterium; assembly: GCA_964412825.1. Classification (GTDB taxonomy): domain Bacteria; phylum Nitrospinota; class Nitrospinia; order Nitrospinales; family VA-1; genus JADFGI01. The sequence goes on along the minus strand of CAYPQH010000072.1, from coordinate 8,448 downwards.
CGCACCAGAACACGGGCTTTACGGCGTCGATCAGGACATGGTCAAAGTGAACGACAATCACGATCTCGCCTCCGGCGTCAATATCGTGAGTCTCTATGGCGATGTGGAAGATTCTCTATGCCCGCTTCCTGAGCAACTTGCCAACCTCGATAACCTGGTGTTCGACATTCAGGACGTGGGATCCCGTTATTACACCTTTATTTACACCCTGGCCAACTGCATGGAAATTTGCCGGGAAACCGGGGTGCGGATGGTCGTTTGCGACCGCCCCAACCCAATCAACGGCGTGGACATAGAAGGAAATCTGATCGAAAAAAATTACCGATCGTTTGTCGGCCAATACCCGATAGCCAACCGCCACGGCATGACGGTTGGAGAACTGGCAAAAATGTTCAACACCACTTTCGGGATCGGCTGCGATTTAACGGTGATTCCCATGCGTGGGTGGGAACGCCCCATGTGGTACAACGATACGGGGCTTTCCTGGGTAGCGCCCTCCCCGAACATGCCCACACTGGATACGGCAACCGTATACCCTGGGATGTGCCTGATCGAAGGCACCCACCTTTCCGAAGGACGAGGAACCACGTTGCCCTTTGAATTGTTAGGAGCGCCCTATATCAACCCCCATACACTGGCCAACGCACTCAAAAAAGAACGCCTGCCAGGTGTCCATTTTCGCCCCCACTACTTCAAACCGATGTTCCAAAAATGGAACCGGGAAGTTTGCGGCGGAGTCCAGCTGCATGTCATCGATCGCAACCAATTCAAACCTTTTCTCACCGGCATTGCTGTCATTCAGGCCATTGCCAAGCTCTATCCCGACCAATTCGCCTGGCGCACGGAACCTTACGAATTTGTGAGTGACCGCCTGGCCATTGACCTTCTATACGGCAATTCAGCTTTCAGAGAAATTATTGCGAATGATCGTGGTGAAACTCTCAAAAGCATTGAAGACTCCTGGAGCAATGACCTCGGAGAATTCAAAAAAATGCGGCAGGAGTTTCTCATTTACTAGCGAAATGAACGCTGAGAAATTGAACTCACACTGCCGAAAATTATACAGATCTACAGACAACGAGTGAATCCCCCCCTTTGTTCAAGCCCCTAAACGAGAAAAATTAAAAAATCATTGAAAAACCATCAAAAATATATCCAAAAGTTTGGCAAAACATTATACAATGTGAAGTTGGGGATTTATTTCATTAAGCGACAGACCTTCCTTGCCTTGCAAAACGCAGGAATCCATTGAATTTAAATAATTAATTAAGCACACAATTGCCGAGGAATATTCCTCAACAATTGTCCCCCAAGCTATTGACAAAATTGCCCCCGCACCCTATATTGGAAGCTTTGCTTACTTGGATAAACCTATGAGTTTAAAGACAATACTCCTTTCCGACATGAAGGAGGCAATGAAGGCAAAAGACACGATTCGCCTGAACACGATTCGCGGTCTGCATTCGGAGATCAAAAATCAGGAAATCGACCTCAAAAAAGACCTTGAGGACGAGGCAATCATCACCCTCATTACGAGCCAGATTAAAAAAAGAAAAGAGGCCATTACCCTGTTCGATAAGGGAAACCGGTCAGACTTGAGCGAGATAGAACAAAAAGAGCTCGATATTCTGAAAAAATATATGCCGGAGCAGGTGTCCGAAGAGATCCTCCGAAACCGGGTCCAGGAAGTGATTAAGGAGCTGGGAGTTCAAAATCAGGGAGAGATGGGACGGGTCATGAAAGTATTGGTCCCAGAGTTTAAGGGAAAAGCAGACAATAAATTGATTAAGGACCTGGTTGGCGAATACCTGGGGAATTAATCCCCTTTCTATTCCCCTTCTATAAAGGCAAGAGCTTCTAGTTGCATTCAAAAGACATAAATAAAGGGAAAGTTTTTCTGTTGGCGCACGACTTCATTTCAGGGGACAGCATTGGCCTTGGAAGTGAAAACGACTTTTTTATCCCAGGATTGCCTTTAAATTAAATTGAAACATTTTATTCCTGAAAATATCATCGAAGAAATACGGTCCCGCGCGGATATCGTCGAGGTCGTTTCGGATGCCCTGTTGCTAAAAAAAAGCGGGCAGAACTATAAAGGACTGTGCCCGTTCCATTCGGAAAAAACACCCTCATTTACAGTGAGCCCTGAAAAACAGATCTACCACTGTTTTGGCTGTGGCGCGGGCGGCAACGTCTTTAAATTTTTGATGGAGACTCAAAGCTTGCCGTTTGTGGAGGCTGTGAAAATACTGGCAGCCCGGACAAATATTGCCCTTCCCTCCCCTACGCGGAGCAAAACGCAGGATAAAAAAGAGCAAGAACGACAAGCATTATTGAAATTTAATAAGCTGGCGACGGAATATTTTGCTGCCACATTGAATCATCCCCAAAGAGGGAAAAAAGCGCGTGAGTATCTAAAGTCACGACATATCAGTGAAGATGTTCTAGATAAATATCAGATGGGGTGGGCAACGCCGAACTGGCAGGATCTGATAACCGCGCTCGGGGGAAGCAACCCGTCTTCCCTTCAGGACATGGCCAAGGCGGGATTGATTATCAAAAAAAATGGTGGATCGGGTAAAGACTATTTCGACAGGTTTCATGCCAGGGTCATGATCCCGTTAAAAGACATGTATGGAAACGTTATTGGATTTTGCGGCAGGATCATTGATAAAGGCGAGCCAAAATACATGAATTCGCCAGAAACACCGCTTTACATAAAAGGGAAACATCTTTTTGGCATGGACTTAGCCAAATCAACCATTCGTAAAGAAAATCTGGCGATTCTGGTTGAAGGTCAGTTGGATCAGGTCCGGGCTTATCAACACGGAATCCACAACGTTGTCGCAACTTGCGGAACCGCATTGACCTCAGAGCAAGCCGGTTTGATCAAAAACCATTCTCACAATGTGGTTTTGGTCTTCGATTCCGATGCGGCAGGAAAAAAGGCCGCCCAAAGAGGATTTGAAACCCTTTTAGAGGCCGATTTAAACACGAAGGTCGTCCAACTTCCAGAAGGACAGGATCCTGACTCCTTTATTCACGAGTTCGGCGGAGAAGCTTTTTTAAAACAAATTCAAAACGCAAAGCCTTATTTTGAATCTTATATTGATGAGATCATTGAAAGAGGCTCTCTTAAAACGCCTTCGGGGCGCATGGACGTAGTCAACATGGCTCTGCCTCTGTTGAAAAAAATAAAAACCGATCTGGAAAGAAGTGAATGGATCAAATATCTTTGGGAGAAGGTCGATATTGATGACGCCGCCTTGAGAAAAGAACTGAAAAAGGCTTTAACTCAAAATCAACCCAAACTAAATGCTATTGAAACCCGCTCTTCCAAAAAAACCAGACCGGAGTTGTATTTAATTCACTTGATGTTGTCTGACCCGCAAATGGCCAGCAAAATTTGCAACCAGATTTCTATTGAGGAATTTAATGACCCTGATTTAAAGCAGGTTGGACGGCTCATATATCAATTTGTTGAGTCCGGGCAAACGATTCAGATTTCCCAACTGCTGGACCAAACAGAACACCCGGAAGTCAGGGCCTTATTGACCCAGGTGGGTCTTGATCCTATTGCCTTTGATGACACGGATCAAGGAGCCATTGACTGTATCAATGAGTTAAAGAAAGAGAATCTCGATCAAAAAATTAAAGAATTAAAACGAATGCGAAATGAAGCGGAAAAAGCCGGGAAGCCTGAGCAGTCCCGTGAGTTCCACAATCAGCTTCAAAAGATACAGCTTTCGTTGATCCCTGGATAAAAAATTTCAATTAACTATAAAGCCTATTGAGGAGAAACTTCGTCGATGTCCACCACCCAGAAACTCACGAACGTTAAAGAAATCAATCAATTGATTTCTCATGGTAAGGAAAAGGGGTACCTGACCTATGAAGAAGTGAACGATGTGCTTCCTCAGGACCTTGTGACTCCTGAACAAATCGATGACTTGATGCACTTGTTCAGCGAAAATGATATCGATATCGTGGACACTCGGTTGAAAGGGGAAAAACTGATCGCCGAAAAAGGAGATCAGGGAAAAGCCGCTGGCGCCGATGAAGAAAACGCGACTGCCAAAGCCGATTCCGTATCCATCGACGACCCGGTCCGCATGTATCTGCGTGAAATGGGCACTATCTCCCTTCTGACTCGAAAGGGCGAAGTGGAGATCGCCAAGAGAATCGAAGTGGGTCAGCAAGAGGTTATTTCAGCCGTTGCCAACTGTTCGGTCACGGTGAATGAAATTATCGCACTGGGTGAACAAATAAAAAATGAGGAAGTCAGCGTATTTAAAATCAGTACGGTGGCAGAACCCGAAGTGAAAAATGAAGACTTTGAGAAAAAAGAGACCAAAAAATTTCTCAAAAATATAAAAACTCTCAAAACTCAGGAACAGAAACTCTTACGCATCCAAAAAGATAGATCCGCCTCAAGGATCTCCGAAAAAATGAAGATCAAGCTGGAGAAGGACGACAACGCCCAACAAAAAGTAATGGAGCAAATCGTCTCGGAAATCAACCTGAGCCTGAATGTGATGGACGGAATTATCGAGAAAATCTACGAAATTGCCGGCCAGATTCGCTTCGCAGGAAGAGAAGAACGAAAGCTGGAAAAACAATTGGGGATCACCCTGGCAGAAATCAAAAAGCTGGCCAAAAACTGGGCCAAGCAAAAAAGCGTTAAACTGCCGTCTGGAAAAGTCATCACCCGGATCCAATATGATAATCACCTGAAAGCGATGCAAAGCGGCCGCCGGAAAATCAAAAAAATCGAAAAGGAAACGGACACCCCAAAAGAGCATTTACTGATGACTGTCCGCTCCATCGCCCGTGGTCGGGTAAAAGACAAAACCGCTAAAAGAGAGTTGGCCGAAGCCAATTTGCGTTTGGTCGTCAGTATTGCCAAAAAATACACCAACCGCGGGCTTCAGTTTCTGGACTTGATCCAGGAAGGAAATATTGGCCTGATGAAAGCCGTCGATAAATTTGAATACCGCCGGGGCTATAAGTTCAGCACCTACGCGACCTGGTGGATTCGTCAGGCGATTACCCGCGCCATCGCCGATCAGGCCCGCACCATTCGTATTCCGGTGCACATGATTGAAACGATCAACAAGCTGATTCGCGTCTCCCGTCATCTGGTGCAGGAACTCGGTCGCGAACCCAGCCCCGAAGAAATTGCCGAAAAAATGAGCCTGCCAGTGGATAAAGTCCGCAAGGTATTAAAAATCGCCAAAGAACCCATTTCTTTGGAGACCCCAATTGGCGAAGAAGAGAATAGTCATTTGGGAGACTTTATCGAAGACAAAAAAATTCTTTCTCCCATCGACTCAGTGGTCAAGAAAGACCTCAAGGACCAAACGCTGAAAGTTCTTTCCACCCTTGCCGCACGGGAAGAGAAAGTTCTCAGAAAACGTTTTGGAATCGGGCTGGACTCAGAACACACGCTCGAAGAAGTGGGGCAGGATTTTTCCGTCACCCGCGAGCGTATCCGACAAATCGAAGCCAAGGCACTGCGCAAATTGCGACATCCCAGTCGCAGTAAAAAACTCCGCAGCTTCATAGAAGGATAAAATATCAACGCATTGGGCCTATAGCTCAGTTGGTAGAGCCCCCGGCTCATAACCGGTAGGTCGTAGGTTCGAATCCTGCTGGGCCCACTTTATTTAAAAAGCACTTACGGGTTTTATCCTGTAGGTGCTTTTTGCATTACCACCCTGCCCCACTATAGTTCCGACTTTCGCAGAAAATCTTCTCGTTCATTCGACGGGACGTTGCGGTTTGAGGGCTGACGCCCTATATTTCGTGAGTAGGGTAAGCGGTAATTATCCTGAACCGTTCAGGGAGGCCATTATGACTATGCAATTCTTCACCCACCACGGGTTTTGGCACGACACAGAGGCCGAAGACAGGAGTCGGTTTGAGGTTGATATATCTGCATTTGAAGGTTGGCTGTTACTCATTGCAGTTGCGGGGTTGACGGTGTTTCTCGTTATTTCGTTTTCTCTCCTGTGAGAATGCAGGGCGGTTCCCCCCCGCCGACTCATCTCCATCACACAGCCTGTCCCTATTATATTGAAAAATTGACGCTTTGAAATTAGCTCTTCCATCCCCTTGACATACTGACATTGCGGTCCTATCTATATAATAGAAGCGGCAGACAACGAGGTCATGACCCATCTTGAAACTTTGTCCATGACAGGAGGTATTAAAATGAAACTGACTACTTACAATCCAAATAAAAACTTACAAGATTTTTTCAATGGCGATATGGAGCCGTTTTTCCCTAGGAATTTGATGGATTTCTTTGATCAGGAAACCGTCCGTGCGGTCCACCCCAAAGTGAATATTGTCGAGAATGAGCAGGAGTTCCTGCTCACGGCTGAAGTCCCTGGAATGGTTGAGGACAATATTACTGTGGAAATTAAGGAAGGCGTACTGAGTCTTCGAGGAAACGTCAAAGAGGAAAAGGAAACCAAGGAAGATAACTACCGCGTTCGGGAATATCGATCTCAGAATTTTGAGAGGAGCTTCCGTCTTGGCGATCAGGTCGACCCCGATAAAGTAGTCGCCAAATTGGAAAAAGGAATTCTTAGAGTTTCTCTCGGGAAGAAGGAAATCGCAAAACCCAGGAAGGTGGAGATTAAAATCGGTTCCTGATTTCCGCCAATCTGATAAACCGCTGGTTTGCCCCGCAAGAAGCTGGGCAAGCCAGCATTTTTTTTCACAATGAACCGCCATCGCCCTTCTAAAAAACCCCTAAATCCTATGAATTCAAAAATTTTGCTTATTTCCATATAAAATAGCAGGTAAATTAAGTTATATTATAGCAAGCGGTTTTTGGGCACGATGGAGTGGCAATTTCCTCTGTACCTACCGACAGACCCATAAATTCATGAACTCTCCGACTATCCATTTAGTCTTAATTTTGTAAGAAGGGTGAAAATGAAATCCTTAGCATCGATCAGCGAAAAAGATATCGACATCATCAAAATGGCTTTGAACGATTCCATTTCTGATATGAACACAGAGCTCAAAGGCAGTGTCTCCGAAAAAAAACGGAGCACCCTTTCTGAATACCACGCGAAATACACCCGGGTTTTTGACAAACTCAAACAAAATTCGTCCCTGTATGCTTTGAGTGAATCCGATCTGGATATTGTGGCCGGGGCGTTGAATGATGCCGTAGAACTGCTCGAAGAGCATTTATCGGATGATCTGGACGAGGACGATAGGGAAGAGTTCCAGATCTATAAAAACGATTGTATTCGGCTGGTCGAGATCCTGTGCGGTTGACCGTCACCGGGCCTTGCAAAAATTGCGACTAGAGGAAGCACTTCCCCCAGGGAAAAACCGTCATCGGACAAAATTCATGTAATACCCGTAGTAAAACATCCAGCCGGTGACTCCGGTTCCTGCGATCATACATAAAGCCCAACTCTTTTTACTGTCACCCTTCATATTATTTTTATCTTCATACATAAATGCGGAATGAAGCAACATTCCCATGGAGAAAGAGATCCCCAGAAACGATAAAAATAAGAAAAAAAACATGAACGGTGAAAATTCCACGGGCGCTCCTATAAAACAAACCCAGACTGCGCGATGCCCAGCGTCTCCATCAACTTGGCAATCCCCGCCACAACTGCAAGAATAACGACAAAACCCAGAATCACCTGCCAGAGAACTCCTAATATCTCCCGCCGGGTCTTTTTCTGTCTCCAAACACTGATAGCCGCAGTAACGGTCAATACAAGCAAGGCTGAAATAATATAATAACGAGGCGACATCAAACGATTTTATCAGGAAATTTTGCCGACGGGAAATAAATCCCACAAGTGCTACTTGCCGTAGGAGCGACTGGCGGGTACACCGCTTGCGATCAACAGTTTTTGAGAGCTTGGCAACGGGGAACAATTCGCACTCAACACAACCAACCTTCACTGTTTCGCCAGCCAACCCATCGCACATAAATATTGGGTCCAGCGTCACGCTGGCTACGGATTTTAAATAAAAACCGAAATCTTCATCCGCTTGTGAAAACAGCGCTGAATCAAGAAACCACTTCCACCCGCACGACATTCGTCCAATTTGGAACATGAATCGGAAGGCCGGCGGTGATGACCAGCCGGTCATTTTTTTTCACCAGATGCCGATCTTTCAGAACCCGGAATAACGCCTCCATGTCCTCAAGAAAATCCTTATTTTTATCCATGAGAAATGAAATGGTGCCCCGCAACAATGTCAACCGCCTGGCCCGAGTGAGACTGGAGGTAAAAGCGAACATCGGCACCATCGGGTTCGGAGCCGCCATCATCCGGGCCGTCCCGCCGCTTAAAGTGAAAACAATCACCGCTTGCGCCTGAAGCAAATCCACCAGATGATTGGCGGAATAAGAGATCCCCTGAGCAATAGACGTGGTTCCTGCTCCCGAGGGATTCCAACGCA
>CAYPQH010000071.1:0-11656 GCA_964412825.1 uncultured Nitrospinaceae bacterium | reverse complement strand
ATATCTGGAGTAAATCGGCATGGCAAAAGAAAAATTTGTCCGGGATAAACCCCATTTGAATGTTGGCACCATTGGGCATGTGGATCATGGTAAAACGACTTTAACAGCGGCTATCACCGAAGTTTTGTCAAAGAAGGGCTTGGCGGAAAAAATCGCTTTCGATCAGATTGACAAGGCGCCGGAAGAAAGAGAGCGTGGTATTACCATCGCAATCGCCCATGTTGAATACAATAGTGAGAAACGGCACTACGCTCATGTGGATTGCCCTGGCCATGCGGATTATGTGAAAAATATGATCACCGGTGCCGCGCAAATGGACGGCGCTATTCTCGTCTTGAACGCGTCGGATGGTCCGATGCCGCAGACGCGAGAGCACATTCTTTTGGCCCGTCAGGTCGGCGTTCCGAAGATTATTGTTTTCATGAATAAAGTGGACATGGTCGATGATCCTGAATTGCTGGATCTGGTTGAGATGGAAGTGCGTGAATTGCTGGATAAATATGAATTTCCTGGCGACGAGGTTCCGGTCATTCGGGGAAGCGCTTTGCATGCCCTGGAGAATCCTGAAGACGAAGAAAAAACCAAGTGCATCTGGGAGTTGGTGGAAGCTCTCGACACCTACTTTCCGGTTCCTGATCGTCCGGTTGACAAGCCTTTCCTGATGCCGATTGAAGATATTTTCAGTATTTCAGGTCGTGGAACAGTGGCCACGGGTCGTATCGAAACGGGTATTCTCAAGGTCGGCGAAGAGGTTGAGATCGTCGGTTTTCGTGACACCACCAAGACAACGGCTACCGGAGTGGAAATGTTCCGGAAATTGCTGGATGAAGGTCGCGCCGGAGAAAATGTGGGTATTCTATTGCGCGGAACCAAGCGGGAAGATATCGAGCGTGGCCAGGTTCTGGCTAAGCCCGGGACGATCACGCCGCATACCAAGTTCAGCGCAGAAGTGTATATTCTGACTAAGGATGAGGGTGGGCGGCACACGCCATTTTTTAATGGCTATCGACCGCAATTTTATTTCAGGACCACGGACGTTACAGGTGTGGCGACTCTTCCTTCCGGGGTGGAGATGGTCATGCCGGGTGATAATGTTCGCTTGGAAATTCAATTGATCACTCCCGTAGCTATGGCAGAGGGGCTTCGATTCGCGATTCGCGAAGGCGGCCGCACTGTTGGAGCCGGGGTTGTTAATAAGATTGTTGAATAATGAGCGATCAAAAAATTAAAATAAAACTCAAAGCCTACGACCATAAACTGCTGGACTGGTCGGTAAGCGAAATTGTTGAAACGACCCGGCGCACAGGCGCTAAGGTTGTGGGGCCCATTCCCTTGCCCACGGTGAGGAATAAGTGGACGGTTTTGAGGTCCCCGCATGTTGATAAAAAGTCTCGTGAGCAGTTTGAAATTAGGACGCACAAGCGAATTTTGGAAATTCTGGAGCCCACGCCGCAAACGGTGGATGCATTGATGAAGCTGGACTTGTCCGGTGGAGTGGACATCGAGATCAAGCTTTAAAACTGGCATCAGGCTTCTTTGGAAAATGGAAAATCATGAACGGACTATTGGGTAAGAAAGTAGGGATGACGCAAGTCTTCTCTGATAAGGGAGATTGTGTCCCGGTGACGGTGATTCAGGTGGGGAAGTGTGTTCCCATCCTGCAAAAAACCGAAGAGAAAGACGGATATCAATCGGTTTTGGTTGCATATGGGGAGAGAAAACCCAAGCACACCAGCAAGCCGTTGCAGGGGTTTTATGATAAGCACAAAGCCTCTCCCGCGAAAATTCTTGAGGAATTCCGCGATCACACCATCGATGAAGCGGATCTTGGAAAACCTTTGAGCGTTGACATGTTTGGCGAGGGCGATTTGGTCAGCGTCATCGGAGTGTCTAAGGGACGCGGTTTTGCGGGAGTTTTTAAGCGGCACGGTTTTGGTGGAGCGCCGGCGTCTCACGGGCATGCGGAAATTTTTCGCGGCGGTGGTTCGATTGGCATGCACACCTATCCGGGGCGAGTATTGAAGGGTAAAAAAATGCCGGGCCGTATGGGCGGCGTGAAAGTTCACGTGAAAAACCTCAAAGTGGTTCGAGTGGACAAAGAAAATAATGTTCTTCTGGTTCGGGGGGCAGTGCCTGGCCCGAATGGTCGAATGGTAAGAATCGTTAAAAACGAGAGAGCTTGATCAATGCCAGAGCTGGAATTGTTGGACGCAAATAATAAGAAGATAGGAACGGTTGAGGCCAATCCTGCTGTATTTGATGTCGAAGTGCGGGAGCATCTCGTTCATCAATATGTGGTGGGTCAGCTCGCCGCTCGCAGGGGTGGTAATGCCGCGACAAAAAGCAATAAAGGTGATTTGCACGGAAGTGGAAAAAAGCCTTGGAAGCAAAAGGGCACGGGGCGCGCACGCGCGGGTAATTCCCGGTCGCCGCTTTGGCGAGGGGGGATGACGGTATTTGGCCCCACGCCCAGGGATTACAGTTTGAAGATGTCAAAGAAATCGAGAAAGAGCGCACTTAGGTCCATCCTGACAGACCGGGTACAGAATCAGATGTTGACGGTGGTCGATAAGGTGGTTTTGGAAAACCCCAAAACAAAAGAAGCGTTGCAGTTGTTGAAGGATTTGGGGTCGCCTCCCAAGACCCTGTTTTTGCTTGCAGAGAAAAACCCTAATCTGGAACTGGCTGTGCGTAATTTGCCCAATGTGCATGTTCTTTTGGTCGATGGTCTTAATGTGTATGACTTGTTGGCGGCGCAAAAAATAGTTTGCACCCCGCAGGCGCTTAAGAAAATTGAGGAGCGATTGGTCTGATGGATACCTTTGACATTATACAAAAGCCCCTGATCACCGAAAAAAGCACGGCCTTGCAGGAGGATGGTAATTGGTTGGCGTTTCGTGTGCATCCGAACGCGAACAAGATTCAGATCAAGGCGGCGGTAGAAAAGATTTTTGGAGTCACCGTTTTGCAGGTGAACACGCTGAATGTACAGGGCAAGTCCAAGCGCTTTGGCAGAAACATCGGCGTGTCGAAAGGATGGAAAAAAGCCATGCTTCGATTGAAAGACGGCGACAAAATCGAAATGTTCGAGGGAGTTTGATTGGTATGCCCATCAGGAAACTAAATCCACGATCCGCCGGAGTCCGGTTTCAGACCATATCAGGGTTTGATGCGATCACGAAGTCCACGCCGGAAAAAAGCCTTCTGGTGTCTATTGCCCGTAAGGGCGGACGCAACAATAACGGCAGAATTACGGCAAGACGCAGGGGTGGCGGACACAGAAAGCAATACCGTATTATTGATTTCAAGCGGAAAAAGGATGGCGTTGAAGCGCGAGTGGCGGCAATCGAGTACGATCCCAATCGATCTGCAAATATTGCACTTTTATTCTATAAAGATGGGGAAAAGCGGTATATACTCTCCCCCGCTAAATTAAAAGTGGATGATATCGTTTCTTCCGGGCCCGATGTTGACATCAGTGTGGGCAACTGTCTTCCTCTGGCGAGCATTCCCGATGGCACCCTGGTGCACAATGTGGAAATGCGTCCAGGAAAGGGCGGTCAGTTGGCGAGGACGGCTGGTAACTCGACTCAGTTGATGGCTAAAGAAGGCAAGTACGCCACCCTGAAACTTTCATCTGGCGAAGTCCGCCGGGTGGAAAAGCAATGCCGGGCAACAATAGGCGTTGTAGGAAATGCTGATTTTGAAAATATTTCCATCGGCAAGGCAGGCAGAACGAGATGGTTGGGGCGTCGGCCCAGAGTACGGGCGGTTGCGATGAACCCGGTCGATCATCCGATGGGCGGCGGGGAAGGTCGTTCTTCAGGTGGCAGGCATCCTTGTAGTCCCTGGGGGCAGATTGCCAAGGGATTGAAAACGAGGAAAGTTAAAAAAGATTCCAGTAAATATATTGTATCTAAACGAAAAAGAAAATAATAAGCCGTAAGGCTGGATCAGGAAACTATGGCGCGATCGTTAAAAAAAGGGCCCTTTGTGGACCAACACTTGCAGAAAAAAGTGGATGTGATGAATGAGCAGAACGACCGGAAGATTATCAAGACCTGGTCGCGTCGATCCACCGTCACCCCGGATTTCGTCGGGCACACGATGGCGGTTCACAACGGCAGAAAGTTCATCCCTGTGTTTATCAGTGAAAACATGGTGGGGCATAAGCTTGGCGAATTCTCGCCCACCCGGACGTTTCGGACGCATGGCGGGAAAACCAAAAAAGCAGTGACCAAATAAGCAGAACGGAAAATAAATAATCATGGAAGTTAGAGCCATTCTCAGACATACAAGAACGACGCCCCAAAAGGCTCGGTTGGTTGCGAATATGATTCGCGGTAAAAATGTGAACGACGCGATGAACATTCTCACTTTTCTGCAAAAACGAGTTGCCGGGGTATTTCAGAAGTTATTGAAGTCGGCGATTGCGAATGCGGAGGAAAACCATAAGGTCCTGGATGTGGATGATCTGGTCATCAAAACCGTCATGGTGGACGCAGGCGTGACCTGGAAACGCAATATGCCACGCGCCCGCGGGATGGCGACGATAATAAGAAAAAGAACAAGTCATATCACCTTGATTTTGGACGAAAATTAATTTTAGCAGAAAACCTGGTTTCGGAGAAATAACGTGGGTCAAAAAGTTCATCCCTATGGGTTTCGGTTGGGGTACAACAAAACATGGATTTCAAATTGGTACGCCCGAAAGGACTTCGCGGACTTTCTGATCAATGATATCAAGCTGAGAGAATACATCACCACTACCCTGTCGCATGCGGGAATATCCAAGGTGGAGATCGAGCGCTCGGCCAACCGCGTGCGGATCAACATTCATACGGCCAGGCCCGGAATCATCATCGGCAAAAAAGGCCTGGAAGTGGATAAGCTGAAGGAAGAGTTGCAAAAGGTGATGAGCGGCAAACAGGTCAGTCTCAATATCAAGGAAGTCCGACGCGGCGAACTCGATGCGACCCTGGTTGCCCAGAACATCGCATTGCAACTTGAAAAAAGAATATCTTTCCGCCGGGCCATGAAGAAGAGCGTTATTTCTGCTCTAAGATTCGGCGCGAAGGGAATCAAAATCCGGGTTTCCGGTCGGTTGGGAGGCGCTGAAATCGCCAGAAGCGAATGGTATCGGCAGGGCCGGGTTCCGTTGCACACTCTGCGCGCCGATATCGACTATGGAACAGCACGTTCCAACACCACTTATGGAGTCATTGGTGTGAAGGTGTGGGTTTACAAGGGAGACGTTATTCCTGAAAAGGGCACCACCGGGCCTATGAATTTCAAAAGCGACTCGGGTGCTGGGAGAAAATAATTCGGAATTGCCCTTCGAGGTTTTTTTCGCGGGGTATTCGTTATTAAATATTTATATTCAGTTGGAGGGCTGGCATCATGTTGATGCCCAAGAAGGTAAAATACAGAAAGCGGCATAAGGGTCGCATGCGTGGAACTGCTTATCGCGGCGGCACGTTGAGTTTTGGTTCGTTTGGCCTTCAGGCTTCCGAATGTGGTAGGATCACCAATCGGCAAATTGAGGCGGCCAGGATCGCCATGACTCGTTATGTGAAGCGTGGTGGCAAGATCTGGCTGAGGATTTTCCCGGACAAACCGGTTTCCAAAAAGCCCGCCGAGACCCGTATGGGAAAAGGCAAAGGCAATCCGGAGTTTTGGGTGGCCGTGGTCAAGCCGGGTCGGATTCTCTACGAAATGGAAGGCGTTCCTGAGGCTGTGGCGCGCGAGGCTTTTCGGTTGGCGGCGCATAAGTTGCCAGTGTCGACGCGGTTTCTTACGAAATAAAAAGTACGAACGTTTTGTCCAAGCAGGCGGGTGTCTGGTGGAAATTTCGTTTACATGCCGCACGAATTAGGGGGCAAAAACCCATGTTGCGGGAAATAATTTAGAACGTTTGCGGGATCGATCATGAAAGCATCGGAAATAAGAGACCTCTCGGATAAAGAGAGACAGGAAAAAGTAGACGATTTGCAGCAGGAGTTTTTTAACCTGAAGTTTCAATTGGCGACAGGAAAAATTGAAAACCCAGGGCGGTTGCGGCTGATGCGTCGGGACATTGCGCGCATAAAAACCATCCAAAGTGAATTGGCGGCGGCAGAAGGCGATAGTGAGGAAGAGTCAAAAGCCTGAGGGCGAATGGGTGTTCGACTTTTTGTATTGAGAACGCCTCTAAAATATAAATTTTAATTTTTGGTCAGCTTAATGCTGAGCCCCTGGCCTACCGGCTGGTGGGATTTAAGGAGAAGCTTTTGAAAAGCGCAGTCAATAAGAAGACGCTGACAGGAACGGTTGTCAGCAATAAAATGGATAAGACGGCGGTGATTGTTGTGGTGCGCCAGTTTGCCCATCCGACACTCAAAAAAGTTGTCAAGACAACCAAGAGATATAAAGTTCATGATGAAAAAAATGAGTGTCTGCCGGGTGATTACGTGAGTGTGTGCGAAACCCGACCGATCAGCAAACACAAACGATGGCGCCTCATTGAAATTTTAAAGAGTGCGACAGTAGTGGAACAAGGACAGGCGAAATGATACAGCTTAGAACCGTCCTGGAAGTGGCGGATAATTCGGGTGCTAAAGTAGTCCAGTGCATCAAGGTGCTTGGCGGGTCCCGCAGGCGCTACGCAAGAGTCGGCGATATTATCGTGGTTGCCCTTAAAGAAGTTGAGCCGCATGGCGCGTTGAAAAAGGGCGAAGTGAAAAAAGCGGTGGTGGTGAGAACCCGTAAGGAAATACGACGTGCGGAAGGCAGTTACATAAAGTTCGACAGCAACGCCGCCGTATTGATCAACGATGCAAAGGAACCTCTGGGAACCCGTATTTTTGGTCCCGTAGCGCGTGAATTGCGGGCCAAAAAATACATGAAAATTCTATCGCTGGCGCCGGAGGTATTGTGAAGCAGGTTATTATAGAAAAAACGAAAATTAAAAAAGACGACATTGTTCAGGTCCTTTCCGGGCGCGAAAAGGGTAAAAAAGGGAAAGTGCTTTCTTTGCTTCCTCAGGAAAATCGCATCCTAGTTGAAAAGCTGAATATGTTCAAGCGTCATACGAAAGGCGATGGCAAAACCCAGCAGGCGGGTATTATCGAGCGTGAAGGTAAAATGCATATCTCGAATGTCGCTTTGTATTGTGATAAATGCGGCAAGGGCGTTCGCGTCAGACGGAAGAAGCTGGAAGACGGAAAACGTGTTCGCGTTTGTGTGAAATGTGATGAAGTGATGGATAAGGTTTGATATGTCAAATTTGAAAATCCGGTATAAAGAAAAGTATAAGGCGCAAATTCAAAAAGACCTTGGGCTTGGAAATGTCATGCAAGTGCCCCGGCTGGAGAAGGTTGTGGTCAATATGGGCTTGGGTGAAGCGTTGCAAAACGCCAAGCTGATTGAGGCCGGAGTCGAACAGTTACAACTTATCACAGGGCAAAAGCCGGTTGTGACGCGGGCGAAAAAGGCCATCTCCAATTTCAAGCTGAGAGAAGGCGTCGCCATAGGCGTGTGCGTTACCATGCGGGGACACCGGATGTATGAATTTTTTGAGAGATTCGTGTCGTTTGCTCTACCCAGGGTGCGGGATTTTAAAGGGCTTTCTCCAAAAGCGTTCGATGGGCGAGGGAATTATACGGTTGGAATCAAGGAGCAATTGATTTTCCCTGAGATCAGTTACGATAATGTCGATCACGTCAAGGGAATGAATGTTACCATTTGTACGTCCGCTAAAACGGATGAAGAGGGTCGGTGCCTGCTCAGGTATTTAGGGCTTCCGTTGAGAAAATAGCAGTCTTTTTTTTGTATTACATTAACCATTGGCAGGTTTTATGGCAAAGAAATCGTTAGTCGCAAAAGCGAAAAGAGTACCAAAGTTTCAAGTTAGAGTTTACAGCCGGTGTCGAGTCTGTGGCAGGCCGCGTGGTTTTCTGCGCAAGTTTGGCATGTGCCGCATTTGTTTCAGAGAGCGGGCGCTTCGGGGCGAGATTCCGGGCGTGACCAAGGCCAGCTGGTAGATTGAATCCATTTTAATCATTGGGGAGATGCTTTAAAACATGTCTATGACAGATCCCATAGCCGACCTTTTCACACGTATTCGAAACGGTCTGATGGTTGGGCACAGTAAAATTGATATTCCAAGTTCCCGTATGAAATTGCGGATCGTTCAGATTCTGCAAGACGAAGGCTATATTAAGGGTTTTCGGAATTACGAGGATAATAAGCAAGGAATTTTAAGGGTTTACCTGAAATATCAGGACGATGATCCTGTGATCACCGGTATCAAGCGAATCAGTAAGCCCGGTCGGCGGGCCTATGTCGGGCGCGAGAAAATTCCCAATGTGCTCAATGGCTTGGGAACCGCAATCATTTCCACATCTACCGGCGTTATCACCGATCGAGAATGCAAAGAAAAAGGCATTGGCGGTGAAGTGCTGGGTTTCGTATGGTAATTAAATAATTATGTCCCGAATTGGAAAACAACCTATCAAAATACCTTCCGGAGTGGATTGTAAATCCGAAGGTGAAGCTTTTCGAGTGAAGGGTCCGAAGGGACAACTCGAACGGAAACTGCACTCCAATATGAAGATTGAAATTGCGGATAGCGAGGTTCGAGTCATTAGGCCTACAGACGGCAGGATGGACCGGTCTCTGCATGGTCTCACCCGGACACTGATCAGCAATATGGTCACCGGTGTCACCCAGGGTTTTTCCAAACAGCTCAATATCGTGGGTGTGGGGTACAAGGTAGAGCTCAAAGGGAAAAACCTGACTCTTCACCTTGGGTATTCGCATACGATCGAATACAAGCCTGCTAATGACATCGAGTTTGAGGTGGATTCGAAAAAGAACACGATTGTCGTGAAGGGAATGAGCAAGGAAAATGTTGGGCAGACGGCGGCGGAAATCCGCAGTCTCAGGCCGCCGGAGCCTTATAAGGGCAAAGGGGTGATGTATTCAACAGAAAGAATTATTAGAAAAGCCGGTAAAGCCGCTATTGGCGCGAAGGGTTAAATTAATTTATGAAAATCGCTGAAAGACAACGATTAAGGTTGAACAGAAAACGCAGGATCAAGCGTAAGCTGCAAGTGGGTCAGGAAAGACTACGGTTATCTGTTTTCAGAAGCAGTAAACACATCTATGCGCAGATTGTCGATGACCGGGCCGGAAAAACTCTGGTGGCGGAATCCAGTGTGTCGTCGGCCTTCAAGGGAAAAATGAAGAACGGAGGCAATGTAGCAGCCGCAGCAATGGTCGGAAGTCTGCTTGGAGAGAAAGCGGCCAGCCAGGGGATCAAAGAAGTTTATTGCGACCGGAACGGTTTTCATTACACGGGCCGGGTGAAGGCTCTTGCCGATGCGGTGCGCGAGAAGGGCATTAAATTTTAAACCTGCCCGGCATTGCCCGGAACGGTGCGTCTGGAAAAAAGATTTGTAGACGGAATACTGGAGGTTTCATTGGCACAACATCAGGATAATAAACAAGATTATATTGACAAAGTGGTCAAGATCAACCGCGTGGCAAAGGTTGTTAAAGGGGGTCGCCGGTTTAGTTTCAGCGCTCTGGTGGTGGTTGGAAATCGTGAAGGCGAAGTGGGCTGGGGATTGGGCAAAGCCAACGAGGTTCCTGAGGCCATTCGTAAGGGTGTGGAAAAAGCTAAAAAAAGTTTGGTTCGGGTTAGCCTTGACGGGTCGACAATACCTCACGAGGTCATCGGCGCTTATGGGGCGGGCAGGGTTCTGCTAAAACCAGCGTCCCGAGGGACCGGATTGATCGCAGGAGGGGCAGTGCGAGCTGTTTTGGAGGCCGTGGGTGTCCGCGATATTCTGACCAAATGCATTCGTACCAATAATCCGCACAATGTAGTGAAGGCCACTATTCAAGGGTTGGCTAGCCTTCGAGATGCCAAGGATTTTGCAAAAATGCGCGGCGTGGCAGTGAAGGCAAAAGCGGCAAAGTAAAATAATAATACAATCGAATTTCAGTTAAGAACGGTTAAACGAACCCCATGATAAAATTATCCAGTTTAAAAAGAGCGCCTGGAATTCGGAAAAACCCAAAAAGAGTTGGCCGTGGACGCGGCTCTGGAACCGGCAAAACCTGCGGAAAAGGACATAAGGGACAAAAATCCCGATCCGGCGGAAAGCCGCATCCCTGGTTTGAAGGTGGGCAAATGCCCCTGTACCGGAGAGTGCCGAAAAGAGGGTTCACCAATATATTCAGAAAAGAATACGAGATCGTTAGCCTTGATAGGTTAGAGGCCATTTCCGGGGATCTCCCAGTCACTCCCGAAATAATGAAGGAACGTGGTTTGATTAAAAAGCCGACAGCAGTCAAGGTTTTAGGGAATGGAGAATTGACCCGGTCGATCACAGTGCATGCGCATAAATTTAGCAAATCCGCTATAGACAAGATTGAAAAGTCTGGTGGGAAGGCTGTGACCGTTTAATGAGTGGCGCGGCCGCGTTTGGCAGTATTTTTAAAATTCCTGAGCTGAAGAAACGGGTTCTGTTCACGTTGGGAATTCTCATCGTGTACCGGATCGGCGCTCACATCCCCACTCCCGGAATCAATTCCGCCGCTTTGGCGGAATTATTTGAACAGGCCAGAGGCACCATCTTAGGTTTTTTTGATATGTTCTCCGGCGGTGCCCTAAGCCGGTTGACGATTTTTGCCCTGGGCATCATGCCCTACATCAGCGCGTCGATCATTATACAGCTGATGACCATGGTGTCGCCTTATCTGGCGCGGCTGAAAAAAGAAGGTGAAGCCGGGCAGAAAAAAATCACCCAGTACACCCGCTACGGAACCGTTCTTTTGTGTACCGTACAGGGATCGGGGATTGCGATTGGGCTGGAGGCGATGAAAAGCCCTGTGGGCACGGCGATTGTGCCGCATCCCGGATGGGGTTTTAGGTTGTTGGCGATCATCACGCTCACTGCGGGGACGACGTTTCTCATGTGGCTGGGCGAGCAGATAACAGAAAGAGGCATTGGCAACGGCATATCACTGATCATATTCTCCGGTATCGTGGCCGGAACGCCCGCCGCGATTTTACAGTCGCTGGACCTGATGGGAACGGGCGAATTGCCGGTTTTGCTCATGCTATTTTTGATGTTGTTGATGATCGCGGTGATTGGTGCGATCGTGTTCACAGAAGGAGGCCAGCGGCGGATACCGATTCAGTATGCCAAGCGCGTGGTCGGAAGAAAAATGTATGGCGGGACTAGCACCCATTTGCCTTTGAAAGTAAATACGTCCGGGGTCATTCCCCCAATATTTGCGTCCTCCATCATCATGTTTCCGGCGACCATCGCCCAGTTTGTGGATCATCCCTGGATGCAGACCGTGTCCGCGATGTTGACTCCGGGAACGGCGGGGTACAGCGTTATTTTTGTTGGCGCGATCTTTTTCTTTTGCTATTTTTATACGGCCGTCATTTTCAATCCGGTAGACGTGGCTGACAACATGAAAAAACATGGAGGGTATGTGCCGGGAATCCGTCCCGGAACGAAGACCTCCGAATATATTGACCAGATCCTTTCGCGATTGACCTTTTATGGAGGGGTTTATCTTTCTTTGATCTGCATTTTGCCTGATTATTTGATAAAGTATTTCAATATTCCGTTCTACTTCGGAGGGACCAGTCTTT
>CAYPQH010000070.1:0-11725 GCA_964412825.1 uncultured Nitrospinaceae bacterium | reverse complement strand
TTTCAAGCATTGCTTGTGGATATTGGCGATGATTTCCTTGAGACGTTCCTCCAGTTCTTCACGTGACCACGCGAGGCGAATGCTATTTTGGGTCATCTCCAGCCCAGAGACTGCAACGCCACCCGCGTTAGCGGCTTTACCCGGAGCAAAAGGAATCTTGGTGTCCAGGAATAGACGCATGGCTTTGCGGGTGGTTGGCATATTCGCACCTTCTGCAATCGCCAGAAGACCATTTTTAATCAGATGTTTGGCGTCTTTTTCCTCGATTTCGTTTTGTGTGGCGCAGGGAAATGCCAGGTCGCACTTGATGTCCCAGGGCTTTTTCCCCTCAAAAAATTTACATTTGTAATGGTCTGCATATTCTTTAATGCGTCCACGGCGGACGGCTTTAAGTTCGATGATGTACGCGAGTTTTTCTTCATTGATTCCATCGGGATCATGAATAAACCCGGAAGAGTCAGACAGTGTGACGACCTTGCCGCCCAACTGCATTATTTTTTCTGCTGCGTAGGTGGCGACGTTTCCCGAACCCGAAACCGCACAGACTTTGTCCTTGATGGAATCGCCACGATGGTTCAATACTTCTTCCATAAAATAAGCACACCCGTAGCCGGTGGCTTCTTTTCGGATCAAACTTCCGCCAAATTCAAGGGCTTTCCCGGTTAGGGTCCCGGTGAACTCATTTTTCAGCCGCTTGTATTGTCCAAAAAGATAACTGATTTCCCTGGCGCCCACGCCTATATCTCCTGCGGGAACATCGATGTTTTCACCAATGTGTTTGGAAAGTTCGGTCATGAAGGATTGGCAGAAGCGCATCACTTCTCGGTCAGATTTTCCCTTGGGGTCAAAGTTTGCCCCCCCTTTGCCAGCGCCCATGGGTAGAGAGGTCAAGCTGTTCTTAAATGTTTGTTCGAATCCCAGAAACTTCAGGATGCTCAAATTAACGGAAGGGTGGAATCGGAGCCCTCCCTTATAGGGGCCGATGGAATTGTTGAACTGCACACGGTAACCCCGGTTGACACGAAAATCGCCGTCGTCATCCTCCCACACCACACGGAAGATGATGGTGCGGTCAGGTTCCGTCATACGCTCCAGAATGCGCGGTGTCAGGTATTTGGGATTAGCATTGATGTAGGGGATGACGAATTCGGCGAACTCCATAACCGCTTCATGAAATTCTGGTTCGCCGGGGGTTCTCTTTATCAGACCTTCGCGAAAACAAGCTAATGTTAATTCGGGCAAGCTGTTCACGGTAAACTCCTTTTATCATATGAAACATTGAAATATAACAGGTTGCTTGAAAAATATTCAATGCAATATTGGTTTGATGGCGTGTTGAGCCTGTTGTGTTCCGCCATTTTCCTCATGCCCCCGTGGGGTATGTCGAAGTAGGGCCGGATTACTATCACCTAAGCGAATTCGAGTTGTCCGGAATTTTTATAGCTATATTATATATTTCAACTGGTTATAGGAATTTTTCAGGAGAACCCCCATTGTACCGCATCAATCGCCACGGAGATCTTTATTTTTCTTTCATTTTAATTCCCCGATACCAGATATATGTGCTACTATGACGGCACTAAGTAAGATGGGTTGAGGGGGAGTCAATAGGTTGCTGTTTTCTCCGGGAAATGCGCCCAGGGCAAGATAGAGTAAAACAATTAAAGGTTTTATTTTCCCGGCCATCCATTAGGATGGTTTTTTTTGTTCTCAAGTTGCCCACTTATTGACCGTTGAGCTACCACCCAATCCAAAATAAAAATTGGGAGCGCTACGTTTTGTCTGCTTAAAAGGGGGTTCCCGCTAAATTGCAGGAGAAGATGGTATGTCGCAAGGTACAGTCAAGTGGTTTAATGAGAGTAAAGGGTATGGTTTTATCGAGTCCGAGAGCGGAAAAGATCTTTTTGTTCATTTTTCAGAGATCCAAACGGATGGATTCAAGACTCTTCGAGAAGGTCAGGCTGTTGAGTTTGAGGAAGGCATGGGCCAGAAAGGGCCTCAAGCCACTAAAGTTGTGCCTAAATAAAAAATACTTTTAGCATTGACCGGCAGAGGGTCACCTCTGCCGGTTTTTTTTAGCCAAAGCCCGATTGGCGCAATATAATTAAGGAAATGAGTTAATATATGCATGAAGTTAAGGTTTACGATAGTGCAGGAAAATTAAAAGAGGTGATTTCGGTAAAAAAATTAAATGAGAGATCGGATCAATTATTCCAAACTCCGTCTCTTTATCAAAAAGGTTTGAAAAAAAACAAACCTGAGAATCAAACCACTGACATCCACGCCAAAAATAAAGCCCTCTGAGAACCATAATTTCTGGTTACAGATTGTATAGTCGAACTCTTCTCATTATCTATTGAGAGAACCAAGATTTTAGCTGTGTACGCCCCTCCCCCACCCAGGTAGCTTGACTGGGTAGATTTGAAAAAGGGCGAATTCTTCGCTTTACCAGTCACAACAGGCCGGTTGTATAATTCACAATTAATATTAAAGGAACATACGTTAATGCATTCATCTATTTCTCCCGCTCCAGGGGGATTCGATACCCTAAATCTGATCGGTCCCATTTGCCGTGCTGTCCGTGAAGAAAACTATTCAACTCCCACCCCAATTCAATTACAGGCCATTCCACATCTTTTAGAAGGTCGTGATCTTTTAGGATGCGCCCAAACGGGAACAGGGAAGACAGCCGCTTTTGCGTTGCCAATTTTGCAGCGATTGGCAGAAAATCGAAAATCTCCCGGACCAAGAGGTGTCCGTGCATTGATCCTCAGCCCCACGCGGGAACTGGCAGTGCAGATCAGCGACAGTTTTCGCATCTACGGCCGCTATTTGAAGCTTTCACAGGCGGTTGTTTATGGCGGTGTCAATTACAGAACTCAAATTCGTGCTTTGTCCCGGGGGGTTGATATTGTTGTCGCCACTCCTGGGCGGTTGCTTGATCTTTTCGATCAAGGGTACCTGAAAATGGACGGTATAGATCTTATGGTTTTGGATGAAGCGGATCGAATGCTGGATATGGGATTTATGCCCGACATCCGAAAAATCTTTTCAGCGATTCCCGCTGAACGGCAGACGATGCTTTTCTCCGCCACCATGCCCGATGAGATTGTCAAGATCACCAATCGATTTCTCAATGATCCCGTTCAGATCAGCGTTACTCCTCAGTCCAGCACCGTTGAGAAAATCGAACAACAGGTTTTATTTGTGGATCGAGAAAATAAAAATGCTTTGCTCGACTCTCTTCTGCAGGATGAAAGTTTCTATCGAGTTCTTGTATTTGCCCGGACAAAACATGGGTCCAACCGGATCGTTAAGAATTTAACCAAGAGTCGAATCAAGTCCGTAGCTCTTCATGGCAATAAATCCCAATCTGCGCGATTGGATGCCTTGAAACAGTTTCGTTCGGGAAAAGTTCGGGTTATGGTGGCAACGGATATTGCTTCCCGAGGGCTTGATGTTGATGGCATCACACATGTTATCAATTACGAGTTGCCCAGCGAATCCGAAAGCTATGTTCACCGAATTGGGCGGACGGCGCGTGCGGGCGCTATTGGTGTCGCGATGTCGCTTTGTGATGCAGGTGAGACCGGCTATTTGCGTGACATCGAAAAGGCAACCGATAACAGTATTACTGTGGTGACAGATCATCCGTTTCACTCCGAGGCAATTGCAACTGCGGCTAAAAATAGAAGGGGCAAAACTGGTAAGCCGATGGGCAGAAGCCGATTCGGGTCGAAAAATTCGAAGGGGCAAACTACCGTAAAAAGAAAACCATCTTCCTCCAGATCCTGGAAACGTACGACGACAGGGGCGGCAAATGCAAAAGGCGAGTTTCGCCGCAAGGCGCGAAGTCCTCGATAATTTTCACCTGAGCGAGGCTTTAAAGTAACTCGATAGTAACGGAATGGAATCACAAGTTCATACAGTCGAAGAAAACAATTTATTAGTGAGCGGATCTGTAATATTATGCTTATTCGTTTTCCAAGATTGAGAAGTCCCGTGAGTGTTGTGGGTTAGGAAAAATAATTCCTGTTATAAAACGATTGAATGTTTTCTGAGGAGGCTGGGATTAGTGAATCAAATAGTGAGGCCATTGGCAAAGAAGGTTAAGATTGCAATCGTAGGCGTTGGCAATTGTGCCAGTTCATTGATTCAAGGCATCCATTATTACAAAGGCAAGGACCCTGCCCAAGCGATTGGCCTGATGCATTGGGAGATTGGCGGATACAAGCCTGAGGATATTGAAATCGTTGCAGCGTTCGATACCGATGTTCGAAAAGTCGGGAAGGATGTCAGTGAAGCTATTTTTTCAGCCCCCAATTGCACCAAAGTATTTTGCGCAGATATTCCGGCTTCAGGAGTCACGGTTCAGATGGGCAGAATTCTGGACGGATTCTCCGAGCATATGAAAGAGTATGATGAAAAGAATTCCTTCGTCCTTTCCGATGCGACAGAACCCGATCAGGAAGCAGTTGTTAAAACTTTGCGCGAATCTGGAGCGCAGATTCTTGTGAACTATCTGCCGGTAGGATCGGAAGAAGCCACTCGTTTTTACGTGGAATGCGCTTTAGAGGCAGGGCTGGGCTTTATCAATAACATTCCTGTATTTATAGCCAGCACTCCTGAATGGGCCGATCGTTTTAAAGACAAAAACCTGCCTTTGATTGGCGATGATATCAAGTCGCAATTTGGAGCGACGATCACGCACCGGACCTTGACCGATTTGTTCAACAAGCGCGGTGTCAAGCTGGATAGCACCTACCAGCTCAATACGGGCGGCAATACGGATTTTTTGAATATGATCAACCGTCACCGTCTGGCGTCAAAAAAGATATCCAAAACCGAGGCTGTTCAATCGGTTACGGCCAAGCGTCTGGACCCGGAAAATATCCACATTGGTCCCAGCGATTACGTGCCCTGGCAAAAGGATAACAAAGTCTGCTTTATTCGCATGGAGGGGAAAATATTTGGGGATGTTTCCATAAATTTGGAAATGCGACTTTCCGTAGAAGATTCCCCCAACTCAGCAGGAGTGGCTATCGACACCATCCGCTGTGTTAAATTGGCTCTAGACCGGGGGCAGGGCGGCATTCTGATAGCCCCGTCGGCTTATTTCTGCAAGCATCCTCCCGAGCAATATACCGATGACGAAGCCTATACTATGACTGAGGCGTTTATTAACGAGCCTTGGGAAAAGAGTCACAAAGCTTCTGGTCCGAACGGTGATGAGGTGACGGAAATGATTCTTGAGCCGGTGGCTAAATTGAGCTCAAGCAACAAAAAATCCTGAACGGGCTTGCCCGGCAGTTGAATTGATAAAGAACCCACCTGTATTTTCTTCAAATAGTTTGATTTTCCATTTTCCCGGATCGGTTAGGCCGAATAATCAATCCCGGCGGGGCCGATGTCTGGGGCGGTTGTGTCCAGGTCTGGGCCGGGTTGAATGGCGCTTCTTGTTAAACCGATCGAACTGTTTTCGACGCTGCGGAGCCACCCCGTCACGCCTTTTATTGCGCCATGCGGATCGTTTTTGCGGCGCAACTTCTTGCCATTTGTTTCTCAGCCTTTTTTTGGTATCTTTGGGTAAATCCCGAAACCTCTGACGCGCCCGACGAATCTGGTCCCGCTTATTTTTTGGCAACCGTTGGAATTTTTGGAATTTAGAACGAATTCTATCGCGCTGTTCGGGGTTTAATTTTTTCCAGTTACGAAACCGCTTTTTAACGACCCGGCGTTGATCGGATGGCAAGTTTGCCCAGCGACGAGCGCCTTTTTTCAAGCGATGTTGTTGAGCTATTGGAAGTTTATCCCACCGGCCGGCATAAGGTTGCAGAACGCCTTTTTCAGTTTCGCTCAATTGGCTCCAGGGAACTGTATTTTCCTGGGCGGAAATTTCCAGGGCGGTTGCCAGGAATAAGGCAAATGCCGTCATTAACAGCAGGCTAATTTTTTTCATTTTCTTCATCCTTCTCTTGCTCCGGGTCTGGAAGAGACATTTGCTCTAACGCTTCAGGGTCGATCCATTTCCCGTCTTCAGTTTCCCATTCTCCCAGGAATTCCAGGAATTCGAGAGAAGGTATTTCCTGCTCCTGTTGGCGTTGGATTTTCTTTCCCGGTTCGGGCTGTTGCGCTTGCCCGGTTGAGACCGAGATCGTTAATATAAAAACCACCCCGAAGAAACAGGGCCTAACCCGCATCGGGTTGTTCCTCGGCAAGCCAGGCATAAAAATCCAGATCCTCATAAAATTCCAGGTTGCTGGAAGCCAATATTTCCAAGTCCTCAAGATTATTGCTGGATGGGAATTCAGTATCTCCGGTGGAAAAAATAAAAACCGCTAGAAGGACCATGCCAGCCGTCGCCAGTGCGGGAAGAGGTGCTGGAAACCATTTCAGTCGACCGGTTTTTTCGGGTTTTTTAAGTTTGAGGGCATTCTGGCGGATGCGGTGCAACCGCGACAGAGTCCCGGCGTCGATACCTTCTTCGCTCTGGTCCAGAGAAATTTTAACCTTTCTTAAAAAGGAAATTTCATCGTCCGTATTTTTCAAGGCCGGTGCTCCTCTAACAATTTGCGAAGCGTTTGGATGGCTCGTGAATAATGGGTTTTAACAGACCCTTCGGAACACTTCATGGCGGCGGCGGTTTCACGAACATTCATTTCCTCCCAGGCACGCAACAGGAACGCCTGTTGCTGGCGCAGGGGGAGAGTTCGAATAGAGTTTTCCAGGACCGTGAGGGAATGCCCCCGTATCATTTGGTCTCCGGGGTCGTTTCCAGTGGGGTCCGCCACATTCTCAAGGGGACTTTCGACAATGCCACCGGCATCCCTCCGGGGTTCAAACCAGATGCGCCAGCGTTTTCGAATATTATTCCTGCGGTGCCAGTCGCGGATTTTATTTTGCAAAATCCGAAAGAAAAGAGGGCGCCACTCTTCCTGCGGTTTTTCTGAATACCTGCGTACCCAGATGAACATGGCATCCTGAACGACGTCCAAAGCGTCCTCGGAATTTCCCGTGGAAATATGGGTCATGCGGAAAGCGCGCCGCTCGATGGATGCCAAAAATTCTTCCGTGGATTGGCCGCTATCCTGCATGGGTTCCCATAAGTATCCTGTATACGATCGCCGCTAAATCAATTATACGACATATAATATGTTAGCGGATGGAAATGGATAAACAATTAGGCTATCGGCGTCTGTCCCGACGATTATCAACCCGCCTGTGGACACGGGTGCCTTTCCGGTCCATCCGCTGGTTGATGCGATCGCCTTTTCTATCCAGTCGATGGTTGACGCGGTCCCCTTTCCGGTCCAAACGACGGTCGATCCGGTCACCCTTTCGGTCCAGACGATTCGCTAATCTGTCATTTCCACGATCTCGGGCTCGATCGGCTCTATTATCAAGACGATCGTTGATCCGGTCTCCTCGTCGATCCAGACGACCTTCAATGCGATCCCCTTTTCGGTCCAGATGTCTCTCAATCCGGTCGCCCTTGCGATCGAAATGGTTTTCGATTTTTTGACCGGGGCTATTTTCGTCGGCGAACCCAGGTGATACGGTTAAGGAAGCGAACATGAGTGGAATAAAAACCAGTTTTTTTATCATTACGATCTCCTTGTCAAAGTGAGTGAAAAACTGCCTTGATACTATTTACAACGCATCACTCGCCAATCGGTTGACAAGAAATATAGAAAATATCATCTTTTCTCTAAAACCTTTGAAAAACCGGCAGTTTTTGTGCTTTGTTGTTGAAGTTGGAAGTGCAGGGCAGGGGGAATGAATTTATGAAATCAAATATCTTCTAGGAGGTCACTTCTTAGCCGTTTGGCGGGCAGGATTTTCGAGGCGATGCAGAAGCGTTGGATCAGTTCGGGTTTCTTGTGATATTCATGAGGATTTTTTCTATATTTTCCAAGGATTTTTTGTGCTTGGTGTCTAAAGCCGCGTAATTTTTTATTAGCCGTTCATTTTCTACGCTTAATTTTGTCGAAGATTCGATTAAATTCAGGTTGGTTTGAATGGACTTTATCAGGTGGCCGCGCAACTCTTTAACCATTTTTTGAAAAATTTCTTCAGGAGAAGGCTCCAGGCCGGAAGAAGGCAGAGCACTTTCCTCATTCTTTTCGACCATTTGCGTAAGTTTTTCAATATTGAGAACTATCGAATCCTGCGAAGGTTCGCTCAATTGTTCGAGAGCTTGATAATTTGTCAGGGACAAGCGCACTGACGCTGACTTAAGAAGGGCCCTCTCAATTTCTACCCATAAATCTTCCAGAGCTTTTTCCTTTCGCCCGTTATGGCGGGTCTTGGTTTCCCTTGGGGACATGGCCGTTGATCCTTCATCCAGTGAATATTTTAGTGTGCGGGGCTGGAAATATTCCCAGCCGACCTTGGAATCCAGATTAAAAGGTCCGTATTACGAAGCGATTAAGGATATGTCACAAACGTGTTAATTAGATCGGTTGTGCAAATTATGATTTCTTTTGAATGCCGGAGGGAGATTTGGCAGATAGGGGAGATGCTTCAAGAAAATGGAGTTGGGCTTTGATGACTCGTTAAATATTATTGCGCCAGGTTTGGCAATTCCAGAGCTTTAAAGTAATAAGTTCCGATTTTGTAATAAGTCTCTGAGGGCAGGCTTTTTTCACCCTGGATTTCTCGAACTTCGTTGGGGTTTATGGTGCCGAGGTGTTCGAAGCTGCTTTCCAGGCGGTTGTCTTTATTATCTGTGAAAAATATTTCAACTTTGATAGAAACCATTTTCTTGCATTTGCTGACCATGCGGGCTTTCCATTCCAAATTTACCTTGTCTTCTTTTTGATTAATAATTTTGACCGCCATATTTTCAAATTTCACACAATCCAACCCCCAGGAAACTTCAGGGGAAAAAGTCATTGTTGCAAGGATACTCAAAAATAAAACTCTCATGTTTTCCTTTGTGCGAAGGGCGTCATTCGCTTTTTAAATTAGAGGGTATTTAAAGAGTCCAAATATCCTCTTTAAAAATATTGAGGAATCATTTCGTGAGTGGCGGTCGATTGCGGAAAAACGCCCACCCACTACTATTTTACTCGGATAAAGAGAAAATAATTAGAAAAAAGGTGAGGCTTAAAAGGTGAAAATTATTAACTAAAGTGAAGAGCCTGGTTGGGGGTAAAAATCGGTCTCCCAGGATATGAGATTAGAGGTTGAAAAAACCTGAGTTATTTAACTTTATAAATCTCATTATCTTGTGGGATGGAGAGGCGTGTCTTTAATTTCATAGGAGGTTTTGCTGGTCCAGATAATTGGAATGGAGTCTGGAAATTGCGTTTTATTGTTAAAAATGGTGGATTTGACTTCTTTCAGCGAAAGGTTGGTTGCAAACCGGAGGTTCGCTCCCATAAGGTTTGCGCCGCTGAGGATGGTGCCTGTGAAGTCGGCGCCGCCCAAATTGGCTTCCATTAAGTCGGCACCGCTGAGGTTGGCATTTTTTAAATTAGCGCTCATCAGGTTGGCCCGGAGGAGGTCGGTTTTAAACATTTTAGCGTCGCTGAGGTTGGCCCTCAGCAGGTTGGCGGCGATCAGGGTGGACTGAATGAGACTGGCACCGCTGAGATTGGCTCCTATCATGACCGCGCGAGTGAGGTTTGCCTCACTCAAGTTGGCATCGCTGAGATCGGCATCAATGAGATTAACGCCTTTTAACTTTGTTTTGCAGAGATTCGCTCCCCGCAAATCCGCCCGGATCAGATTCATTGAAGTGAGATCTCTGCCATGAAGATCCACCTCTTTAAGATCGCCCGGAGGGAAAGCTCTTTTGCGATGATTGAATTCCCTTGCTAAAGACATACCTGCCTTTTAATTATATTGGACATCACTCCTTCAAGTCGTTCTACGGCTTGAAAAAGTCTCAAAGCTTATTGAACCTGCCGCTCTCATCCCTGTTGATATAATTTACTGTCGTGAAAACCGGGTTTTTTCCTTTTACTTTCCGCTTGCTTCGGCGATCTCAGTTTGCAATGGAAGTTAGCGCCGTGTTGCCCGACATAGGTCCAGGTGACTTGTAAATAGTCGGGGAACCTGGTTTTTTTATCGATGACTGCCGATTCAACTTGCTGGCAGGAAAGGTTGATGGACTGTCTGAGATCGGCGCCGGACAAGTTGGTTCCGTCCATTTTTGTTGACGTCAGATCCGCTCGGTTCAGATGGGCGTGGCTGAGGTCTGCCTCTTTTAGATCCGCTTCACTCAAGTTGGCGTCGCTCAGTTGAGCTTCGCTGAGGTTGGCAAAATTTAGTTTTGCCTTGTTGAGGTTGGCTCCACTGAGGTTGGCGAAATTGAGCCGGGCTTCTGTGAGATCGGCCCGGTTGAGGTCCGCCTCTTCCAGATTTCCCCGTCTGAGATCGGCTCCCTGAAGGTCGCCTTCGCTGAAATCAGCTCTTTGCAGGTCTTTTTTGGATGCCTCTGCTCGTTCTTTATCCGTAACTTCCTGGTCAGACATAATTCTCCGTTGCGTATGAGATAGATCTATCCGATAAAATTATTTTCTAAATGATGTTCTTTGAATTGAGCCTATAACATACCCTCAAACGGGACAATATTCCAGCAAGGAGTTGCCTGATATTTTCCAATTTCAGCAGTTGTCATTGCAATTGAAGGTGTCGTCACCCGTCCAGGATAATTGAATGTAGTCAGGAAACCGAGTGGTTTTGTCGATGACGGCCCACTCAATTTGTTCGCAGGTCAGGTTTTTTGCTTGCCGAAGATCAGTGCCTCGCAAATCCGTGTCTTCCAGCTCGGCATCTTCCAAGTCAGCCCCTTGCAGGTCGGCCTCATTGAGAAAAGCCTCTTTGAGGTTTGCGCCGCCGAGATTGGCTCCCTTCAGGTTGGCCTCGCTGAGGACAGCCCGAGACAGGTCGGTGTTTCCAAGGTCGGCATTTGCAAGATCCGTCTTAATCAAATAGGCCCCACTGAGATCGGCATCCCTTAGATTGGCGTCGCCGAGTTTTGCCTTCATCAGTTTTGCATCGCTGAGGTCTGCCCCCTCAAGGTTGCTTTTGGATTTTTCTACTTCGATTCGTTTTAATATCCAATCTTCCAGCATCGAAATGTTCCTGTCTAAATAAAAGGGTTCTTTTCCTGCAATGGAAATAGAATGCTAACAATTTTATTGATTTTTACCCATTAAAACCAATAAAGTTTTGCGGGAGCTTCTAAAAACTTATCCATCAAATGCTCGTTTGAAAGCAGAGAAGATAAAATGATCAAAGAATCCTTTTTCAAAGTCCGGGGACGAATCAAAAATGATGATCCCATAATGGATGAAGACTTCAATATTTTTATGAAAGCCATTGATGATAGATACGCTGTGATGAAAGTAAAGGAATTTCTTCGATCCAATGCTCCTTCTGTCGATGGAAAAATGATTGGCCGGATCATCGTTGAGAGCATCTTAGCAATCAAGATTTAAGAACCCACCAGCATCAATGAATGAGGAGGTGTTTTATTCCAAAATCTGAACAAAAGGCCGTTCGCCGTAAGCGGGCACTGATTGTATACAATCCCATTGCCGGGTCACGGTCACCCCTGCTGAAGCAAACTTTGCAAAGGCTGACGGTGCTTGGGTTGCAATTCGATCTCTACGAAACCAAGGGACTGGGCGATGCCGAAAAAGCCGTGCGCGGAAAGGAACAGACTTACGATGCGGTGGTGGCGGCGGGTGGAGACGGCACCATCAACGAAGTG
>CAYPQH010000069.1:10768-11888 GCA_964412825.1 uncultured Nitrospinaceae bacterium | reverse complement strand
AAACCAGGCAAAATAATGTCGAGCTCAGCCAGCGCGTGGAGGAAATGATCCTCAACAATCAGGTCGCGGAAAACTTTCAGCATATTTTGAAACAAATCTATCTCGATCCGCGGACAAAATATGTTAAAAGAAAAGGTGAGATGGCGCTGATATTCAACAATCGTGAAATTGCCACCTACAAAGCCGACCCCAATCTCTGGTATGTTCTTGGGGTCATCGGTTCCGGTAAGATCCGGGTGTATTACGACAACCAGGAAGTCCTTGATATCGACGCCATATTTGGCCGTCAGGGGGAAGAAACCCCGACCGGCGAATACCGGGTCGTGAACAAGGTCTACAAGCCCACCTGGTATAAAAAAGAAACTCAGGCAGGCAAAACCCGCGTCCGGGCTATTCCCTTCGGACATATCGACCATGACATCGGGCGCTGGTGGATGGGGCTTAAAAAGGTGGGCCAGCAGGTTCGGGGCAGTTACGGCATACACGGCGTCAACGTCCAGAAGGCCAACGATTTTTATAAAAAGAATTTTGACTGGCGCAACGGCAGTGCCGGTTGTCCCAACATTCAAGGCTGGTATTTACAATTTCTGGCGAAAATGGTTCCCATAGGAGCGCATGTCAACATTGTTCAAAAAGACAAATGGAAACCGGACGCCAACGCCCACCCTCCGTCCGCCGCATAGTATTTTTCCTTTCCTCATCTCTAATCTCAACAAATTTTAAGGGGGCGATCACGCGTGAAAAAGCCCTGGGGCGGTAGATTTAAGCAATCGACCGATGCGTTGATGGAACAATTTTCCCAGTCGATTTCCTTCGACCGGATTCTCTACGCCTACGATATCGAGGGCAGTATTGCCCATTGCAAAATGCTGGCGAAATGCAAAATCATAAAACCTGCGGAAGCCAAAAAAATAATCGGGGGGCTAGAGCGGATCGCAAAGGAGTTCGAAGAGGGCCGCTTTAAAGTTCAAAGCCGTCTGGAAGACATTCACATGAACATCGAGAGCCGTTTAGCCGAAATAATCGGCCCTGTCGCCGGTAAACTGCACACAGCCAGAAGCCGGAACGACCAGATCTGTCTCGACATCCGCATGTATCTAAGAGACCAGGTGGACGAAAT
>CAYPQH010000069.1:0-10668 GCA_964412825.1 uncultured Nitrospinaceae bacterium | reverse complement strand
ACAGCGTCGATCATCATGATGCATCTCAGCCGATTTTGCGAAGAAGTGGTGCTTTGGTCGTCGAGCGAATTCAACCGGATCGAATTGTCCGACGCATTTTCCACCGGCAGCAGCATCATGCCGCAAAAGAAAAACCCCGACCCTGCGGAACTCATTCGCGGCAAAACCGGGCGCGTGTACGGAAACCTGATGGCACTGCTCACCCTGATGAAGTCCCTGCCTTTAGCCTACAACCGGGATTTGCAGGAGGACAAGGAGCCGCTGTTCGATACCGTGAACACCGTCAAGAGTTGCCTGGCGGTTTTCAATGGTATGATGCAAACCGCAAAATTTATAAAAGTTTCGCCTGAAAAACTTCAGTCCGAAGGGTTTTTGACCGCCACGGATATAGCGGATTATCTAGTTCTCAAGGGCCTGCCATTTCGCGATGCTCACGAGATCACAGGAAAAACCGTGGCCCATTGTCTGCAGGTAAATAAAAATCTGTCCGAACTTTCCTTGCGCGAGTTTAAAAAAATATCGCCAAAATTCAAGGAAGATGTTCTGGAGCATATTGCTATCGAAGGCTCCATGCAGAGGAAGGCGTCGTATGGCGGAACCGCGCGCAAAAATGTGACTCAGCAAATGGCGCGGCTCACAAAAATATTGAAGAAAGCGTGACGCAATAATAATTTTTCAACCCGATCCGAGAGCTACTTGAAACGGTTCGTCCACCCTGCCCCGGGAACCCGGCCAATGAATAAAAAAATATTTTCCATCATCGGGTGGATATTGTTTTTCAGCCTGGCGATTTCGGCCTGTGGTCATAAAGCCGACCCGCATCCGCCGGGAGAAGATGACGCGGTCAAGGCTCCGAAAGCCAAAGCGTATGGAAACCAGGAATAATTGCGTACTCTTTTTTAAGTTTGTCTCTGCGTACTTTGTGCCTTGGCAGTAAACATTAGGTTTAATTTTTTCTTTTTTGCAAAGTTCCCCTAAATGATTTTCTTCGCCCTCAGGGCGCACAACTATCAATCCTAACCTCGGAAATAGACGGATGAACAAAGACGAAATCGCCATTTACCTCAATGACCACCTGGAGTTTTTCAACGAATATCCCGAGCTCTTAATAAAAATAAAGGCCATCGACGAGGGCGACCTGCCTTTGGCGCCTACCGGCACCCTCAGTCTTGCGGACCGCATCATCAAACGCGCGCATCAGGATAAAAAACAGCTGGAGAGCAAGCTGGAGTGGTTTGTGGAAATTTCCCAGACCAACGAAAAAATTCAGGAGCATCTGTTTGAAATCGAACGCTCGATCCTGACGAGTTCCAACCTCGATCAGTTGGTGAGCCAGTTGCGAGAAGAGATCCGGACCCGTTTTGAGATCCCCTATGTGGCCATTTGCCTGGTGGATGGCGGCGACCACTTCATCGAAAGCAAATTAAAGGAAAACTATGGCGATTCCCTGAACAACGCCTTGCGGTTTGTGGACCAGGAAACTTTGGTCCGCTGGTTTGAGGGCGGCAAGGCTCCCGTCCTGAAAGCCCAGGTGGAAGACGACTCCGAATGGTTGAGTGGTTTTAAAGAACAGGACGCCATCCAATCGGCGGCGTTGATCCCGATTATGGTCCGCGAGGCGGTTGCGGGGGCGTTTGTGCTGGGAAGCACCAAAAAGTCGCATTTTCATCCGGGCCTGCGTTCCGAATTTCTTGAGAGAATGGCGGAGAAAATGGCCATCGCCATCAGCAATATATTTCTGGTCGATCGCCTGCGTCGGC
Organism: uncultured Nitrospinaceae bacterium; assembly: GCA_964412825.1. Classification (GTDB taxonomy): domain Bacteria; phylum Nitrospinota; class Nitrospinia; order Nitrospinales; family VA-1; genus JADFGI01. The sequence continues at coordinate 8,908 of CAYPQH010000069.1, read as the reverse complement.
AGACCGTGATCGACAAACAAACGGGGTTGTATAACCATGCCTATCTCGAACCGGTGTTGAATCGGGAATTCGACCTTGCCCGTCGGCGTAAGAAAAGCCTGTCCTGCGTAAAATTGCGGATTGACTATTTCAGCGATCTTCTGGATACTTGGGGGGAGACGGCGGGGGAAACCGTCCTGGGAACCATCGGACAAATCCTGAAAACCCAATTCCGCTTCTGCGATATTGTGATTCGCACGGACATGGGAGAGTTTCTGGCCCTTTTGCCGGAAATCGACCGTCAAGGCGCGTTGCTGGTGGCCGAACGGATTCGTACGGCGCTGGTCGAACTATTGGGCAAGGAATTTGACGACGTAAAAAATTCCCAGGTCGCAATCGGGGTTTCGACCTACCCGGGAAATTCCATTGAGACTCAGCAGGAACTCCTGCAAGCGGCCCTTAGCGACATGGACAGTGAAAAAGAATTGACGGAGAAACGGGCGGTATGACCCACACGATACGCAAAGCACAGCCAAAAGACGCGCCAGCGATTCAGAACTTGATCCTTCTTTTTACGGAAGACGGTCAAATGCTGTACCGCTCCCTGGCCGAGATTGGACAGAATATTCCCACATTTTGGGTGGCGGAAAAAGACGGTCAGTTGGTCGGGGCCTGTAGCCTTAAAATAGACTGGAACCCCTTGCTGGAAGTCCGCTCCCTGGCCGTGCATCCGTCGTACAACCGGCAGGGCATCGGCACCGCCCTGGTCAAGGCGTGCATCGAAGAAGCCCTTGAGGCCAAAGCCGAAACCCTCTTTGTATTGACGTATGCCGTTACCCTGTTTCGCAAACTGGGTTTCGAGACGGTCGAAAAAGATTCTCTTCCGCTTAAAATCTGGAACGATTGCCAAAATTGCCTGCACCGCGATAACTGCGATGAAACCGCCATGAGCCTTTCCCTAAAACCTTTGAAAACAAGCCAGTTGGGAAAACTTCCATTGCAAGACACCTCCGAGGTTTTATACTGAGAGTTGGCTGACAGTTTCCCAATGACCCAGGGCGGAATATTTTCTCCGCTTTTATGGGATGGGGGCTCAAACTCAACTCATCATCCGGGGGTGGTATGATCATCAGTTCCCTTTTCAGTGCGTTGTCCGGTTTACGGACTTCTTCCAGCAAACTGCAAACCAGCGCCAACAACCTGGCCAATTTACAGACTCCCGGTTTTAAAAAAAGCAGTGCCGATATTAGCGATGTCCAGTCCGGTGGTGCGCAGGTTTCAGCCATCAGCCGTAACTCGTCGCCCGGTTCTCTGATACCCACATCCAATCCGCTCGACCTTGCCATCAATGGAGACGGTTTTTTTCAAGTGAGCCTGCAAGGAGGCGGAACCGGGTTCACCCGCGCCGGAAACTTCAAGACCGACAGCCAGGGGCAATTGACAACGCCCGCAGGCAACCCTCTGATTCCGCCAATCACCATTCCGGCAGGCGCAACTGGCATCTCCATCGACCGGGGCGGTCAGGTGTCGGCCATTGTCGGCGGCACATCCGTAGCTGTGGGGCAGATCGAGCTGGCGCAGTTTAGCAATTCAGGTGGCTTGTCCGCCCAGGGCGGCAATGTTTTTACCGCCAGCACAAGTTCAGGAAGTTCAGTCACCGGCACTCCCGGTTCCGGTTCGTTTGGGACGGTGATCAACGGAGCGCTGGAGGGATCAAACGTAAACATCGCCGAAGAAATCGTCGGGCAGATCGTCGCTAAAACCAGCTTCAAAGCCAACCTCGCCGTCATTCGCACTTCAAAAGATATGCTGGGCGCCCTGCTCGACATCAAATCCTGACCCCACTACGCTCGCTCCCGCGAGGGGGAAAGTTTAAGGCTCCGCCAGCTACGCAAAAGGGCTGACATTCGCTACGCTCACGAGCCCAGGAAAACCAAAAACCCATTGCACGTCACTCCCGTCTTCGCGAGTCGCCACAGGCGACGCGGCTGTGATATTCGACCATTGCCGGGTAATCCAGTTCCTTTTGAAACCGTCCTGAACACAATCTCAACCTACCCTGCCCTGAAAAATTTTCTAAAAAAAATTACGACCCACAACCTTTCAACAATGGCTCTCCCCGTTTCGTTAAAATATTTGATTGCAAGAAAACTTTGTCGGGATTAGAATCCATTCTGAATCGCCGGAGTTCAACTCACATTCAATTGTGAAACTCGTCGCCCCGTCGATGCTACTCGTGGATCACAACCCTTTCCTGTTTGGTCAGTAAATGTCGAAAACTGAAACGCCGCCTGTTACCTGCACCTCCTGCAAGGGCCTGGGCTATGCCTTGTCCAATCTCAAGGGACAAATGCGTGTGGACATCTGCGACTGCTTTCATTGCGACAAATGCGATGGCGAAGGCAAGGTGTTCAGAGAAAATGCAAAGGGCAATGCGTATCTGATGGATTGCGAATGCGCCGGACTGAAAAAGCGCTGGAGCGTTGTCGAGGACGCGGGAATTCCCGGAAAGTTCGTGGACGCGGATTTTGATTCTTTTGTCAATCACCATCGCTCCCAGGGAATCGCCAAACGGGTCGCTGAGGATTTTGCCGGAGATTTTATTAAGTCCAAAAAAGATTTTGGCCGCGGTCTGATTTTCATGGGGGCGCCGGGTTTGGGGAAAACCCATCTCGCGATCGCCATCATCAAGCGGTTGGGATTTGAAAAAGGCATCCCCTGCCGGTTTGTCGATTTTTTTCAACTGCTGGCGGACATCCGCCACGGCTATTCCGAGGATATGTCCGATCAGGCTATTATCAAGCCTTATCTCAACGCCCGCGTTCTGGTGATCGACGAGCTGGCCAAAGGCCGCAACACCGAGTGGGAATTGACTGTGCTCGATCAATTGATTTCCAGCCGTTACAACTCGGCCGACAAGGTGACGATTTTCACCACCAATTACCCAAGCGAGATGCGCATCGAAATTAAAGAGGCGAAAAGTTTTTATAAAGAGAAAGACGGGCCGGAAAAAAATTATGCCGACACCTATATGCGCGAAAGTCTGCAAGAAAAAATCGGCGCCAGAATCTATTCCCGTCTGGCCGAGATGTGCAAGTTCGTGATGATCGAAGGTCAGGACCTGAGACAAAAAAGCCTTTCCGCATCCCAACGTTACCCTAGAAACAAACGCTGAAAAATTTCTTCCGCAAAATAAAATTGCGCAGCGCGAATGCCTTGCAAAAAACCTGTGTTCGAGGTTCAGGCAAAAGGGGTTGTTGCCCTGATGGAGCGACTTGTTTACAGTACAAAAATGGATGGGTTGATTTCGAGTTCTGCGTGACGCATGGAGGAGAGGAATGGGCACGCGGGGGGTTGCCGGATGGCTTCCCCCCCACGTTTCTTTCAGGAAAATTTCGAGATTCCAACTCAACCTTTGGTGGAGGATTAGGAGTTAGGCATTCAAAACGATGTCCCTGAAAAAAAATTCAGTGGTGTTGGTTTTTTAAAACCGGTTGCGGTATTATCAATCTCAATTGGACCGCAATTGATTCCACACGACCGGTCATTATGTTGTCATTCTGGAGAAATAGTTTGAAAAATTTTATGCGTATTGGCTCTTTTTTGGGTTTGTTGCTGGCGGTTCTTTTCACCTCGGCCTGCGAGGAGAAACTAAAAGAGCATCCCATCCCTGAAAGTTTGAAACAGAAAATCATTAAGCAAAATGACCCGGCTCTCAAGCTCAAGGAGATTTCAGGAATCATCTCCGTTGCTGAAGACTATGCAAACTCCATTCCAAAAAATTCAAAATTGTTTGTCATCGCCCGTTATAAAGGAATCGATACCGGCCCTCCGCTTGCGGTGCAAAGGCATAATCTGGTGAAGTTCCCTTTCACCTATCGTATCGGACCCACGCATGTGATGCTTGAGGGAAATGAGTTCGAGGGGGAGATCAGCATCAAGGTCCGCATTGATCAGGACGGCAACGCCAAGGCCAGCCCCGGAGATATCGAAGGCCAGACGATGGCCAAAGCCGGAGATGAGAATGTGGACATTGTTTTGGATCGGATGATCGCGCCTGCAAAAATTTCTGCTAAAGGAGATGACTCGGTCAGCGGAGTCATCCGCATCGATAAGGAAATGGAGAAAAATTTGCCGGATCAGTGGAAATTATTTCTCTTTGCCCGGCAGGCGGGGGTCCAGAGAGGGCCGCCTCTGGCCGTCAAACTTTTGGAGTCAATCGAGTTTCCTTACGCGTTCACCTTGGGTCAAGAAAGCGTCATGATGCCGGGGTCGGTGTTTGCGGGTGAGATGATTTTGACCGCCCGCATCGATCAGGACGGCGACGCGAAATCCAGCCCCGACGATCTGGAAGGAATTTTAACGGTGACCGCAGGCGATAACAAAGTGGAACTGGTCATTGACCATAAGGTAGGCGAAAGATAAAAGGCAGGCTATAAATTCATCAAATGTCTACATCGGGTCCAGCGTCACGCTGGAAATAATACCGAAGCGCGAAAAGCCCCATCAGTAAAAGACAGATCTTACTGAACACATCGCCGTAGCGGGAGTAAAAAGTTTTTTCCGTTTGCCTTGGGTAAATGTCGGTGATGACCAGTTCGGTTGTGAACAGTTCGGTTGCTTGCCGGATGTTTCCCGTCGGGTCGATGGTTCCGGTGATCCCGGTATTGGCGGCGCGAACGATGGGAACCCGGTTTTCCACCGCTCTTAAAGCCACCATATCCATGTGCTGGTAGGAGGCGGCGCTTTGGCCAAACCAGGCGTCGTTGGTGATGTTCACCAGAAATTGCGCTCCCTGATTCACCGGTTGCCGGACCAGATCCGGGAAAATGATTTCATAGCAGATCGAAATGCCCAGCTTAACCCCTTTCAGGTCGAACACGCCCACCTCTTGGCCCCGACCAAAATTCCCGATGCCTGTCACCATTTTATTGACGAACCATAAAATATCCTGAAACGGCACGAACTCTCCAAACGGCACAAGGTGAATTTTGTCGTAGCGCCCGATGGTCTGGCCGTCATCCGCGATGAGGTAGGCGCTGTTATAGGAAGTGCGCACCTTGTCTTTTCTTTCAAGGTAGGGACTGCCGATCAACAAGGGGGTCTTTGTGTCTTTGGCGATATTCTGAACGAATGGGGTGTGTGTTTTATCGAGGGAATAGTAAAAAGGCATGGCGGCTTCCGGCCACACGATGAGGTCGGGCTTGGAAGGGACGGCTTTGAGACTGAGCTCCCGGTAAGTGTTCATCACTTGATCCTGAAAAAGCGGGTTCCATTTCAGGTTTTGCGGAATGTTTCCCTGAGCCAGCGCCACTCTGAGAGAGGGCGTTTTTGCGGGCGGTTCCTGCCATTTGTCGAGAGCGTTTTTGCCGTAACCGAGCCATAAGGCCAAAACCAGCAGACAAAACCCCAAAACCTTGAAAGCGGGCTTGCAGCTGAAAGTATCCGGCGAGCTGTTTTTGCTCTGCCCAATAAAGGCGTGCAAGGCAAAATAAAGGCTGGCGTTGACAAATACGATCAACGTGGAGATGCCATAAACGCCTGTGATTTCTGCGACCTGGATGACCGCCAAGCTCCCGGCCTGGGAATACCCAAGCCCCAGCCAGGAAAACCCATAGGCGGAATGCGTGGAGCGCAGATATTCCAGCGATGTCCAGACAACCGGGGCCAGCCAGAGGAAGGCCAAAGGATTGCCACGGCTCCACTTTTTGACCAGATAGCAGAACAATGCCAGGTAAAGGCTCAGATAAGCGGCTAAAAGCATTAAAACAAGATAACTGACGACAACCGGGAGGTTGCCGTAATTGACGATGGTGTTAGTGACCCAGAGCAGTCCAGAAAAATAGAAAACCATGCCGGACCAGAACCCGAACAGGGTGACACGGGCGAGAGGCTGGTCCTGAATGAGAAAAAACAGGGGGACCAGAGAAAACCAGGCCAGGAACTCAAAGTCCATGCGAGGGAAAATCAGAACCAGCAGGACTCCGGTGAGAGTCGATAACATCCAGGGTTGTCGGCCATTTTGGGTTTGCACTGGGTTTTTTCTCAAAAATAGGTTATGTTGTACTGTTGCTAAATAGGAAGGATAATTGCTTTGAGTTCCCAAAAAGAATTGATAGACGGTTTTAAAAAGGTTTGCATTTGCCGAAATGTGAAAGCCAGGACCGTCATGAGTGCCATTCAACAAGGCGCCCTGTCTTTTGAAGCGCTGAGGAGGAAAATTGGCGTTGGAACCGGGAATTGCAAAGCGAAAAGATGCCGGGGCCCTATTGAAAAAAGAGTCCGGGATTATAAGAATAGCCAGGTACTTGAAAATGAAATGGAAAAGCCGCCTGTCTGAAACTTCCAAGGTCCTTCCAGGATAGAAATTTCCACCGCAGAATACGCCCCCAAAACTTTATTATAACCTGTTGAAAATAAAAGTAGTTACTTTCGTGGTCATTGAAGCAAAGCGACCGCTTTGGCGATGCGCCCCATGCCTTTTCTGATTATTTTCTGTGATGTCGCAAAGGACAGCCGGACATTATTGTCGGCCCCAAAGGCGATTCCCGGAACCAGGGCGACTTGCGCTTCCTTGAGCAGGAACCGGGCAAAATCGACCGAACCCTGTATCGTCTCGCCCTGATAGCTTTTCCCATAAAAAACTGAAAAATCTGGAAATGTGTAAAAAGACCCAACCGGGCGATAACAACTCACCCCTTCAATTTCAGCCAATAGCTCGATTAGAATATTGCGGCGTTTGGTGAATTCTTCCGCCATTTGAGCGACAATTTCTTGCGGACCCGTTAACGCTTCGATGCTCGCCGCCTGTGAGATGGAGGTGGGGTTGGAGGTGCTCTGGCTTTGCAGTTTAGCGACCTGGGCGGCAATTTCCGGTGGCGCCGCCAGATAGCCGATGCGCCATCCGGTCATGCAATAGCATTTGGACATGCCGTTGATGACCACGCAATTTTTCTGCACTTCCTTGCCAAGTGAGGCGATGCTGATCTGGTCAAAGCCATCGAAAACGATCTTTTCGTAGATCTCGTCGGAAATAATCAACAAATTGTGTTTGAGAGCGCATTGGGCAATTTCTTCCAATTCTTCTCTGGAATAAGCCGATCCGGTTGGATTGGACGGGCTGTTAATGATGATCGCTTTGGTGCGCTCTGTGACCGCGCCGTCGATTTGAGCGGCTGTGACCTTGAACCCGGTTGTCTGAGAGGTTGGCACGATGACCGGGGTTGCCCCGGCGAGCAGAATCATTTCAGGGTAACTCAGCCAGTAGGGGGCGGGCACCAGAATTTCATCGCCTTGTTCCCAAAGCACCTGCGCCAGATTGAAGAAAGAGTGTTTGGCCCCGCACGAGACCACGATTTGATTGCGTTCGTAGTCGAGGCCGTTGTCCCATTTGAATTTGTGGATGATGGCGTCTTTGAGCGCATTCGTGCCGCCGACCGGGGTGTACCGGGTGTTGTTTTCCTGAATGGCTCGAATAGCGGCCTGCTTGACATTGTCCGGTGTGTCAAAGTCCGGTTCTCCGGCTCCGAACCCAATAACGTCCTCACCTTTTGCCTTTAATTCGTTGGCAAGAGCGGTGATCTCCAGAGTCAGGGAGGTTTTGACCGCTTGAATGCGCTTGGAAAATTGTGTCATAGTTTGATCTCCTGGAATCCCCTGAGAACCCCTGGTGGAACTAGTTTGGAGATGTCCCCGCCATGACTGGCGACCTCCTTGACCAGGTTGGAGCTGAGAAAGGAAAATTCTTGGCTGGGAATCATGAAAAGAGTCTCAATCGTATCGTCGAGTTTTCGGTTCATCAGACCCATTTGCAGTTCAAACTCAAAATCGGAAATGGCTCTCAGGCCTTTGATGATAACGGTTGCTTTATTTTCTTGCGCAAATCGGGTCAGCAGGGAATCAAAGGGGATGATTTCGATATTTCCCAGGTCAACGGTGCTATCCGAGATGAACTGCACACGCTTTTCCAGCGAAAAAGCGGGGTCTTTTTTGATGTTCAAACTCACCGCCACAATCAGTTTGTCAAAAAGCTTGACCGACCGCCGCATGATGTCTAAATGACCGTTGGTTACGGGATCAAAAGTTCCGGGATAAATTGCGATTCGATGCATGAGACCAAGGCCATGTGATGATTGAAAAAACGCTGGATTATATCCTTTATTCACCATTTCTCAAGCTAAAATTCCGTTCCTTAATATTATAGTATAATACAGTCGCCAGGGGAGAGTGGGGACTCGTTTTGTTTTCAGCGCCCATTTTGAAAAAAATTGCGTTTCAAATGGAGAGTTGTTTGCTGGAACCCGAATCAATTGAAAATGGCAACGTGAAACAGAATGAAAACCACCGTTTGGAGAAAATTTTTATAAAACGCTCTGTATTCGCACTCAATAACCAACTTCCCAAAATTGTTGGTAAACGAGTTTTCCGGTGGATCTTCAGGATAAAATTTTGAATTTATAAGGAGTTGTTGGTCTGCATAAAAAAATCTGGTTTCTTGTGCCGATTTTTTGTACAAATCAGGGGCGGAATCTGGTATCCTACCACCCTTTTTTGAGGGAAGGGTGTGCCTTGCCCTCTGTTTACTCCAGATTTTGGCCGGAGTTCCTGTTCTGCTTGTGTTTGCGGGCACGGTGTTAGACAGGATTCGGGCCAAGTTTTGGAACCCTTTTATTAAGGTAGGGAATATCAGTCGGTTTTAGTTGTAATTTTTTTATCAGTAACTTCAAACCCGTTTATTGTGTTTTGTAGGGGGAGTTTGTTTTGTAGGGGCGTTTTTGTTAGCGTCAAAGTTTTTTTGGGAGGTAGCTGGGTCAAAGGAATTTTTTTTGGCCCTGAATTCAACTTTCTTAGAAGTTTTTTATAAGGAGTTTTCTGTATGCGGTTAAACCGAAGGAAATTTTTGCAGGTGAGTGCTGGTGTAGCGACAGCT
>CAYPQH010000068.1:0-12030 GCA_964412825.1 uncultured Nitrospinaceae bacterium | reverse complement strand
AACCTCAATCTTCAGGACCAGAACCTGACGTCGTACCATTAGACCATGCCCGAACACTCATTCCCATGGAGCTGGTTCATCATAGGTTTATATTTTTTTGCTGTCAAATGATATTTCCTTTGCCAGAATAGAGCTATTGAAGGCGAAAACAGGTGGTTAATAATTCAGCGGGGGAGGGTGAAATTCGATGCGCGTGATCGCGGGCACGGCACGAGGGACCAGGCTTGGGGCCTTGAATGGAGCCAGTATCCGGCCCACTCTGGACCGGGTGAAGGAATCTTTTTTCAATAAAGTGGGTCAGACCCTGGAGGGCGCGGTTTTCCTCGATTTGTTTGCCGGAACCGGAAGCATGGGCATCGAGGCTCTTAGTAGAGGCGCAGAAAAAGTCGTTTTCGTTGAGAACGATCACCGGGCGCAGAGCTTGATCTACAGCAATCTTGAGCGATGCCATTTTGGACCGGATGGGATTGAGGCCGGAGAAAAAAACTGGGTTTTGCTTAAATCCTCTGCTCTCTATGCGCTCTCTATATTGCAAGAGAGAGGAAACCAGTTTGACATCGTGTATGTGGACCCGCCTTTTGCCGATGGCTTATATGAAGAATGTTTGCTGGCACTGGCCCGTTCGAACTTGTTGACGGAATCCTCTCTGGTGATTGCCGAGCATCACCACAAAAATGCTTTGCAGAAAAAATATGATAAACTGACTCTTCAGAGCGAACGGAAACTGGGGGACTCCTGCCTTTCCTATTATCAGTTGGAAGTTGGCTCTGAGAGCCTTTAAATTAACTTGTTAAGTTTGTGTAATTATATGGACGAAAATAAAGAAAAAATTGTGATCGCCATGAGTGGCGGGGTGGACAGTTCCGTGGCCGCCGCTTTGATGAAGGAGCGAGGCTACGATGTGGTGGGGATTTCCCTTCAATTATGGAACTATAGCACCGACACGGATGAACGCTTCGGCACCTGCTGTTCGCTGGACGACTTAGCTGACGCGCGCCGTGTGGCGGACAAAATCGGGATTCCTTTCTACATCCTGAACCTGGAAAAGGAGTTCCAAAAAGAAGTCGTCGATTATTTTGTTTCCGAGTACCTTCAGGCCAGAACGCCCATCCCATGCACCCTTTGCAATCAGAAGCTGAAGTTCGACGAGTTGATCCAGAAAGCGGAGGCTTTCGGTTACCGGCGGGTGGCCACCGGTCATTACGCATCCATCGTGAAGGATGATTCGGGACGCTTCTCCGTTCGGCGGGGCAGGGACCTCTCCCGCGATCAGAGTTATTTTCTGTTCAATCTGTCGCAGGATCAACTATCCCGATTGGAATTTCCCCTGGCGGATGTAGAGAAAACGGAAGTCCGCAGATTAGCGAGGGAGTTGGGCTTGACGGTGGCGGACAAAGCCGAGTCGCGCGAAATCTGCTTCATTCCCGACAACAACTACTCCAATTTCATTGCCAGCCAAGTCAACGGTGACTATTTCAAGGAAGGCGACATCGTCGATTCCGAAGGCGAAGTGCTGGGCAAGCACAACGGCTATCCCGCTTTCACCGTGGGGCAGAGGAAGGGGTTGAACCTGGGCGGTTTGAAAGAACCGCTGTTTGTGACCAAAATCGACCCCGATAACAATCGGATCACAGTAGGACCCAGACCGGAGTTGCTTCTTCCAAAGTTCACCGCCGGAAATACCAATTGGTATTTGCCGCAAGCAGGACCCTTCACGGCGAATGTGCAGATACGCTATCGGCATCAGGCCGTACCCGCACGGGTCACGCCGCTTGCCGACAAGCGGGCAAAAGTGGAATTTGAGGAACCGCAAATGTCGATTGCGCCCGGCCAGTCTGCCGTGTTTTATCGGGACGATGGTTGTATCATCGGCGGCGGTTGGATCGAATGAAGGACGCAGTCGAAGTCGCCGTATCTGCGGCGTTGGCGGCGGGAAAAATTCAGCGCGACCGCAGTCAGAATATCGGCAGGATTTCTCCCAAAGGCAATCGCGATCTTGTGACCGAAGTGGACATCCTGTGCGAACAGGAAGTCATCCGCATCATCAAAAAACGTTTTCCCGACCACCAGATTCTTGCCGAAGAATCGGGAGCCAGTGGGGGCAATTCTTCTCCCAGTAAATGGATCATCGACCCCCTGGATGGCACCATCAACTACGCGCACGGGTTTCCCTGCTACTGTGTGTCCATCGGCCTTGAGCATGAGGGCGAGATTATAGTCGGCGTGGTTTACAACCCCAACCTGGACGAATTGTTTGTCGCCGAAAAAGACAAAGGGGCGACCCTCAACTCCGCGCCCATCTCCGTATCCACCATACCCAAATTACAAGACAGCCTGCTGGTGACAGGGTTCACCCCGGAGATTGTGAATTCGCTCGATGACAATATCGATATTTTCAGGGATTTCATGAAAGCCAGTCAGGCGGTCAGGCGTCCGGGGTCGGCGGCTATCGATTTGTGCTACACCGCGATGGGCCGGTTCGAGGGATTCTGGGAATTGAAACTGAATTCCTGGGACGTCGCCGCCGGTTTCTTGATCATGCAGGAAGCGGGCGGCAAAGTGACCAGGCTGGATGGCAATCCCTTGAGCGTGTACGACCGGCAAATCCTCGCCAGCAATGGTCTGGTGCATGATGAGATGGTCGCGATTCTAAAAAAATAAACCAGGCAAAAATGGTGCAAGAGGACGGACTATAGGGCTCTCACCTATTATCAAAAATTGTTGAGATAGCCTCTCGTACTTTTGCTCTGGCGGGCTACTTTTTACGCCAATCAAGAACCAGCTTTAAAATCGCAGGAATACCATTTATTTGCGGCACAGAAACCACGAGGATAAAAGTGCTGAAATCGGTGTCCAGCAGGTCCCGTACCACAGGCCGACGAACATGGTCTGTATACCGGCCTGCGTAGGGTGAAGAGGCCTGCTATGCTCGTCCAGCCAACCAACCCAAAGGAACAGAGGGAATAGCAATGCAAAACATACAGGCAAAAAGGCTATAAAAAGCAAGAATGCCTTTAGCAATGGCGCTTTCCGTGAAAAGCGCAAAAAATTCGGCCAACGGCGGCTCGAAAGACGTAGAAAACCGTATGAAAGGGTTGTGGCAATAAAAAGAGTCAACGCAACAGACCCTATATGCGCATGCTCAAAATAATCCGGCCTCAATAAGAACAGGGCAATAGACAAAAAAAGAACGAATAAAACCCGAAAGGATTTTTCCCGTAGCCACGACTCCACAACTGTTACCGAAAACACGTTATTCATTTTCGCTGATGCTATCACGGCGTTAAGTATACGCAAGATAAAGATATAGGGTCAGGGCTCATTAAGAATCAGACACGAACATAATCGTCATCCCGGAAAATATGAAATATCAATCTCATCCGTTTCAAGCGGATCGTGTCGCAAGTCACTTCGATAAACCAAAAACACACCTTATTTTTTTATGTGCCGTGACCAAAATACTCTGACAACGGACACTCGCCAGCCCTCTGCCGAGGAAACAAATGCACAGAGGATTTCTTTCTATGTCATTATTTGAAAGGTATTGTTGCGCCTGACTCAAACCTGCTTTTTATAGTGAATCAGGCATTTTCCCCGCCAAAAAGTATGAGAAAATAGGCGGGAGCAGGGGGTATAATCCGATAGGATTCTATTACGAGAAATTTCTATGAAGCCTGAAAAATATATTGAGGAATTTCTCCTCCGTGTGCGCAGAAAACGCAGGGGAATTCTGACCCTCAAGGGGATCTACCTCGTTTTGGCGTTTTTGACGGGTGGTTTCCTTTTTGGCAACCTGCTGTCCTACTTTTTTCCTGTCCAGATACACGAGTTCGGGTTGCCCCTGGCGATCGTTTTCGCGGTCGCTTTCGTGTATCTCCTGGCCCACTGTTTTCTACGCGATAAAGTCACGGCTTTTTCCATCGATCAGGCCGCTCTGCTTACGGAAAAAAAATTTCCCGATCTGGATAATTCTCTCATCAACGCCAGTCAATTGCAGAGGCGTTTGTCCCGTCCGGAAGGGGACCGGGAAGTCTCGCACGCGCTTATAGAAGAGCAAGTCCGCCGGACCCATGCCCTTGTCGCTGAGCTCAATCCCGAAACCATTGTCGATTCCAGTGGAACCAACCGAAACCGCAACTGGTTTCTGGGGGCGGCGCTATCTTTGTTGCTCGCTACGATTGTTCTGCCGGATTTTTTGTCCACGGGAATCCATAATTGGTCCTCTCCGCCAGCGCCCATGAATGCCGAGGTCAAGACAAGCGCTGGGGAACCTGCTCCTCAGGAAAAGCCCGCGAGTTATGAGGTTGTGATTTCCGATTTAAAACTCACATTCAGTTATCCTGCCTATTCGGGCTTGCAGTCCCGGGTGGTCCATCCCTCGGATGGAAATATCAACGTATTGCCAGGCACGGAAGTTCAGGTGGAAGGAACGGCCAACGCGCCCATTGCGGGGGGAGAACTGGTTTGGAACTCGAAAGATAATTTTTCAATGCGGGTTTTCGAGAACAAGACATTTTCAACTCAGTTTTTTGTCAAGGAAAGGGGATATTACCAGTTCAGGATCAAGGACCCGGATGGCGCCAAGCATCTTTTGCCCAAAAAATATACGGTTGCCCTGACTCGGGATCAATCGCCCGGTATCGTGCTTTTCATAGCCAATCCAAAACCGGTTTATTTTGCAAATGCCAAAATTGAATTGTTTTACGAGGCGCAGGACGATTTCGGTATTCAGCAAATCGACCTGGTAGCCTACGTCAATGGCAAACCGGTGCGCCGACATGTCAAGCGAGTGAAGAATGGAGAGAGCGAAATACAGGGCAGTCACACATGGGCTCTGGCCGAAATGGCGTTTGAGCCAGGGGATGAGGTGGAATATTTCATGGAGATTCTGGACAACGACAATGTCCGGGGACCCAACAAGGGGCAATCGGAAACTTTTTCTTTCATCATTTTCAATTCCAGAGAGGAAATGGAAAACCTGATTGTATTGCAGGATGAACTGACCGAAAAGATGATCGCCGAATTAGCCACGAGCCTGGTTACTGGGGTCGAATCAAAAGCCACTCCGATCTCTGCGATGCAATGGAAGAATCAACTCATATCCAGTGCCGACTCGCTGATTGAAATTATTGGGTTGGCTCAAAAAATCCGGGATCGTGCCAAGACACTCGAACACTTTCCGCGTCCCTACTTCAGTCTGCTGAACAATATCATCAACGGTCTGAACGAAATTCGCGATGAGCAGATCAACGCCATCAATAAAATTGAAAACACGATCAACAAACCCACACCCGTTGGATACAGCGTCCTTGATCTGGATTCCATCAACCAACGCCTGATCTCGAACCTGGAAACAAATATTTTGTTTATGGTGCGGATGACCAACCGGCAAAAAATGGATCAGGTCATGGAACTGGAAAACCGTCTCAATGAATTGACGGAATCTCTAAAAGAAGAGTTCGATAAAATTCTCAGCAAAAAAAATCCAATGAAGTCCGAGGAAATTGTAAAAAAGATCGATCAAATTCGGGAAACGCTGGAAAAAATCATGGACCAATTGGCTCGCCAAACACAATCTCTTCCCGATGAATTTCTTAATCCCGACGCTTTTAAGGGAATGAACATGGAGCAATTCACCGCTTCTCTCGATAAAATCATGGATCTGATGAAACGCGGGAAAATGGATGAGGCTCAGGAGGAATTGAAGAAGATGGCGGAGGCCATGAAAAACCTGACCCGCCAGTTGGATCAGGCTCAATCCGAGATGGAAGACTTGATGGGCTTGGAAACCATGCAACAACTGGATGATTCGCTGGACAAAATTCAGGAGTTGGAAAAAAAGCAGAAAAAACTCCTCGAACAAACTGCAGAAATCAACAAATCGCTTCGTGATGCCCAATCCAAAAAGTTTGCAGACCCGATCCAACAGGTATTTGCTGAAATCGAAAAACTGGTGCACGAAATCCAGTCGATTTTTCGGCAAAACGGTAAATTTCTGGACGAAAACCCCACCATGAAATCCCTGAGCAGTCTTTTGGACAAGGAAATTAAAATAAATCAGAAACTGCGTCTGCTGAGTCAGGAAACAGTCGATTCTAACCGAAGCCCAAAACTACAGGATAATTTTATCCAATTGAATTCAGCAAAAAATGAACTCGCTCGGATAATGGAGGAAATGGATTCTCTCAGAGTCAGGGTATTTCAAAGGTACAAAAACACGTTGCCGAAATTACAGAGAAAATACGGCACGCTCGAAGAACTGGCCCAACTGCACGATTTGAACGAGTTCAATAATTTATTTAAAAACACCTATCCCGAAGTTTTCCAATGGCAGAACAACATTCGCACGACTCCGAACAAGCGGGAAGACCTTGTGGAACAGATCCTTCCTGACCTCAGGCAGGTGACCCGGTTGAACAGTGAGATTTCTAAAAAACTGGGATCAATGATGCGTATGATTCAAAATAGCAATGAAGACCTTTTGTCGGAAGAAAATAAAGCCGATTTGCAAAAAATGGCTGATGATGAGAAGAAGCTGAAAGAGGAATCGGAAGAACTCAGGAAACAGTTTGGCCGAATGAACAAACAAAATCCCACTATCACACCGGAGCTGTCTGCAAAAATGTCACGCACTGGTCGGTATATGGAAAGAGCGCAGTCCAATCTCAATCAGAACCAGGTTCAAAGAAGCATCAATGCCGAAAACCAGGCGCTGAAAGAACTTCAGGAAACCCGTGAAATGCTCAAGGATATGAAAGAGGCAAACAGTGAAGAAGGCCAGCAGTCTTCCCGTTCTACTGCGATGAAATTCGGCACCGGCCAGTCCAGGGATTCCAGGCGCGGTGGATCGGTCCGCATGCAAAAAGAAAAGGTCAACCTGCCCTCCGAAGATCAGTATAAAGTGCCCGGCGAGTTTCGTGAAGAAATATTGCGCGCCATGAAAAAGCACACGCCTGAAGACTATCAGCGCCTGGTCTCCGAATATTACAAGGAACTGGTGAAATGAGAAAACGCTTCCTGACGCTATTATTGCTTGCCGGGTTTTTCTCTGTAATGCCCGTTTTGGCATATTCAAAATCCTCCATTGAGATCACTCCTAAACAGGTTTTTGAGGGGTATGACCTGGTGGAGGATTGGCGGATTTTAGAGGCTGAAGATTTGGTGCAAACCCTGTTAAAGAAGTTTCCGGAATCGGGAGACGTGCGGTTTCTGCAAGCCAGGGTAGAATTTTTTAAAGGAAATTATGATGCGGCGTGGAAGGCCTTAAAACCCGTTGAGGCGAAACACCAATCCGTCCGTGATTTCAAATCGCTGGTCAATGAAACACGGCAGGCGGCGGCTGATTTCATCTCCAGAGAATCCGAGCATTTTATTTTTCGTTTTGAAAAAGGGGGCGACGAGATCCTGATTCATTACGCCGAAGAAGTGCTGGAGCGATCTTATCAGGTGTTGGGCAAACTCCTGAATCATTATCCCCAGGAAAAAGTTCTGGTGGAAATTTATCCTGATCGGGAACCGTTGTCGCGTGTGTCTCCCTTGACCCGACAGGATATTATCACCTCTGGAACGGTTGCCTTGTGCAAATACAACCGGATTATGATAATTTCACCGGCCTCTCTGGTGCGCGGTTATCCCTGGATGGACACACTCAGTCATGAATACACGCACTATCTATTGACCCAAAAAAGTCATAACAATCTTCCATTGTGGATGCACGAAGGAATCGCCAAGTACTCCGAAGGAAAGTGGCGGGAGTCTGAAGAGTTCCTGAGTCCGTTGATGAAAACCGTTTTGTCCGCCGGTTTGGAAAATGATTATTTGATTGGGCTCAGTGCGATGATGCCTTCTTTGGCAAAATTAAAAAATCAGGAAGACGTTCAGCTGGCCTATGCAGAAGTGGCCTCCATGATTGATTTCATGATTCATGAAAAAGGGAAGACCAGTTTTCTCCCCGGTCTATTGGATGACCTTGCCAATGGTCAGGAGTTCGAAGCCGCTCTGGAGTTTCGTCTTGGGGTGGACCTTCCCACGTTTCAGGAAAACTGGAAGAATTTCATGAAACAAAAAAAATTAAAAACCATTCCGGGGATCAAGGCTCTGCAAACCCGATTCAAATCGAGTCGGAGCGCAGAGAATGATAAAAAGGATTATCAGGAAGTTGGTAAGCAAAGAGCGCAGGATTTGACTTTCCTGGGTGATATCCTCAAGTCGCGAAACTCGTTCAAGGCGGCTATTATAGAATACGAAAAGGCTTTCGAGGAAAGTGACACACAGTCTCCGATTCTTTACAATAAATTGGCGGGAGCTTATCTGGTCCTGAAAAACTACGAACAAGCGGAATCCTATCTGAAAAAAAGTCTCGAGCACTATCCTCATTTTCACACGTCCCTCGTCAACCTGGGGGAACTCTATCTGGAAACGGGGCGGTTGCAGGAGGCAAGGGATTATTTCGAGCGGGCGATCAAGATCAATCCGTTCAATCCGTTCGTACATCTAAGGCTCATCAAGGTTTATGATTCCTTGAGCATGGAAGACGAAAAAAATCTTCAGGAAAAATTGTTTGGCTATATCGAATAATCAGTGAGGTGAAAGTTTTATATGGAAGATCTGGCGTTGGCAAAAGAGTTGGTGCAGGCTAAAAAAAATGTTGTGAAGGAAATTCAAAAGGTCATTATTGGTCAGGATGAAGTGATCGAAGATTTGTTAGTCGCGCTTTTTTCCAAAGGACACTGTCTGTTTGTGGGTGTGCCCGGACTGGCGAAAACTCTTCTGGTCAACACTTTGGCCCAGGTCATGAAATTAAAATTCAGCAGAATTCAATTCACCCCTGATCTGATGCCGTCAGACATCACCGGAACGGACATACTTCATGAAGATCAAGCGACGGGCAAGCGGTCCTTTCAGTTCATCAAAGGTCCGATTTTTTCCAACATCATCCTGGCAGACGAAATAAATCGCACGCCGCCAAAAACTCAGGCCGCTCTTTTACAGGCTATGCAGGAGCATCAGGTGACGGTGGGCGGATCAACGTATCATCTGGATCAACCTTTTCAGGTGTTCGCCACACAGAATCCCATTGAGCATGAGGGAACCTACCCTCTGCCAGAAGCCCAATTGGACCGATTCATGTTTATCATTAATGTTGCTTATCCCACCAGAGAGCAGGAGGTTGAGATTGCGCTTTCCACCACCTCCGATCGCAAACCCGAAATCGAAGTGGTGCTGGACGCCGAACGGGTGCAGGAATTACAAAAACTCGTGCCTCGCGTTCCCGTCTCGGAACACGTCGCTCATTATGCGGTGGATCTGGTGCAGAGCACCCGGCCCAACCAGAACGGCAGTTCGCCCAGCTTCGTCAACGAATGGATCGACTGGGGCGCAGGTCCCAGAGCATCGCAATACCTTTTGCTGGGAGCGAAAGCCCGGGCGCTGATGGACGAGCGCGTCAGCGTCACCGTGGAGGATGTTCGCAGTGTTGCCCGTCAGGTCTTGGAACATCGGATCATTCTCAACTTCAAAGCCGAAGCGGAAAATATCACTCCCGCCGATATCGTCGGCAAACTGCTGGAGAATGTCAAAGTAGAGTGAGATGGTAGTTCTACGGGAAAAAGCGTCCAGCTTCAGCCATCAACTCTAAATTCACCTACTCATCCTTTTTAGGTTTTATATTCTGGAACTGATTGAACAGATCCATAGGGATGGGAACGAAGGTGGTTGTGCTTCGCTCCGTGGACATGTCCACCAGTGTCTGTAAAAACCGGAGTTGCAGGGCAGGGGGGTGAGCGCCGATTTGGTCGGCCGCTTCGCTCAATTTTTGCGCCGCTTCGAATTCGCCCTGAGCGTTGATGACCTTGGCCCGTCGTTCCCGTTCCGCTTCCGCCTGCTTGGCAAGCGCCCTCTGCATTTCCTGCGGCAGATCGACATTCTTGACTTCTACATTGGCCACTTTCACGCCCCAGGGCTCAGTTTGCTGGTCGATGACCTGCTGTAATTGTCGGTTGATTTCATCCCGCCGCGACAATAAATCATCCAAGTCACTTTGCCCCAGGATGCTTCTTAATGTTGTTTGTGATAATTGCGATGTGGCGTAGAGGTAATCTTCCACTTCGATGATGGCACTTCTAGGATCGATCACACGGAAGTAAACCACGGCATTCACTTTCACCGTCACGTTGTCTTTGGTGATGATGTCCTGAGGCGGCACATCCATGACCACGGTGCGCAGACTCACTTTGACCATCTTCTGGAAGAGGGGGATGACGATGATGAGGCCGGGGCCTTTGACTTTCCAGAATTTCCCCAGCGTAAAAATTACGCCGCGTTCGTATTCACGTAGAACTTTATATATAGCGATGAGAATCAGAACCAGAAAAATAGGTACTAGCATAAAACCATCCATGAGTTTTCTCCTCTGAAAAATTTCCGGACCGGAAGTGATGGACCCCATATTACCAGTTTTTCACGGGCGATATGGTAAAATTAAACTCCTCAGCCGGAGGGGCATAACCCGTCTTTGCGAGGAGCCCTGGCGACGAAGCCGTAATATTTTTCATTAGCCTTCGTGTCCCGGAGGGGTAAATCCAGAGTCTCGTGAAGCTACTGGATCGCCACGCCGCTTTGCGGCTCGCGATGACGTTTAATATGCAACGCTTTTTGGTTTACCGAAGGTAAATTACATGATGAAATTAAAGTTCCTGATTTTTTCAGCATTGATGATTTCTCAAGCGGTCCATGCCGGGGAAAACTCACTGGCAGTCTCGACGAAAAGTCAGATCGATGAACAGGGAGGGGTGACGGTTTTTTTGACCCTTGAAAATACCGGCAGGCATCCTCTTTTTGAAATTCATCCCATGTTTCATTTTCATCACACCAATTCGATGATGGCGATGATCCCGAAACTGGAACCGGGAAAAACCGTCGTGCTGGAAAATCATAAACATCCGCCGGTGGTCCGGGTCGGGCGTTATCCTCTGGTGGTGATGGTGCATTACAAAAATAATCGAGAGCAATCGGTTCCCTTCACTGCCTTGCATACGGATTCCTTCTATTATCGAGAACCGGTGGTCTCCGCAGTTGCGGGTAGGATCGAGTCTGTGGTTGAGCCGAAAAGATCGTTCTTGAAAGTGCTGTTGCAAAACAATTCCACTGCTCTCAAAAATGTGCGCATGATGCTTTTACTTCCGCCCGGAGTGATTGCGGAAAAATTCAAAGGAATGATGGGGTTCACGCTACGGAGTGGCCAGAAAAAATATTTTGAAGTGCCGGTCAAACGGACCGAAGCAAGCCTTGATGGCAGTTATCCTGTGCATTTGATGGTCGAGTATGGAGAAAATCTCAAGCACTATACGGGGAACATTCGAGGGAAAATTCAATTTGGACCGGTACTTGACCCCCGGACGTTTGGACTTCACGTGGCGATCATCACGATGATGAGCCTGGGGCTGTTGCTGGTTTACAGAAGGAAGTGGAAGCGGGTTTAATCTTTAGCTTTTAGTAATTTGGCGACGACGACTGCAAGGGTGAACCAGCCGATCATGAAAGACAAGCCGCCCAAGGGTGTCACGGGTCCGAAAAACCGCGGGCCGTCGAAGGCCAGCGCATACAGACTGCCGGAAAAAAGAAAAATCCCGGTGGTGAAAAAGATGCCCACTTTCTTTAATCGTTGTTTTCCAGACTCGCCAAAGTTCAGAACGAGGATGCCGACCAGTATGAGCGCCAGCGCGTGATAGCCCATGTATTGGGTGCCGGTCTGGAAGGTCGCGAGCTTTTGTTCGGTTAGATGTTCTTTTAATGAATGCGCTCCAAACGCGCCCAGCATGACGCTCAATCCGCCGAAGCTTGCGCCCAATGAAATCCAGTTCATAATTTATTTTCCTCAATCATGCACAGACTGGAAAGCCTGTGCTACTTTTATTTTTTTTCAATCGCGTTCATTTGGGGTTGCACCCATCCCCTCACCTAACCCCTCACCTTGAAGGGAAGACCTTTGCATAACCCGTCGTTGCGAGGAGCATAAGCGACGAAGCCGTT
>CAYPQH010000067.1:0-12031 GCA_964412825.1 uncultured Nitrospinaceae bacterium | reverse complement strand
ACAGCATCACGGCGGGGCTTGCGGCAAGGTCCATCGCGGCTTTGAGCGGTGAGTACAATGTCGAAAGGTTTTTTGTGGCGGGCCTTCTGCACGATATCGGACGACTGGTTCTTTGTATTAAAGCCCCCGATGAAACCGCAGAACTTTTAAAAAAAGCCGAAGCTTCCGGAAAACCCTTGTATGTTGAAGAACGAGTGGTCTTCGGGTTTGACCACGCTGAACTGGGAGGGCAATTGCTAAAGGCGTGGAGACTTCCTGAAAGGCTTATTGAAGCGGTAGCCCTCCATCATTTCCCTCAGAAAGCCATCACCCATCCTGAAGAAACTGCAGTCGTCAATTTAGCCGATGCCATTGCCTATTTCATGAAGTTAGGGGGCAGTGGTGAAACTTTTGTTCCTCTGATGGAGCCAAAATCCTGGGAAAGTGTCGGGCTTCCGGAAAGTTTGTACCTGCCCATGATCAAGGATAAAATCGATCAGCAGTTTGATGACGTGGCGCGCGTTTTTCTCCAGACCGCCTGACCCTTTCAGGATAGAAATTCTTCAACGTCCTCTTTATCCAGAATGGATTCCTGGATTCCCTTCTCAATCACTTCGTCCGCCAGTTCGCCGTATCCTCCAGATTCATATTCGTCTACGTTTTGCTCGTCAAAATAAACAGAATGCTCCCCTGTCACCCATTCCCTGGTGGCGTCACTGAACCGCAAAACCTTTTGTACCGCTTCTAATTTTTCCATGAGGATTTCCCGTTGTAGCGGGTTTGTAGCGAAGTGATCAATTCATACACACAATCGTCCCTTTTTTCCGATTAAAACTGGGGAAAATGATTGGTACCGGATGCCCCGTAATATCACTCCGAGCGATATTCAGGCCATCCCGAAGCTGAAGCACTTGCTCCAGCTTTAAAGGTCGGGCTTTGCCGAAAGTGGAAAGTTCAGCCAATGAGGAGGTGTTTTTTTTCATGATTCCCATTCAATTCAAAGAGACAAAATACCATGTAACCATTTAGATTCAAAAAGTCTCTCGAAGCTTTAAAAAAATGGGAAAAAGGAGATGCCTGGCTGAGGGAACCAGGTTTGGGTCTATTATCAGTAATTGCAGGAGGTGGCCTTGACCGTTCCGTTTTTGGCGGTGGTTTTACAAAGGTAGGGGCGGGTTCCGGTGATCCATTTTTTCTGGGTGTGCCGAACCGACCAGACGTATACGGTTCTGCCTGTGGCCTGGGTGCCTTTGAGAGCCGCTTCCGTATTGATCAGGTTGAAATTTTTTGGAAAACCTTTCCAGCCGACGATCACGCTGTTTCTTTTTACCTGAACCCACTTGATTTCAGGGATTTTTTTCAGATACTTGACACTTTGTTTTAACTCGTCTTCAAGCGCCTTGGCATGTGCCGAGGAGGAAAAATTCAGGGATAGAATAAAGAACAGAGCAATAAAAAGAATTCGAATCATAGGGTTATTCTATAAAAAAGGGATAAATATTATATAAATGGGACAATCAGTTAATTTTTTTATGAAGAATATCTATTATGATCGCCTAGTTTTACAAAATTTCAAAATAAATTTTTTGTAAAATGAGAACTTTTTTGGAGGAATGAAATTTAGGATTGAAAAAACGAATCTTAGGCAGGAGCCTGATAACCCCTGGCACCGGTAAAATCTGTGTCCGTGACATCCGTATCGGTGAAAATCGCATCGGTGAGGTTGGCGTTAGTAAACTTTGCGTCGGCTAACTTGGCGCCAGAGAAATTGACCTGGGTTGCATCGACGGCGGAAAAATTGGCGTGCTCCAGATCGGATCGTCTGAGATCGGCTCCTTTGAGGTTTGCCTTGGAAAAGTTGGATTTTAAAAGTTTTGCTCCCGCCAAATCGGTGCCCTCCAGATTGGCTTTGGTAAAATTAGCTTCTTGAAGAATAGCCCCGGTCAGGGAAGCCTTATTGAGATCGGTTCCTTCCAGAATCGCTTCGCTGAGATCGGCCCGGCTGAGGTCGGCGTTTCCCAGTTTCGCGTTGGCCAGATCTGCGCCTGTGAGGTTGGCTCCGCTCAAATCCGCACCCAAAAGTTCCACCTCGCGCATTTTGGCCTTTTTAAGATTAGCCTTGGCGAGTTTGGCGCCATTCAATCGGGCTCCGTGGAGCTTGATACGGCCAAGGTCTGCGCCGTTCAATATGACGTTCACCAGGTTGGCTCCCGTAAGATCGGCGATGTTGAGGTTGGCTTCCATGAGATTGGAGTTTTCAAGATGCGTTCTTCGTAATATAGCGCCGTTCAAATTGGCGCGAGTGAGATCGACCTGGTGGAATTTGGCCTCGGTGAGATCGGCATTGGTGAGATCCGCCCGGGACAATTTGGCGTCTGTAAAATCAACGCCGACCAGCTTTGCACCTTTGATCTTTGCTCGATTTAGATTGGCTCTCACAAGTTTGGCTTCGAAAAATATACCCATGCTGAGGCGGGAATCGGTGAAGTCCACCTCGCTCAAGTCGGCGCCGTTAAATTTACTCCTGCTGAGGTCCGATTCGACAATTTTTGCGCCCACAAGTGTTGCTCTGGAAAACTCTGCATATTCAAAAGAGGCTCCATTCAACTGGCATGCGGTCAGATTGGCTTCAATGAACTTGGATTTTCTGAGGTTGGCGCGGTCCAGGTTGGCCCGACTCAAATTGGCCCTGGAAAGCGTCGTTCCCTGAAGATTCGCATCTTCCAATTGAGCTTGCTCAAGGTTCGCCTCGGTCAGTGTGGCATCGGTGAGATTGGCGTTTGTCAGGTTGGCGCCTTTCATGACGGCCTTTTCCAGTGTCACTCCTGAAAGATTGGAATCGGAAAGGTTGGTCCCGGTGAGGTTGGTTTCGTTCAGATTGGTTCCGTAAAAATTCAGGTCGGACAAATCAAGGCCCGACAGGTCGCAAGCCTGCAAGGGAAAGCTTTCCTGTTCCTCTTCTTCCTCCTCAACCTCTTCTTCTTGCTCTTGGGGCTCTTCTTCGGTGTCGGTCACCTCTGATGTAACTTCTTCCTCCTCGGTCGCTTCATTTTCAGCGGATTCGTCCGTCTCCTCGATAACTTCTTCAATGATCTCGATTTCCTCCTCAAACTCTTCTTCGGCTTGTGCCGCCGCTTCCTGGGCTGCGGCAATATCCGCTAATATAGTTTCAACTTCCTCGCGCGTAAAGTCAGCCATATTTGAGTGTCCGATTTCTATTGAGTAAGAAAAATCCCCGTCGCCAAGCAACGGGGTATCATGGATTGCACAGGCTTTTGTTAAGCCCATGCCCTTAATTAGTGAGTGCAAAGAAAGAAAAATACCTTACGAATCAAAGGAACGCAACCAAGAAGATATTTCTTTCGGGAAAAATACTCCAACGAATAAAGGTTATAATATCCCATTTAGCAGTCAAGCCCATTCAAAGTCAACCAAAACACATCCTATTATGGGAGGCGGGATATTTCTATCGCCTTTAGAAGTTAAAATGACACCTCGAAACAGGCCGGTTCTTATATACGATGGCGATTGTAATTTTTGCCGCCGCTGGGTCGCCCGCTTGTGCTACGTGACAGGGGACAGGATCGATACCCAGGCTTTTCAGGAAGTGGCGCACCAGTTTCCTGATATTTCTCCAGATCAATTTCAAGCTTCCATACAATTGGTGCAACCGGATGGGTCGGTCCTTGATGGCGCGGAAGCTGTGTTCCTGGCTCTTGCTTATAATCCCAACTACGGCAGGCCCCTTTGGGTGTACCGGAAGGTTCCTGGAGTCGCCTCGGTCACGGAGTTTCTTTATCGTTTGGTCGCCAGGAACAGGAGGGTCATCGGTCGGTTATAGGACGGCTCTACTAAGGGAGTTCATCTGTAGCATTGGGTCGGGAATTAAACCTGCAAGGTGTTTCTCATATTACGGCGGGGTATCTAGTCGGTGCTAATCAATGGCTTGGTGGGTATTGAAGGACTTGGGCGATCCGTTGTCGCAATTGCCCGAATCGTCATAAAAATTTTGGCAACAAAAACACACGTCACTCGGTTTTTTTTACAAAACCCACAAAACCCACCATCGCCATGACCATGCCCAACGCGCCATATACGTAAATGCCGCCGGAAGTTTCTTCTAATTGTTTCATGAAAAATCCCTGGTTCAGAACGAAAACCCAGTAGAACAAAAAACCATAGGCCGCTAAGAGTCCCAACTTGTGCTTGCCAAGAATCAGGCTGAGTGAAGCCACGGCCGCAAATATCATGATCTGACCCAAGGGAACCGTGAAGTCCATTTTTGTTAAAAAGCCAAACGACTGATCCATTGTGTTCATGACTTCACCAGCCGACGCACCTGCCTCGCCCACAACTTTTACTGACGGATCGATTGTGTCCATAAAATTTCCTCATTGCCGATAACAGGGTCGGGCCTGTTATCATTTTTATTAAAATCACCAGTGTTTTAAAAACCAGCTATCCTTTTATTTTACAATAAATAAGCGCCTTTTTCCTGGCAAATTTGAGTGCTTTGGAGTCTAAATTATTCGTCCTCAAAATCGCTTTCATAAAGCCCGGTTTTGTCGATTCTTTCGGGTAATGAGAAATCCCTCCTCATGATGCCTTTTTAGGCAGAAAAAGAAATTCACGGTTCATTTTTAAGCAGATAACCCTTTAAATTTAAAATCCTTTCCGGCAGCCCTTTCAAAATAAGGGCCTTAAATACTTTTTTCGCTCTGGCATGGAAATTGTAACTTATACCGTTTTGGTGAAGAAAAATTCACGCAACTTTGATAAGGATTTTAATTGAACAAGATAGAAAAATTAAAACAGGAAAAGGATGGCCTGGATATCAAAAAGGACCTTCTCCGATTCGCCGAAGCGGGATGGGAAGAAATAAGCGAAGACGATATCCAGCGTTTGAAATGGTATGGGTTGTTTCTCAGAAACCCCACACCGGGTCATTTTATGTTGAGAGTGCGGATTCCAAACGGGTTGACTTTTTCCTATCAGATAAAGGTGTTGGCCCAGATTGCAGAAGGGTTTGGCAACGGAGTCATCGATGTCACCACCCGCCAGCAGATTCAAATTCGGCATTTGAAGATTGACAACATTCCCGAAGTGTTTGAGTTGCTGGAAATGAGTGGGCTGACTTCTGCCCAAACGGGCCAGGATAATGTTCGTAATATCATGGGGTGTCCGGTGGCGGGCATTCATCCCAGAGAATTGTTTAATGCGTCTCCCGAGGTCCTGGCGTTGACTCAACACATTCTTGAAAACCGTGAATTTTCCAACCTGCCAAGAAAATTCAACGTCGCGATCACCGGCTGTCCAGACAATTGCGTACACGCGGAAACTCAGGACCTGGCTCTGGTACCCGCGCGCAAGGAAGGTAAAGACGAAGCTCTTTTAGGGTACAATGTGCTGGCGGGCGGTAAGTTAGGATCGGGGGGGTACCGCATTGCTTCTCCGTTGGATGTCTTTGTCATGCCCGATGAGGCGTTGGAAGTTTGCAGGGCGGTGATACTGATATTCCGCGATCATGGTAGCCGCGAAAACCGTTCGCAGAATCGGTTGGCTTTTTTGCTCGACGAGTGGGGGGTCGATCGTTTTCGTCAAGAATTGGAAAAAAGACTGAAGCGTCCTCTTGCGCCTGCCGCTAATGAGTTGAGGAACGTTGAAAGTTCGGAACACATCGGCATTTACCGGCAAAAGCAACCCTCGATGAATTATGTCGGATTAAAAATTCCCGTGGGGCGCATCATGGGAAACAAGTTGGAGAAATTAGCGGAACTGGCGGAGCGCTATGGCAATGGCGAAATCCGCATATCTCCTGCACAAACCATGATCATCCCCAACGTTTCGGATAAAAATTTGGGCGATCTGTTGGAAGAGCCACTTTTAAAGGAGTTGGATTACCATCCCTCCAGTATCATGCGGGGATTGGTGAGTTGCGTGGGAAGCGATTATTGCCATCTGGCGGCCATTGAAACCAAAAGCCGGGCGCTGCAAGTCGCCTCCAAACTGAAGGAAACGTTGAGTGAAACCGCGCCGATCACCATGCATTGGTCCGGTTGTCCGGCAGGCTGCGGCAACCACCTGGTGGCCGATATCGGTTTGCTGGGGAAAAGAATAAAACTCAAGGGTGAAGTTGTGGACGCGGTCGATATTTTTGTGGGGGGCCGGGCCGGACCCGATCCCAAACTTGCGGTCAAGATCATGGAAAACGTGCCTTGCGATAATTTGTCCACGGTTTTGGAACAGGTCATTCCCTATCACACGCGCCAAAAAATGCACCGAAAAAAAGGGCAGGGCAAGCGCAAAAAAATGGCGAAAAACCAGGAAGCAAAAGTAAGTCAGGACGCACTCATTTCTTCAGAAGTTTAAAAAAACCAGATTGTCTGCTACGGAGATTCTGTCGTCGCACTGAGCTTTCCAGCCTCAGCCGCCCATTTTTTATTTTTCCCTTATAAGATAAAAACAGGTCATGGATAAAGGAGGTTCATTCTATGTTTAAAGAAGAGATCGATAAAGTCACTGGTATCGCAGAGAATAAAATTCAGTACATGCTGAAGTCTCCCCTGGGTTATCTGTTGTTGTCCGCATTGGCGGGAATTTATCTTGGATTTGGAATTGTGTTGATTTTTTCCGTTGGCGGCCCCATTGCCGCAGACGGCGGAGGCGCTTATCTGAAATTGATCATGGGCGCCAGTTTTGGCGTTGCTTTGAGTCTGGTGATATTCGCCGGATCGGAACTATTCACTGGCAACAACATGGTGTTTGCCGTGGGTCGATTGAGCAAAAAAGTGGGCGTGGGTTCCATTGTGATTTTATTCGCCCTATGTTTTTTTGGAAACTTTTTAGGGTCGGCGTTTCTTGGCTGGCTGACAGTTGCTTCCGGCAGTCTGACGCCCGATGCCCAGGCATTGATCCTGAAAGTCTCCGCCATGAAAATGAATCTGGACGCGGGGGAAGCGTTTTTACGTGGAATATTGTGTAACTGGCTGGTGTGTCTTGCTGTCTGGGTTTCACTCAGGACCCAGAGCGACACGGCAAAGCTGATCATGATTTTCTGGTGTCTGTTTGCTTTCATCGCCAGCGGATTTGAACACAGCATCGCCAATCAAAGTTTACTGAGCATGGCGATGTTTCTTCCTCACGGACCGGAAATTTCGCTTATGGGGTTCCTGCACAATCAGTTGTTCGTCACTGCTGGAAATATGGTGGGCGGCGGTGTCATGGTGGGCACGGTTTACTGGCTGGCGGCGGTGGACTCTTTCGAAGAAGAAGTTTCTGTCGTTAATCGTCAACCGGTTGAAAGTGAAAAATAGCTTCCTTCCAGAACTTTCCGCATCTTTCCTGCATTGAGGTATAATTCCGGATGGAAAGGACGGGGAGTTAATGGCTCAACTGGAAGACGAACTGGGAGATATCCTGGAAAAGGCGCGGGACGGCAAGTCCTGGTCGCAAAAAGATCTGGCTCAATCGACCGGCATTGCCCTGGGTGATATTTGCCGAATGGAGAATTATGAACTGACCCCCGATGAGGCGGTTCTGCAAAAACTGGCAGTTGCTTTGGACTTACACAGCCCCTCTTTATTTGCCATCGCCCATGACGCCTGGGCTCCTGAACCCATCACGCCCGACCCCGGGCTTTTCGATCTGGTTTGCTTGAACGTGTTCATGGGGTCTTACCCGGTGAAATGCTATCTGCTGACTTGCAGGGCCACCCGGGAAACTGCCATCATCGATACCGGGGCCAACCCTGAAACGATTATCAGGAAAGCTCAGGAATTGAACGTTCGCCCCGCAAAAATACTGCTCACCCACTCTCACCCCGATCACGCGGGTGGGCTTGGCATTCTGGACCGGGAGTACCAGTGTCCGACATGGATTGATCCTACAGACCCACGACCGTCGGGCAGTCACGACCTTCGGCCCGTTCAGGATGGCGATAGGATCGAGCTTGGAAATTTGCGGATTCAGGCGATAGCCACTCCGGGCCATACCACAGGTGGAATGTCTTATTGGGTCGGTGAATCCATATTGTCGGGAGACGCCATATTCGCAGGCTCCATGGGGCGTGCCAATGCCTCCTGGTCCGGTCTCTTTCATTCCATCACGGAGCGCTTGCTCACCTTTCCCGATCATTATCGCCTGTACCCCGGTCACGGTCCCGCCACTACCGTGGGTGAGGAAAAGCAGAACAATCCTTTCTTTTTTGGCCGAGTCCCGAACTGACGAGATGGTTTTTTATCTTTAGTAACGAGGCAAAAAATTTGCGTTTGGAGGGGAGCGGCTTATATTCCTGCTATGAACCCTGAAAAAGTCAATTATCACTATTGCGATGATCTTTCCACCACTCCCTTGCCGCTGGGTACCAAAGTATTGGTGACAGGCGCCAACGGGTATGTCGGTCACCGGTTGATTCCCGAACTGATTTTCCGCGGTTATTTCGTTCGTTGCATGTTTCGCCGAAAATCGATGCCCGCCTTGCTGGTGCACGACAGGATTGAAGTGGTTTACGCCGATTGCCACAACAAGGATGAGTTAGAACCTGTGTTAAAAGGCATTGAATATGCCTATTACCTGGTTCACAGCATGCGTTCAAAGAATGACGAATTTGCTGAAATGGATAGGCTGGCGGCGCAAAACTTTATCGATGTGGCCGAGGAGTGCAAGGTCCAAAGGATTATTTATATCGGAGGGTTGGGAGATAAGAATGAAAAGCTCTCGGAGCATTTGAAAAGCCGGATGGAGGTTGGAAGCATTCTTTCCAGTGGAACCATCCCGGTGATTCGTCTTAGAGCGGCCTTGATTCTGGGAACGGGAAGCGCATCTTACGAACTGGTGAAATCCCTGGTATCGCATAACCGCTGGATTCCGTTTCTTCCCGATTTCGATTCAAAATGCCAGCCGATAGCCATCCGGGATGTCATCAAATACCTGGTCGGCATACTTGAAACCGCAAACCTGACCACCCGTGTGTATCATATAGGCGGTAAGGATATCTTTACCTATAAGGAACTCATCAAGCGTTTCGCTAAAATAATGAACAAGAAGGTCCGCCTGTTTGAAGTTTCCTGGGTTCCCCTGCCAACCAGAATGATGTGTCGGCTTTATGCCTATTGGTTGCATCTGTTCAATTCCGTTCCGGTCAACATCACCGCCATGTTGCTGAACAGTTTGCAAAGCGATGTGGTGTGTACAGAAAACGATATTCAAAAGATCCTGCCCTTTGAACCCCTGGATTGCAATACCTCCGTGGAATGGGCGCTTAAAAAAGAAGAACAGTCGCGCGTATATTCTCACTGGAGCGACGTCCCCCGGGAACGGATGTTAGACCTTCTGCCTCTTAGCCAGTATGAATCTGCTGATTTTTTAATGGATGAGCATTCCATAGAAATCAACGCCGGAGCGGATGTGATCTTCCCCATTATTTGCAAGCTCGGCGGTAAGCATGGCTGGGTTCATGGCAATATCTTATGGCAGATTCGAGGCGCGGTGGACCGATTATTAGGAGGGCCGGGTCTCAACCGGGGGCGCAGGGATGAAAATCAAATGCGCGAAGGCGACTCGATCGATTTCTGGCGGGTGGAAAAACTGGAGATGAACAAGCAATTGCTCTTGCGGGCGGAAATGTTATCCCCCGGTTTGTCCTGGCTTCAGATCCTGTTGGAACCTCAGGGTTCCGAAAGAACCAGGCTGATTCTCAAGGCGCATTTTATTCCGCAACCCTTTTGGGGACCGTTGTACTGGAATGTCATGGCCAGGTTTCACAATTATATTTTTACCGGGATGCTGTCGTCTTTTCAGAAGGAAGCCATGAAAGTAAATGGCGGACCACCACTCCCGAAACTTTCTCATGAGGCGTCAACGTTTCAGCCGTGAGAACCCTCCTGCATTGACGAGAGAAATAATTTTTAAGAAATAGATGACTCGTCTTCCGCTAACTCATCCTCATCAAAGATTCGAGTGCGGCTCGCAAGTTCAAAGCCAAGAGCCAGAATTATTTTTCGTTTGGTGTCCAACCGGCATTCGCTCCCGTTTTCGATACGATGAATCGTTTGCACCGTGACGTCGGCTTTTCTTGCCAGCTCGGCCTTGCTCATCATTTTAGCTTCTCTTATTTGTCGGACCCGATTTGCTGAGATTGTCATAACGTTTACCTAATCCTTCATTTTAAAATTAATCGATTTACAATCGATCCAAAGCGGAACTTTCCGCAGAGAGCAGGATACAGAGATTTGGATTCACATTGATTGATTGAGACTAATTTACAAAAATTCAGGGAACTAGACAATGATTAATTTCTATTTCATCTCAAAGGTCGTATAAATACAAAGAAAACAATCAAATTTGATTAAATTAACCTTCTCTTTAAATTTTGAGAATGAGGGTCTATTGCGTCAGAATGTCGAAACGGAATAATTTTGTTGCCTCTGACTTCCTATGCTACTCTCACTTCGATTGGCAAAAAGTGTTCCTTCTGCCGTTGATTTCATTTTTTTTAGCCGCTTCGGTGAGCCTCGACCCACATGAAAAAATACCTGTCTACGTGCGCATTGCTTCTGGCGTTTTTCTTGCTTGGTTGTCCCCCCCAATCCAAAGTCCAAAAGAAAATGCCTCCGCTTTTTACCCTGTCATTCACCATTGAAACGGGGAAAGAGCCGTCTTTTCTCATAACCGATGATTTCAATCGCGACAAAAAACTGGACCTGGTGGTGGTGAACAGCGGCGACAAATCATTTTCTTTTTACAAAGGCAATGGCGACGGAACTTTTAAAGACCAGCAAGTTTATCCCACCGGGCGGGACCCCATCTGCGTTACCTCCGCAGATTTTAACAGTGACGGATACCAGGACCTGGCCATTCTGGATTACGCCGATCAGGAAATTCAAATCTTCATGAACACTCGTCTAGGAGGGTTTATAAAAGTAAAGACCAAAATAAACGCCGGCAAGATTCCGATCAATTTAATCGCAGGCGATTTCAATGAAGACGGGTTCCCCGATATCGCGGTCACCTTGCGTTTTCATAAAGTGTCGATCCTGATTGGCAATGGCACCGGCACATTTAAGGCCGCCAAAACCATGCCCATGAAAGGCCAGCCCACGGGACTGGTTCTTGGCGATTACAACCAAGACCAACATGTGGACATTGCTGTTGCAGTCGGCGGGTCCGGCAATAAAGGAGTGCAGATCCTCTGGGGCAAGGGCGATGGCGAGTTCAATCCCTCCAAACTTTTTCGAGGCGGCGGTCAGCCCTTGACCATCGTGAACATCGACGTCAACGGCGACGGCTATGGAGACTTTGTGACATCAAGCAATCCCCTGCACGCCATGACCACCGTCATCAATAACAAAGACGAAACCTTTACAGGGTTAAAAGATTTTGCTTCCGGCAACTTTCCCAAATTTGTCGCGGCAGCAGATTTCACCGGCGACGGCATACCCGACATCGCCGTGTCCAACTCCACCGACGACATGGTTTCCGTTTCTCTGGGCAAAGGCGACGGCACCTTCACCTATCCGCCCATCTACCACCATGTCGAGGAACACCCGCAAGGACTGGTCGCCGGAGATTTCAACGGCGATGGCCTGATCGACCTTGCCGTGTCCTGCCGGGACGAAGGGACGATCAACATCCTCACCAAACGCAACATGGTGAACCCCAACCCCAATCCACCAAACACGCCCAAAACGACTTGATGGTTTTAAAAACTCCCTATGGCCAATCCCGAGCACCTCAAAATTCTTAAAAAGGGCGTCGACCACTGGAACCAGTGGCGCGAAGAAAACATTGAAATCATGCCCGATCTCGCCAAGGCAGACCTCAGCCGGGCGAAACTTTTCAGGACGAACCTCACAGAGACGAACCTCACAGAGACAGACCTCACCGGGACAGACCTCACCGGGGCAGACCTCGCCGATGCGAATCTCACCGGGGCAGACCTCAACAGGGCAAATCTCAACCGGGTGAACCTTAGGGGGGCGAACCTCACCGAGGCGGACCTTTTCGAGACGAACCTCACCGATGCGAACCTCACCGAGGCGGACCTTTCAAGGGT
>CAYPQH010000066.1:1835-12322 GCA_964412825.1 uncultured Nitrospinaceae bacterium | reverse complement strand
CTGCATCTGCCGCATGAAGAAAATCCAGATGCCAAGCAAGAGCAACATCGGAAACCAGGATATCAGGATGCTCATGTACCAGCTGGTCTGCTCAGGTTGAACCACGCTGAAGCGAATGCCTTTTTCTCTCAGAATCTTGAAGAGTTCAGGATCATTGGGAGGGGCGGTCGTTTGAAACGAAGTGCCGTCCATATTCTTTCCGTTGATATTATCGCCCTGAATGACCACTTCGGTGATCAGGCCTTTATCGGCCCGTTCCAGAAACTCGCTATAAATTATCTCGGTTTGGGGGGTTATCGGCTTTTGAAATACATTGACCAAGCCTATTATGATGAGCCCGATGACCAGCCAAAGCGCTAAATTCTTATAAAATTGATTCAAAACTTTCTCCCTTTTTGAAGAAAATGCTACTTACACGGGTTAATTTTAACATAATCCATAAGATAGGGGGGTAGATTATTCGCCGGACTTGAGTTTACAACCCTCATCATCACCTTCGATAAAAAGTATCTTTCTAGTATTATGCGTGACCCGAAAATTTTCTGAAATTCTTTTCCCATAAACCCATATAATATCGCCCATTCCCGTTGTCAAGATGGGAATGGATTCTCTTTGTTCTCGGGGAATTTTTTCATCGATAAAAAAGGACTTCAGCTTTTTCCGCCCTGTCATGCCAAGGGGCACAAAGCGGTCTCCCGGCCTGAAAAATCTCGCCTGAATGGAGGGTCCGGTCTTGTCAAAATCCAGAAACGCCTGGTCAGGCCGTTTTTCGGCTTCCCGCCAATCATTGGACGCCAACAGCCTGGTGCGCAGATTGAACCCTCTATCACCGATTTTCGTCGCTCCGGGAATCAGCAACCTTATTGATTTTAAATCCGTTTTATTACTCGACACATCTTTGGATCGCGGGCTCTTCAGAAACACTATCATTTGTGGCCCTGCTACTACAATCAATTGACCGGGCAGATTGATTTTCTTTCCCACACGGGAATCCGCAAACAGGTCAATAATATCCTGAACATGCCCGGCGGTCACGCGGCGAAGATCCCCTTGAACCTGATAAAGGGCCTGCCTGACGATTCGTTTCTGGTAAGCCAATGGTTGCCGATTGAATTTTACCCTGTCGAGCGCGACCCCTTCGACATCGGGAACAACCAATTCCAAATACAGGCGCCGGGCCTGATCCGTCAGGCATTGATCGTCGTCCCGAATGATTTTTGCCGTTTCTCTAATATTGGATGCAATTTGTCGATTGAAGGTTTTAAGAACCGGCAACAGTTCATGACGAATCCGGTTACGCAAATATTTATTATCGGCATTGGAAGTGTCCACCCTGAACTCAAGGTTTCTATCGGCCAAATAGGCTTCCACCTCGATGCGGGTGCAATCGATCAGGGGACGAATCACCGTTCCTCGTATTTCTGGCATCCCGGACAAACCTGTCAAGCCACTGCCACGCAACAGATTGATCAGAAACGTTTCCGTCTGATCGTCCGCAGTGTGCCCCAACGCCAGCCAGGTTCCTCGAATACGTTTCAAAGTGGATTCTAAAAACCGGTAGCGGAGAATCCGTGCGGCCTCCTGAAAGGAGGTTTTTAAATTTTCCTTCTCCTCACCGACATTCACTTGTTGAATGAAGGTTTCGAGGCCCAGTTTCCCTCCCAGTTCCACAACAAAACGAGCGTCTTCAGCAGAATCCTCGCCCCTGGCCATATGGTCCAAATGGGCTATACTGAGGTCGAACCGGAATTTCTCCTGCATCTCTTTCATTAAATGCAGGAGACACACAGAGTCGGCCCCACCGGACACCGCCACCAGAACCTTGTCTTGAGGGGCAACCATGCGGGCAATCGCAAGCCTGGCTTTATCCAAAATATTTTCCCAAAAAAATATTTATATTTAAATACGAGGTGATTGTTGAGAAGGAAGAGGCTTTGACGGCAGGGACAAACAGTGAGATGGCACTAACCGAAGTCTGTTTTACATTTTCAAACAGTCACGTTTTCATAGTTGATCCAGCAATCTTTGCTTCCTCGAATGGTATTCTTCTTCGGAAATTTTTTTATGTCTTCGCAATTTTTTTATAAATGCCAACTTCCTCTCCATCACCCGAAAATTCTTTTGGTTCCTGGCAATGCTTGACACCAGCCTCTTGCTTTTCACATTGGAGGCTTCTTCCCAATGTTCTTCTCTAGCGTTAGAAGGTCCGGGGTCATTTCCAGGAGATTCCTCTTTCACATCCTCATCTTCAAACAGGGTTATCTGGATCATGGCATCTTTTTTCAGATCATTTATCCAGTCCTTGTATTTTTCCTGCCTGGCTTTAAATGACAGAATCTGCTTGATTTTTTCTTTGACGTTTTCCAGCGGTTCAGCTTTCCCAAGACGAACTTTTTCCACCTTGATAATATGGAATCCGTACCGGCTTTCAACGACGTCGCTGAGTTCCCCTGGTTTCATCCCAAAAGCCGCGCTCTCAAACTCCGGGACCAGATGCCCTTTGGTCAACCAGCCCACTTCTCCTCCAGAACTTGCGGACACATCCTCCGAATATTCTTTCGCAAGTTCTGAAAAATCCGTACCGTACCGAGCTTGCTCAAGCACCTGAGCGGCTTGTTCTCTTTTAGACTCTCTCACTCCATCAGGAGAATCTTCTTCGACTATGAATAAAATATGCCTCACAAATGGTTTTGTGGGCTCCCAATAATCCTTTTGGTGCTGGAAATAATATTTTTTGATCTGCTTGTCCGACACTTCGCCGAGTTTACCCACATGATACTGCATCACTTTGGACGTCATTATCTGATTGCGTATATGACTTTTGTATTGCTCCATAGAGCGATTTTCCAATAACAACATTTCTTCCATTTTTTCCATGGTGATGTTATTTTTGCTTAAAATTTCATCCAGAGCCGCTTGCACGGCGCTTTCATCAACAGCCAATCCCGCTCTTTTGGCTTCCTGAAGCTGTAGTTTTTCTTCTATGATAGAGTCAAGGGTTTTCAGGATAAATTTCTTCTCCCCCATTTCAAGAGGTTCGCCTGCGGTTTGCATTTGCTGTAATAAAATGGAAGCCCTTTCCTGCACCGTACTCAAGGTGATGATGACTCCATTGACCGTCGCCACAACACGGTCCACCACTTTGGCCAAAGCAGGTTGAGATGCCATAAGGATCATCCCTAGAGCCAATGCAACCGTAACCGACTTAACTGATTTTCGCCAAAATTTCATTTTTGATTTCAATATTCGCTTTTTCCTTTAGGTCAATAAGCCATTCATGAAACGCTTTATCCTGCCGGTCGCGAACGAGCTTATCGTGAATGATTTTTCGTGACTCATCGTAGTTCATTTTACTGTCTTTTCTTTTATCCACAACCTTGAAAATATGACTCCCGTAAGGGGTACGTATAATATTGCTGATTTCCCCTTTTTTCAGCTTAAAAATTTCATCCAGTTCCGGCGGCATATGACCTTCCTGAACATATCCCAAATCGCCGCCCTCCGCGCCTTCAGGCCCCAAAGAATATTCCCGCGCTAATTCGGCAAAATCTGTATTTTTGGAATCCAGCTTCTTTTTAATCCGCAAAGCTTCTTCTTCGGTTTCGACCATAATGTGCAACGCTTTGACTTGCTTTCCTTTATGGAACTCCTCTGTATGCTCCGCAAAGTATTGTTTTATTTCTTCCTCATTTACCGATACGGTATTATTCACCTGCTTATCAATTAACTTTTTAATTAACAGGTTATTTTTCAAATCGTTTTCCCATTCTTCCCGGGAAATATCTTCAATTTCCAGATATTTTTTGAACGCCTTCTCCTCGTACCCATTTTTCGCTTCCCGAAGGACGATTTCAATCTCCTCCTCGGAAAGAGACACCCCGCTCTTCTTGGCTTCCTGCCGAAACAAGGTGTTTTGAATCATCTCACTGAGAGCATTGGTCTTCAGCCAAAGTAAGGCTTCGGACTCGGGCGGGTCGCTATTGTCCACACGATATTTTTTCTTATGCTTCTCAAGAATCGCGCGAAAATCCTTCACGTTGATTTTCTCTTCATTGATGCTGGCGATGGTCGCGCGCTCTTTAACACCGTCTGAGGAACTCCCTCCCATCGAGCAGGCGACGACCGATAATATCATAAAAATCAAACCAATACGATGAATGGAATGGAAATACTGAGTCTGGATAATTTTATTCATCACGGCTGGAATTCAACAAAGCTTTCAGGTAGTGTTTGATGGTTTTCGTGTCCTGCTTCCATCCTTTACGGTCGATGGTGATACTTAATTGATACTCTGACAAAAATTTCAACCTTTTATCCACCAATGAGGCGATTTTCTGAGGAGCCACCGGAGTTCCGGTCTCTACGTTCAGGTAGGCCTGATGGCCTTTTAACTTGGCGCTGGAAATGTGAAGTTTTTGACAAAGAACTCTTATTTCCAATAACTCCATAAGTTTTTCAACCGGTTCGGGAATGGCTCCATAGCGGTCGATCAACTCCCCTTTCAGGGATTGACATTCTTCGAGGTCATTTATCAACTGAATACGACGATAAATCTCCAGTCGCTGGTTGAGAATTTCGATGTAGTCCGTTGGGATATGGCCTTTGACCATGAGATCGATTTCCGGCTGTATCAGAGACTCTACTTTTTCTCCCTGAATTTCTTTGACGGTCTCTTCGATCAACTTGCAATACAAGTCAAATCCAATTGTGCTTATGTGCCCGGATTGTTTGTGTCCCAGCATGTCGCCCACGCCACGGATTTCCATGTCCCTGGCCGCCAGCTGGAACCCGGCTCCCAATTCATTCATTTCCTCAATGGCCGAGATTCTTTTACGCGCTTCGGGAGTGATGGCAAGCGTCCCTGGAATCAAAAGATAGGCATAGGCCTGATGCTTATAGCGCCCCACCCTGCCGCGCAATTGATAGAGTTGCGCCAACCCGAACTGGTCCGCCCGGTTGATAATGATGGTGTTGGCGGAGGGAATGTCCAGCCCTGATTCGATAATGGTGGTGCATAAAAGAAGGTCGATTTCGTGATCCATGAATTGTTTCATGACCGCTTCCAATTGATGCTCCTTCAACTGTCCATGCGCGACTCCGATCCGAACCTTAGGAACTATTTTGAGTAGCAATTCCTTAATCGACAATATGCTGTGAATTTTGTTGTGCACGAAAAAGATTTGTCCGCCTCGGTCCAGCTCTCTCAAAATGGCTTCTCGAATGACCTTTTCATCGAACTTGCGAACGAAAGTTTTCACCGCCAGCCGGTCACTGGGAGGGGTCTCGATCACACTCAGATCCCTGACGCCCATCAGGGAAAAGTGCAACGTTCTGGGGATGGGGGTGGCGGTCAGAGTGAGGATATCCACCTTCGCGCGGAGTTTTTTTAGCCTCTCCTTATGCTTGACGCCAAACCTCTGTTCTTCATCGACAATGATGAGACCCAAATCGGCAAACTTGACGTCCTGGGAAAGCAGACGGTGAGTGCCGATGAGAATATCCACTTCTCCAGTCTTCAATCTGGCTAAAATTTCCTTTTGCTCTTTGGGAGTGCGGAACCGGCTCACCTGCTCGATATTGACAGGGTAGTTGCGAAACCGTTCCTGAAAAGTGTTCAAATGTTGCTGGGCAAGAATGGTGGTGGGAACAAGCACCGCCACCTGCTTTTTCTCCATGACCACTTTAAAAGCCGCCCGCATCGCCACTTCCGTTTTCCCGTAACCCACGTCGCCACAAACCAGACGGTCCATGGGTTTTCCCAGTTCCAGATCCTCTTCAATTTCATCAATGGCTTTCAACTGGTCGTCCGTTTCTTCAAACTCAAATGAATCGGCGAACTCCTCCATCGCGATAGAGTTTTGGGAATAGGAGGTTCTTTCGCTGATCTTCCGGGTCGCGTATAGTTTGAGCAAGTCTGCCGCCATTTCCTGAATGGCTTTCTTCGCCCGTGATTTCTGCCGCTTCCAGGCGACACTCCCCATCTTGCTAAGAGGTGGGCCGGTTTCCTCAGACCCCATGTATTTCTGGATATACCCCAATCCATCCATTGGGATGTATAGCTTTTCGTCATCGGCATACAAAATTTCCAAAAACTCGCCGCCGCCGACACCGGTTTGTAATTCTTTGGTCCCCAGATATTGTCCAATTCCGTAATCGACGTGGACGAGAAAATCATTGGGCCGAAGATCCTTGAAACCGCGCTGGAAACTTTGTGATTTGGGTTTTCTGCGATATCGATGTTTGTGCGAACGGCCAAAAATTTCACTCTCGGCGACAAAGAGTTTGCCAAAACCGGGAATTTGAAATCCTGAACTGATCAAACCCTTGTCCACCCCCATTTCCAGATCATATTCTTCCAGCAATTGATGAACCCTTCTCACCTGCCCTTTTGTTGGGGCGACAATGACCATCTCCATTCCCTCTTCATTCCATTTGAGGGCCTGCTCGGCCAGAGAATCAAATTTGCCTCTGAGCTGAGGAATGGGGTGAACGGTAAAATGGGCGACATCGGGAGATTCACCGTCTGATAGTTTGAGAGAATTCATGGTAAGCGACCCGACCGAGGCCAACCGGGATTTAACATCCTGAACGGTCAAATAGAAATCACCCGGAGGCGCCGCGATGCCTCCATTATCAAGTGTGTTTTCATACTCAGTCTGAATGAGTTGTTGGTATTGATCGCATTTGTCGAGGACCAAATCCATCTCGTCCACGACTATGAGGGTTTCTTCAGGAAGATAGTCGAACAGATTTTCTTTCTCTGGGTAAAAGAAAGAGGACAGGCGCTCGACACCTGAAAACCCGCCCAGATTTTCTATTCGGTCCACCACTTCCTTGAGTTGCCCCCGGTCGACATCGTTTTCTCTGGCGAAAGCCTGAATATTTTTCAAACCGCGTTCGATCTCTTCATGAGTCAAGGTGACTTCCCGGACCGGAAGGATTTTTATTTCACCAACTTCCTCAATTGAAACCTGAGAATTGATGTCGAACTCTCTCAAAGACTCGACCTGATCGCCAAAAAACTCCACACGAACGGGGTTTGAGGACGAGGACTGATACAGATCTACGATATCTCCGCGAACGCTGAACTCGCCACGGCCTTCCACCATATGAACGCGTGTATATCCATTATCACCCAGACAGGCTTCCAGAAAATCACGCTCCAGGGAATCCCCCTTTTTCAGAGGAAAAACCAACTTTCTCAGAATGGACTTCGGCACCACGCACTGCATGACCGCCTCTACCGGAACCACCAGAAACGGACAAATTCCGTGCATGAGTTGATCGAGAATAAACAACCTCTCGCCTGAAACCTCGGTCAGCGGCGAAAGATGCTCGTAAGGCAGTAACTCCCAAGTGGGGAAAAATTGCGGGATATGGCGAATTTTTTCATGGCGGAAAAAATATTTTAAATCGCTTAAAAGAGCCTCACCTGTATTCTGATCGGCAGTGAGCACAACAATGGGCCGGCGGAGATTTTTTTTCAAGCGTGCCAGGAATAAGGCTCTGGAAGCTCCGGAAAACCCTTCCACCGTCACCTCGGCCAAAGGGGTTTTCAACCGCTCGGCAACCGACTTTATTTTTGCGGAAAAATCAAGGTTTTCAAATTTGGGCAATGCCAGGGATTGATTCATGAATAAACTAGAAAATCAGAAGAAAAATATTGAAACCACCGATGAACACAGATGGAAAGTTTTTCAGGGGGTTTTTGGTCTACGTCCTGCCGTCTGCCTTAATATTATTTTTCCGAGGAAATACCCGTTTTTTTAGGCAGAAGATGTTTCCACTTGGGTTCGCCCGCCGGTTTGAAATTGACGCAAACGATAAAAGACGGGCCTTCATAAAAGTTCAATTTAAAATTGCCGCCGCCAAACCGTTCGAACAAATAGGCTTCCGGCTGATCACGGAATTGTTTGAACTCCTCCAGAGTGAATTTGGCGATCTCGTAAAAATAGATCCCCACACCTTCGTTGACTCCCGCCAAAAGTGTGCAATTCACCTGACTGAAAATCTCCTCGAAGCGCTGGTCCAGTTCCTCCTGGCTCGGATCGCGTTTCAATTCCCGTCGAAGTTTCGGTTTGTAATAATCTCTGAACGCTTCTTTAACCCACACGGTAACTCATTTAAGAAAAACTCTAAAATTAATATTATCAGGCTTTTTTCACTCTTTTCACTCGCCGAGTTCGAATGAGAAACCGGCTCAATAGTCCTAGTATTGAGAGTGATTCACTAAAAATATTCCGGCTAATCCTCCATTTGTAGCATAGATGAGCCAATGAAACAATGAGATTGGGATTACTGAGGATAATGGAGGAACAACGAAAAAATTCGAACTGAGGGTGCGAGAATAATCCATAAAATTTGAAAAAACACTTGTGAATCGCTTATTCTGCTATATGGTCTGCTATTTTTTGAAATGAACGACCTTTGCCGCAAGCGGACGGGGTGGTATCCGATAAGGATTTTTATTTAAAAGCCGTAGAAAGCTACGGGGTATGAAACCCACTGGTGGGAATAAAATATTTTGACTCAAGCGTTTACTATGGAACCTGAAATTTCCCGCAACAAATCCAAACTTTGGTGGTCACTCTGGCTGATCTTCTTTCTATGGCAACCTTCCGCACCATTTTCCGAGGAAATTGAAAATATCTCGTTGAAGACCTACAAACAGTTGTCCATTCCTGTACCCAGTCATATGGACTTGACCAAAATCTCTCCGGGGAAAGCGTATCAGGTGACAGACCCGCAGTTTATATTGCAGTTTTATTTTGATGGCAAAGATATCTACGGAATCATACTCAAAAGGGACAAAGAAGTTTCTATTTTTATGCACTGGTGCTTCTTTCGATCTTGCGAAGAAAGCCCTTATGATATCAAGTTAAAAATTGCCAACGCCTGGACACCTCCCTATGACCAGACTTTTTTCAACGCTAAACTGCCTGCAAAATTGAAATACCGGTTCCAGGGTTTGAAATTTTATACCGTGCGTTAGGACTCTCTAAATAAAAGGACTCTAATAATAATTCG
This sequence comes from uncultured Nitrospinaceae bacterium, assembly GCA_964412825.1. Lineage (GTDB taxonomy): Bacteria > Nitrospinota > Nitrospinia > Nitrospinales > VA-1 > JADFGI01. The sequence continues at coordinate 3,295 of CAYPQH010000066.1, read as the reverse complement.
CCGTCAAGTCAAAACGCCCCACCTAACTGATGGGGCGTAACTCAGACAAAAACCTCGAATCAGCAAAACTCATTTGTTGTTAACCCACCCCAAAATTTCATACTCCACTCAGGGCAGTGTAATCCTTCTCATGCAACTCATGAAAATACCTTTCCAAATCACTTACTGATAGCATCCCTACAATTTCGTCACCTTCCGTTACCGCAATATGACGGATATTGTTTTCCTCGACAAGAACACTTGCTTTTGCCAGCGTCTCATTTATATCAACGGTGATAATGGGTGCGGCCATGATCGCAGAAACTTTAATAATACTATTGGGGTCGCATTGTTCGCTTAGGACCAGATGCATCCAATCTGTTTTCGTAAATATTCCAACGTATTCTCCATTTTTTTCTACCAGAAGAGCTGAAACGTTATTCTCAAACATTTTATCGATCGCATCACAAGCAACTATATCGGGGCTTATGGTTAAAACCGGCTTGCTCATGAAACCACAAATTTTACTCATGATCTGTCCCTCCATGTTAGACATTAAAGAGATTTTTTCGAATAATCCCTAAAATAATCAATCTTGGGAACTACAAAACAATGAACAAAAAAAGGAAAAATAGAAAGAGTAGAAAATCAATCCAAACCCTATGAAAAATCGCTTCTTGAGATATTTGTTTTTCCTCCCCAGGGTCAACCCAATACCGGAACCCATGATGAGTTGAGAAATTGAAGTTCATTTTGGTCCCCCTTACTCAAGGCATACATTTTTTTATTCCTTCGACTCATGAATTAAGATAGATTTTCTATTCCTTTTATTCCCTAATTATTGCGAGAAAAATCAAATAAATCTTATTTTTATAATATAATAAATTCATTCACATATTCTTCTACCGCAAGGAAATAATTCGCAATGTCCAGATTTAGCGACAATGAAAACGGGACGATTACGGATACCGAAACAGGTTTAACCTGGTTCAAAAAAGACTCCCGGCAAGTCACCGGCAAATGGATGCATCTGGAGAAATCGGAAAAATTCGCCCAAGAGAAAAATTCCGAAAGTTTTGCGGGCTTTGACGATTGGCGGGTTCCCAAACTGGAAGATATTAAAACCATCTTTGACAAAAGTTTCAGTTTATTGGATTTTGGCAAATCGGAAATCCACATCCCGCAGGCCTTTGAAGCGGGGTGCGCCGATAACACCTGGACCGACACCGTAAATGGCGAACGCGCCATGATGTTCAGCCTGGTGAAAGGCCGATCGAGCTGGATCAATCGATTCGGAGAAGGCCCCTTTGCCGTACGCCTGGTTCGGGGGACTCGAAAGGAAAAATAGCAGACCGGAGGCGGCAGGCCGGAGACTGAGAAAACAAAACCATTTTTCACCGCAACACCCACTGAGGTGACGGCGCAAAAAACCCAGGAAAACCTTAAAAAATCTTGTAAGGACATTGCCTTCTTTGCTGTCT
>CAYPQH010000066.1:0-1735 GCA_964412825.1 uncultured Nitrospinaceae bacterium | reverse complement strand
CTCCGGTCTGCGTTTTCCACACCCCACCCCCACACGCTTAACTAAAACCCCTCTTTTTATTGACAATAACTCATCCTTTAAATATAATTGATAATTATTCTCATTTTTATTTTCATTCCAATATTTTGACAGGCTCATTTTCGCCTGAAATTCCAGTGACACATTAATTTATATCAATAAATATAAATTCCAATTTTTCCTCAATCTATAAAACAGCACTCATGAAAAAAAAATTCCCCCTCTCCCTGATGTTGAGCTTTTTGATCATCCTTGGTTTATTTTCCCCCAATGTAGAAGCCGCCTCGGAATCCCTTGAAAACAAAATTAAAAAGATTGTCATGATGATGAACATTGTGACCAAAGAATACGAAGAAGGGATCGTTGATGGGAAAATCGTCATCGCCGCTGAATACGAAGAAAGTCAGGTTTTTCTGGAACAGGCACAAGACCGCTTCAAAAGACTTCCCGCCTCCAGGGAAAATATTGAGGAAATCAAATCAATCGCCGCCCGGTTTACGGACCTCACTCAAAAAATCAAGAACAAGGTGGATATCGGCGAGGTGCGCCCTCTGATCAATGACATCAATGCGAGCTTGATGAAAACTTATGCCATCAAAATCAGCCAGTCTCCTGTTGAGCCTGTATCCCTTCAAAACGGCAAAACCATCTTCACCAATAAATGCTCGGTTTGCCACGGCACGACCGGTAAGGGAGACGGGCCAATTGCCACGCAATTCGACCCCGCACCCGCAGTTCTGGCAGACCCCAAACTCACAGGTGATGACAACACCGTGGCTTACGATAATTTTCAGGTCATCAGTGTGGGCATCGCCAAAACAGGCATGATCGGTTGGGCGGACAACCTTTCGGAGTCGGAAATCTGGGACGTCACTTACTATATCCGTACTTTTTCCAATGATAATGTCAAATTGCCGCTCATCAATGGGAAAGTCGCCTCTGCCGACTCTCCTTCTGAGGATGACGGCGGCAAACAAGCGGCACAAACTATAGCCCAGGTTCGGGTTTTACTGGATACCAGCCTGGAGAAATTTAAAGCCGGCGGTGACATTGACGAAACGGCAGATATCGCTTTTGACGCATACCTCACTTATGAAAATATTGAAGCCGGTCTGATCAGCAAGCGCAAGGAACTGGGGTTGCGACTGGAATCCACTTTCAGCCGTTATCGCGCCGAAATCAAGCGACAGGCGGAATTTTCTCATGTCGAAAAAATCCATGCGGGAATCCATAAAGATCTCACACAAGCTCTCCAGATTCTTCAGGAAGAAGTCGGTTTTAGCGGGTTATTCATCCAATCTTTTTCGATTATCGTGCGCGAAGGATTTGAGGCCATCCTGATCATCGCCGCTTTGATCGCGTTTCTTATAAAATCGCGCAATCGGGACAAACTGAAATCCATATACACCGGTGTGACCTTAGGGATCATAGGAAGTTTTTTGACCGCTTACATTGTCCACGAAGTCCTCCACTTAAGCATCGCCAGCCAGGAGCTCATGGAAGGTTGGATCATGCTGTTTGCCGTGGTGGTGCTATTTTGGGTCAGTTACTGGCTGGTTTCCAAAATAGAAGCGGAGAAATGGCAGTCTTATATCACGCAAAAAATGAAAACCGCCGTTTCCACGGGAAGCGCGTTTGCGCTCGGCGGTGTGGCTTTTTTATCCGTATATCGTGAAGGATTCGAGACCGTTCTATTTTACAAGGCGCTGTATTTATA